>JBJTRH010000255.1:0-30449 GCA_046076065.1 Planctomycetaceae bacterium | reverse complement strand
CCCCGGAGCCGCTCTCGAAGGCGATCGGCAACCTCCAGAGCCAGGAGACGAGCAATCCGTGCAGCGTCAGTCAGCATGCTGCCGTCGCGGCCCTCACCGGCCCCCAGGACTGCGTGGCCGAGATGCTGCGGGCCTTCGAGTCCCGGCGGGATCTCGTGGCGGGCCGCCTGAAGACGATGCCCGGCGTGCGCATCCCCGAGATCGGCGGGGCGTTCTACGCCTTCTTCGACATCCGTGAGCCCCTCAAGCGGATGGCCGATCGGGGCGTCGCCACGAGCATGCAGTGGTGCGAGACGCTGCTCGAGAAGCACCACGTCGCGCTCGTCGCCGGCAACGCCTTCGGGGCCGAGGGCTTCGTGCGGATGTCGTTCGCGGCCTCCGAGCCGAAGCTGGCGACGGGACTCGATCGGATCGCGTCGTTCCTCGACGCCGGCTGAGGCGGCTGGATTCCATCCCATGGCCGCGTCGTCGCCGGGCGGTCCGATCTACCTCGATCATGCCGCCACCACGCCGCTGCGGACCGCGGTGGATGAGGCGATGCGGGAGGCGGCGGCCATGGCATTTGCCAATGCGTCGAGCCCTCACGAATTTGGCCGGCGTGCGCGGCGCACGCTGGAGGAGGCCCGGGAGCGGATTCTCTCGGCCCTCGGAGCCCGCACGTCCGGGCTGGGCCGCGACCGCCTCGTGTTCACCAGCGGCGCGACCGAATCCAATCGGCTCGCCCTGCTCGGCCGCGGCGGCCCCGCGGGCCTCGTCGCCTGGTCGCCGCGGGACCATGCGAGCGTGGCGGCCTCCGCCACAGACCTCGTCCGCCGAGGGTGGCAGGGCGTCGTCCTGACGCTGGACGAGAAGGGCAGCACGGCGGCGGCCACCGCCGCGCTGGTGACGACGCTGCCACCGTTGGGCCCGACGGTGGTGCGCTGCCTGACGACCGCGTGCGGACAGACCGGCACGCTCGATCTGCCCGACGAATGCATCGGCACCGACGCCCGCATCTCGCTCCATGTCGACCACACGCAGGCCGTTGCCTGGATCGATCCGCCGATCCGCGATCTGCACGCCGCCACCCTCACGCTGGCGCCGCACAAGTTCGGCGGTCCACGCGGGATCGGCGGCCTCGTGATCCGCGGCGACGTGCCCCTCGAGCCGCTCCACCCGGGACCGCAGGAACTCGGCCTGCGCGGCGGCACCGAGGCGGTGCCGCTGGCGGTTGGCTTCGCCGTGGCCCTCGAGTCGGCCGTGGCGGAGCGGCGGGCGGTGATCGATCGCGTCGCCGCGCTCCGGCGGCGGTTCGAGGATGGTGTGGCCGCCGCGGCGGCAGCCGGCGGAAGGCAGGTCGTGATCATCGCGGCCGCTGCGCCGCGGGCTCCCCACGTATCGACGATCGCCGTCGCCGGGATCGACCGGCAGTCGTTGGTGATGGCAGCCGATCTGGCCGGTGTCTGCCTGGCCACGGGCACGGCATGCGCGAGCGGCTCGAGCGAGCCTTCTGCCGCGATCGAGGCGCTCCATCTCCCGGCGTGGGTCGCGCCGTCGGCATTTCGCGCGAGCATCGGGATCACGACCTCCGCGGACGAGGTCGACGAGGCCGTGCGCCGGCTGGCACGCGTCTTTCAAGGCGTCACCGTGCATGGCCTTCAATCACCAGACCGCTCCGGGTAATCTCCCGCAGGAGTCGTCATGGCAGGGAGGCCAAGGGGCACACAGCACCTCGGGTCGGTCACCATGCCGTCGCCACGCCGCCACCAGCCGCCCGCCCGCTCCACGCCGGCCGGGCTCGCGCGGGCCGCCCTCACTGCGGTGCTGGCGGGCGCCCAGCCGACGTCCGGCCAGCGGCTCCTGGTGATCATCGCCCCACAGGGGGATCGGATCCTCGCGGATCTCGGCGCCGAGGTTCACGACGCCGCCTGTCTCGCCCGACGTCTCGCGGCCGCCTCCGCACGGGCCACGCAGGAGCGGCTTCACGACGGCCTCCTCGCCGCCGGCCGGCTGGCGATCGCCGGGCTCGACCGGATCGGGAGGCCCGAACGTCAGCGGGTGATCGCGGCGTTTCTCGACACCATCGCGGACCGCGGCGAGATGGCATGTGTGACGCTTGCCTCCCATCCCGCCGCCGCGGGCCTCGATGCGATGCTCGAATCGCGGCTCTCCGCCGGCCTGATCGTCACGGTGCCGGCGACCGAGCCTTACGCTCCGGCCGCCGGCCGCACGTCGCTGCTAACGGTCATCCGCACGACCGCGCGAGTCCACGGCGTCTCGGTCGCCAGCCTGATCGGCCAGAGCCGGCAGCGGAGCATCGTCCGCAGCCGAAGCATCGGCATGTACGTGGCCCGGGTATGCACGGGAGCAAGCCTCAACGCCATCGGATCGGCTTTCGGCGGCCGCGACCACACCACGGCGATGCGCAGCGTTGACGGCATCCAGCGGCGGCTCGAGGCAGATCCTTCGCTCGCGGGCGATGTCCGCGATGTGCTGATGGCGCTGCAGGGGGGCGATGCGCGATCGAGGCCCGCATGAGAAGCGTGTCGGATCGGTGTCGGTTTCCCGGCGCGGCGTCGCGACCGGGGCTTTCGACATCTCCGGCATCGACAGGACGACGACTCGTGGCACCGCAGTCGACCACCGGTGGCACGCACGTGCCGCGTGAGCAGCGATTCGGCTCCGCTCACGCGACGAGAAACTCACCCCGAACCGTCGAGTTATGCACCATGCTCGGGCTGCCGAATCAGCGAGCCCCGGGGCGTCTTTCACGGGGTTCCCTCGCAACTCGGCCGTATCCGAAGGATCGGAATGGATGCCGTCCTTACTGATGGCCCGGTTTCTACTCATTGCTGATCATTCTTTCCATTCATAGTCAAGATCCAGCAATGCCTCGTCGTCGCTCCTCGACGACCTCCATCCAGGCCCCGTGAGGGCATTCCAGCCCGACATTTTTCGGGTAGAATGAGTCGTTCACGATGACGCCATCCGGGCTTTCAGGAACGCCCTCTCGATGAAGATCCGCTGCCCGAAGGAATCGCTTCTCGCCGCCCTGCAGAGCGCGGCCGCCGTGGTGCCGTCCCGGTCGCCGAAACCGGTGCTCACCAACGTGAGGCTGGAGGCCGCTGCGGAAGGCGTGGTGCTCTCGGCCACGGATCTCGAGGTCGGAATCCGCGTCGAGGTCGACGGCGTCGAGGTGCAGGCTCCCGGAGCGGTCCTCCTCCCGAGCGGCCGCCTGATGGCGATCGTCCGCGAGACCGCCGCTGGAACCGTCTTCGACATCTCGTCCGATGGGCCTGCCACGCTCGTGAAGGCGCCGCGAAGCGAATTCCGGCTTCCCGCCGAGGATCCGCTCGAGTTTCCCCAGGTGCCGACGTTCCCTGCCGGGGGCACGTTCGAGGTGGCCACGCCGCTGATGCGCGAACTCGTCCGCCGGACGGTGTTCGCCACCGACAGCGAATCGAGTCGCTACGCGCTCGGCGGCGTGCTGGTCGAGTTCACGCCGCCGGGTGTGATCGCGGTCGGCACCGACGGCCGCCGGCTCGCGAAGATGCAGGGTCCTGCCGAGGCGAAGGGGGGTGCCGCCGTCGACACGCCGCCGATCGTGCCGTCGCGTGCCATGCAGCTCATCGAGCGCTGCCTGGGCGGCGCCGACCAGCCCGTGCACGTCGCGGTGCGGGGCAGCGAGATCCTGGTGAAGACCTCCGGCACGACGATCTCCGCTCGGCTCGTCGACGGCCGGTTTCCGCGGTGGCGGGACGTGTTTCCCGACCGCCCCGAGGCGATCCGCGTGCAGCTCGTGGCCGGACCGCTCCTCGCGGCCGTCAGGCAGGCGGCCATCGTCACGAGCGAGCAGTCGAAGGGGGTCGACTTCTCGTTCGAGCCGGGGCAGCTGGTGCTCGCCGGACGCTCGGCCGAGAGCGGCGAGAGCCGCGTCGAACTACCGATCGACCACGCCGGTGCCACCGTGCGGATCAAGCTCGATCCCAGGTTCATGTCGGACTTCCTCCGGGTGCTCGATCCGGCCTCCACGGTGACGGTCGAGTTGACCGACGCCCAGAGTGCTTGCGTCTGTTTGACGGATGACGGCTACGGCTACGTCATCATGCCGTTGGCGGCCGACTAGCGTGGGCGGCGTCTTTGTCATGAGTACGAATCACCGTCGGCGCGACACCCCGCCAGGACCCGTGTCGATCGGGCGGGTCGTGGCGCGACTGCTGGCCCGCACGGGCTACGACCGCGAGCAGGCGACGACGGCCCTCGACACGGCGTGGGGCGACGTCGTGCCCGAACCACTCCGCTCTGCCTCGCGGCCGGGTCTCGTCCGGCGGGGCGTGCTGGAGGTGTTCGTCAGCCACTCCGCCCACATCCAAGAGTTCGGGTTCCAGAAGCAGTCGATCGTGGCAGGGCTTCGCGCGGCCCTGCCGACGGCAGGCATCTCCGACATCCGCTGCCGGCTCCATCCGGATTCCGTCCGCCCCACCTGAACACATCGCCCCACGCCGCCAGGAGTTCCCCATGGCATCGGACAAGACCCAGCAGGACTACACGTCGGCCGACCTCAAGCACCTCTCGGACCGCGAGCATGTCCGCGAGCGGTTCGGCATGTACATCGGCGACAACACCTCCCTCGGCCTGCACCATCTCGTCTACGAGGTGGTCGACAACTCGATCGACGAGTGCATGGCGGGTCATGCCAAGCACGTGAGCGTGACGGTCAACGTCGATGGCAGCGTGACGGTCGAGGACGACGGCCGCGGCATTCCCACCGACCGCCATCCCCAGCTCTCGGAGGAGATGGAGCGGGAGGTCTCGACCCTCGAGGGGGTGATGACGGTTCTCAAGTTCGGCGGCAAGTTCGAGAAGGGGGCCTACCAGACCTCCGGCGGCCTCCACGGCGTGGGCGTGACGGTCGTCAACTTCCTCTCCGAGTGGTGCGAGGTCGAGGTCTCCCGCGAAGGGCACGTCTGGCAGCAGGAGTATCAGCGGGGCGAGCCGACCGGTCCGGTGCGGAAGATGGGCACCACCACGCGGACCGGCACCAAGACCACCTTCAAGCCCGACCCGCAGATCTTCCCGCAGACCAAGTTTTCCTGGGACATCCTCTCGCGGCGACTCCGCGAACTCGCCTTCCTCAACTCGGGTGTGCGGATCACCTTCACCGACGCCGCCAGTGGCAACACCGAGGACTACCTCTACGAGCGGGGAGTGGAGGAGTTCGTCGAGCACCTCAACAAGGCCAGCGACGCGATCCATGCCGACGTGATCACCATCAAGGGCTCGGGCGAAGGGGTGAGTTGGGACATCGCCCTGCAGTACACCGGCGAATACACCGAGAGCCTGCACAGCTACGTCAACAACATCTCGACCACCGAGGGGGGCACGCACGTCTCAGGCTTCCGCTCGGCGCTCACGCGGGCCCTCAACGCCTACGGCAAGAAGACTGGTATCTACAAGGATCTCGTGCCCACCGGTGAGGACGTCCGTGAGGGTCTGACGGCCGTGATCAGCGTCCGTGTTCCCCATCCGCAGTTCGAAGGGCAGACGAAGACGAAGCTCGGCAACGGCGAGGTCGAGGGGATCATCAACTCGGCGGTCGGTGATTTCCTCGGCAAGTATCTCGAGGAGAATCCCAAGAGCGCCAAGGCGATCGTCCAGAAGGGGGTGCTCGCGGCCGAGGCCCGCGAGGCGGCCAAGAAGGCGAAGCAGCTGCTCCGCGAGCGGAAGGGAGCCCTGTCGGGCGGTGGCCTGCCGGGCAAGCTTCGCGACTGCACGAGCCGCGACGTCGAGAGGTGCGAGCTCTACCTGGTGGAGGGTGACTCGGCCGGCGGCAGCGCCGAGGGAGGCCGGCATCGGGAGTATCAGGCGATCCTGCCGCTGCGTGGCAAGATCATCAATGCCTACAAGAGCCGCGAGGACAAGGTGCTCGCCAACGAGGAGGTGCGGAGCGTGATCTCGGCGATCGGCGCCGGCATCGGCGACGAGGCGGATCTCGGCAAGCGGCGGTACGACAAGGTCGTGATCATGACCGACGCCGACGTCGACGGCTCGCACATCCGCACGCTGCTGCTCACCTTCTTCTACCGGCAGATGTACCGGCTGGTGGCCGAGGGTCATGTCTACGTGGCCCAGCCGCCGCTGTTCCGCGTCCGCTCCAAGAAGACCGTCTACTACGTGCAGACCGAGGAGGAGATGAAGAATCAGCTCCTCGACCAGGGTCTCGGCGAGGGCGTGTTCCTGCCGGGTGACGGCCGGGAGATCGCGGGCGACGAGATGCAGAAGCTCTGCCGCACGCTGTCCGGGCTCGAGGACGCGCTGGTGGCTCTCGAGAAGCGGGGCGTGAGCCTTCGCGATCATGCCCACCGCCGCGACACCGCCACCGGCAAGCTGCCCATGTACCACGTCTACTATGGCGTCGAGGAGCACTGGTTCACGAGCCGCGACCAGCTCGAGGCCTTCGTCGCGGGGAAGGAGAAGGCCGCTGGTGGAGAACTCGCGGTGGGGCGGGTCGAGGAGTCGGTGGCGGCCGGCGACGCCACTCCCGGGACGGCCCATGACACGGGGCACGACCAGCTCGTCGTCGTCGATCTCCACGAGGTGCGGAGCATCAATGCCGGCCTCAAGGAGCTCGAGTCGATGGGCTTCGGGATCGAGTCGCTTCTGCCGCAGGATCGCACCGGCAGCGAGACAGCCCGCTATACGCTCCGCCGCGGGGAGAACGAGATCGGCTTGGAGGATCTCCGCGGCCTGCTTACCGCCGTGCGGCGGGCGGGCGAGAAGGGGCTTTCGATCACCCGCTTCAAGGGTCTCGGCGAGATGAACGCCGAAGAGCTTCGCGACACGACGCTCGACCCGGCCAACCGCACACTCCTGCGGGTCACGATGTCGGACGCCGCCGCGGCCGACGACCTGTTCCGCGTGCTGATGGGCGAGAAGGTGGAGCCGCGGCGCGACTTCATCGAAAAGCACGCGCTCGACGTCAAGAACCTCGACGTCTGACGACGCCGCTGCCCGGGGCCCACCGTTCCCTCTCGTCGGCCCGGCCGCTCAGGCGCCGGGGCGACGGAAGTGGCGGTAGGCCTGGAGGACGTCGTGGAGGTCCGACGAGATCGTGATCTGGTCGTCGGAGAAGTCGGAGAGCCACGTCCGGTTGCTGGCGACGGCGTCGGCGAGCAGTGGAAGGATCTCGCCGAGCGTCACCCGGACGCCTTCGTCGGCTCGTTCCTCGACGGCGGTGAAGTCGCCGCGAATCTTGAGTTCGGGTTCCGTGTAGACCCGCAACTGTCGCATCGCCATGGGCATTCTCCCTTGCCGTGGGCATCGCGTGGGCGGCGTTGGGCTGGTGCCCGACCGTCATCCTGACGGCCGACCGCTCTCTAAAAATGGATATCGGCCGGAATGGCCGTCAGGGTTTGGCCGATTTCTCTGGCTGCACGGAATGAGCGGCCCAGGGGCGTCCCGGGCGGGAATCTGGAGCGGCTGGGCAAACCGTCCGGGGGGTCAGGCCGAGGGCGTGGTCCGTTGGTCGGCCATCCTTCCGGCCCGGAAGGCGTCGCCGATGCTCTTGGGCACGAGTGCCTCGGCCTGGAGCAGCCGGGCGCGGTTCTCGGCGGTGGCCGCCTTCATCTCCTGTTCGCGGGCGATCGCCACGCTCCGCCGCTCTTCCGCCTTCGCCCGGGCCACGCGGGTGTCGGCCTCGGCCTGGTCCGCCTGCAGGCGGGCTCCGATGTTCTCGCCGACCTCGATGTCGGCGATGTCGATCGAGACGATCTGGAAGGCCGTCTGGGCGTCGAGGCCCCGCTGCAGCACCGCCTTCGAGATCGTGTCGGGGTGTTCCATCACCTCGAAGTGGCTCTCCGAGGAGCCGATCGACGTGATGATGCCCTCGCCCACGCGGGCGATGATCGTTTCCTCGGTGGCGCCGCCGATGAGCTGCTGGAGGTTCGTGCGGACGGTGACACGGGCCTTGATCTTGAGCTCGACGCCATTCTTGGCGACGGCCGACAGCGTCGACTTGCCGCTGGCGCTGTCCGGGCAGTCGATCACCTTGGGATTCACGCTCGTCTGCACGGCATCGAGCACGTCGCGGCCGGCGATGTCGATCGCGCAGGCCCGGTCGAAGTCGAGATCGAGGTCGGCCCGCTGGGCCGCGATCAACGCCCGGATCACGCGGGGCACGTCGCCGCCGGCGAGGTAGTGCGCCTCGAGCCGGCGGGGCGTGATGTCGGGCCCGAGCCCGGCCTGCGTCGCCATGATCCGAGCCTGCACGATCGTCCGCGCGTTCACCTTCCGGAGGCTCATGCCGAGCAGTTCCATGAAGGTCACGCGGGCCTTCGACCAGTAGGCCTGGAACCAGAGCTGCCCGTAATTGAAGACGAGCAGGAGCATCGTGAGGAGCACGATCCCCACCAGGATGGCGAGGCCGAGCACGAGTTCGGCAGGCAGTCCGGCGGCACGGAGATTCACGGGCGCGTTCCTGGAGGCGATGGAACCATGGCTTCCCCAAGCCTAGTTCGCGGTTTGCCGGCGGCCAAAAAACCGCGATTCACCCCGGTGGAGGCTCGATCCAGCCGCCGCCGAGGAGCCGGTCGCCGGCGTAACACACCGCGGGTTGTCCCGGCGAGATCGGGCCCGGGGACGCGTCCGGCCCTCCGGTGAACCGGACGGCGAACCGATCGGAGCCGAGCGGCGTGACGACCGCCGGTGCCGCCGCCCGCTGGGCCCGGCACTGGACGAAGCACGCCACCGGCTCCGTCGGCGCCGGCCCGAGCCACGTCGCCTCGGCGGCGACGAGTCGATCTTCCGGAACCTCGTCCCGTGGCCCGACCACCACGCGGCACGTGTCGGCCTCGATGCGGATCACATGCAGCGGCGTGCCCACGGCGATGCCGAGCCCTTGACGCTGGCCGACCGTGAAGTGCTCGATGCCCGGATGGCGGCCGAGCACGCGGCCGGACGAGTCGACGATCTCGCCCGCCCGGGATCCCCCGAGCCTGTGGGCCACGAGCCGGGCGTGCTCGCCGGGAGCCACGAAGCAGATTTCCTGGCTGTCGGGCTTGTCGGCCGTGGCGAGGCCGAGCGCGGCCGCGCGGGCACGGACGTCGGCCTTCGCCAGGTCGCCCACCGGCAGCAGCATGCGACGGAGGCGATCGGGCCGCACGTCGAACAGCACGTACGACTGGTCGCGGGCCGGATCACGTCCGCGGCGGAGCACCGGCCGGTCGGCGGCCTGCTCGAGCCGGGCGTAGTGGCCGGTGGCCACGTGCGTGGCACCGATCGCATCCGCGTGGTCGAAGAGTCGGCCGAACTTGATCCACGAGTTGCACCGCACGCAGGGGTTCGGCGTCCGGCCCTGCCCGTAGCTGGTCGCGAAATCGTCGATCACCCGCTCGAAGTCGGACGTCAGGTCGAGGGCGTAGAGCGGGATGCCCAGGCGATCGGCGACGCGGCGGGCGTCGAGGGCATCGCTGGGGCTGCAGCAACCCTGGTGGCCCGTCCGTGGCGCCACGATCGCCAGCGGACCCGAGTCGCCCGCGGCCGGCAGGGCCGGCGCGGCGTGCCGCATGAACACGCCGATGCACTCGTGGCCCGCCTCGACGAGCAGCGCCGCCGTGACGCTCGAATCGACGCCCCCCGACATGGCCACCACGACGCGGCGGCGCATGTCAGTAGACGATCACGCTCTCGACTCGGTGGGACCCGAGCCGCTCGCGGCCGCCGAGCGGGGCGATCTCGACGAGGAACGCCGCCCCCACCACGTGTCCGCCTCCGGTCTCGACCAGCCGCATGCAGGCCGCCGCCGTGCCCCCCGTCGCGAGCACGTCGTCGACCACGAGCACCCGCGACCCCTCGGCCAGCACGCCCTTGTGCATCTCCAGCCGGTCGCGGCCGTACTCGAGATCGTATTCGTGGGAGATGGTGTCGGCCGGAAGCTTGCCCGGCTTCCGCACCGGAATCACGCCCACGCCGAGTTCGAGGGCCAGCGGGCCGGCGAACAGGAAGCCGCGGGCCTCGACCGCCGCGATCGCCGTCACCCCGGCCGTCCGCCACGGCTCGGCGAGGGCGAGGATCGACGCCGCGAATGCCCCCGCGTCGGCGAGCAGCGGCGTGATGTCGCGGAACAGGATGCCCGGCTTGGGGAAGTCGGGGATCGGACGGATGTGGCGTGCGAGATCCATGCCAGGAGTGTGGTGCGTCATGCGCCCTGACGCAACCGGATCTTGGCCCGGGGCACGCCGTCGATCTCCATCGCGAGCGTGGCGAGGGTCTCCGACTCGATCTGCCTGACCCGCTCCCGCGTCAGGCCGAGCACCGCCCCGATCTCCTTGAGCGTCATCGGCTCTCCCCCGGCGAGTCCGAACCGGAGCTTGATGATCGTGCCGGCCCGCTGGTCGAGCTCGTCGATCCGCCGGAGCACGTGCCGCAATGTGTCGTGGTCGAGCAGCACCTCCGCCGGACACCGGGCATTCTCGTCGCGGACGAGTTCGCCGAGCGACCAGCCCCCCTCGGTCGGCTCGGTGTGCGCGGCCGACTGGTGCACGTGGATCGCCTTCTTGATGATCGGCAGCTTCTTGCGGGCCAGCCCGAGGCTCCGGGCCACCTCCTCCGGCGTGGGCACGCGGCCGAGCGTGTCGAGCAGTCGGGCGGTCGCCCTTCGCCATTTCGAGAGGATCTCGACCATGTAGGCCGGGATGCGGATCGTCTTCCCGGAGTTGATCAGCGCCCGCTTGATCGACTGCTTGATCCAGTAGCTGGCGTAGGTGCTGAACCGGGTGCCCATCGTCGGGTCGAAGCCCTCCACGGCCCGCAGCAGGCCGAGGTTGCCCTCCTCGATCAGGTCGGGCAGCGGCAGGCCGCGGTTGGCATAGCCGCGGGCGATGTTGACCACGAGCCGGAGGTTGGCGCGGACCATGTGGTCGCGGGCCAGCGCGTCGCCCCGGCCGATCGCGGTCGCCAGCCGCTTCTCGTCGTCGGCCGTGAGCAACGGCGTCTCGTTGATGTCGCGCAGGTACGTCTCCAGCGGATTCTGGACGGCGGAGGAGGACGACGTACGGCGTGGCGACGGCATGGGCTGAGTGGGCTTCGTTGCGGAGGGGAATGGGACGCCGTCGACGAGGCGGGCGTGAGACCGCGGCGGCGATGCCGGAGACGACCGGCACAGCGGAAGGTATCGGCGGCTGGCGGCGACAACTGCACAAGCCTGACGGTTCTGGTGCACCGTGCGCGTCGTGCCGGTTGCACCGGAATCACCGCGGGAAAGGGGGTGCGGCTCAGTGCTCGACTCGAGCGGTGGCCGGACCGAGAGCGCGGTCGAGGAACTCGACGAAGGCGCCACCTGCGGCCGTGCCCTGACGAGGGGTCAGGGCGGCGGCATTGGCGTCGAGCACCACCAGCGACGAGTCGACGCCGGCGGTGCGCAGGGCGGCGTCGAGCCTCTCGCCCTGGTCGAGTGCGACGCCGTCGCCCCGCGACCCCTGCACGATCAGCGTGGGTGGATCGTCCGCTGACACGTGTACGAGCGGGCTGGCCTTCTGGGCCACCTCACGGAACTCGGGCAGCGGTCCGCCCACCAGCCGACTCTCGGCCGAGCCCGCCCGGTCGTGCGCTGCGCCGAGGGACGGCAGATGGGTCGGCGCGTCGAACAGCGCCACCGCCGCCACGTCGTCGTCGGGTTCGTCGGTGCTGGCCGCCCGGATCGGCGGCTGATCGGGAGGTGCGAAGGCGACGAGGGCTGCGAGCTGGCCGCCGCCGCCCGAGCCGGCGACGCAGATCCTCGCCGAATCGATCCCCCAGGTGGTCGCCTCCGAGCAGATCGCGTGGATCGCCGCCCGGCAGTCGTCGAGCTGCGCCGGAAACACCGCGTCGTCGCTGGGGCGGTAGTCGATGGTGGCGACGGCGAAGCCCTGCTCGGTGAGCCACACGACGGGACACTCGTCACGGCCACCGGTCCTCCAGTCAGGGCCGTGGATCCACACCACGAGCGGCAGTCCACCGCCACTGCATCCGGCCGGCAGGTGCAGGTCGAACCGCTGCCGGGGATCGGTTCCATAGGGCTGGCCATCGTGCACGACCGTGCGGTCCTGCGCCGGTCGCTCGACGACGAGCGGCATGGCCGGCGGCGGAACCGCGGGCGTCGGGATGGCCACGGCCGGCGGGCTCGCCGCAGCGGCCCGGGCCGGCGGGGCTTCCGCCTCGATTCGCCGCTGGCCCCGCCGCTGGGCGCGGCGGGTGGTGCGGCGGGACGGGGGCGGTTCGACGGGAACCTGCGCGTCGGCAGCCGGACGAGGGTCGTTCCGCCACGCGAGCTCGACGCCTGCCCATGCGTGCGTCCGGTCGTCGGCGCGGACGATGGCATCGACCTGGCCGCAGAGCACCAGACCGACCGCGACCACGAACGAAACGGAAGCACGGCACATCGGAGCCTCGCGGTCCCGAGTATAGCTTCGCGACCCGCCTGCCGGACCCGCTCAGCGGCGGCCGGGCATCTGACCCTACGGGGTCAGCTCGTCGATGATCCGGGGGATGTACTTGGCGAGCACCTCGGCGAGCTGATCGCGGTCGATTCCCTTCGTGCGGGCGATCTGATCCAGTTCCCGCTGGCCGAAGGCATCCTCGATCTGCCGCCGATCGACCGGCTTGTTGGGGCCGGTGCGCACCCACGAGTCGACCTGGTCCCGCATCCCCTTCTCCTCGAACTGCTTCACCACGTCGGGCAGCTTCTGGGCCGATCCCCCGCCGAAGATCTGCGACAGGATGTCAGACAGGTCATTGGGCGAGGGCATGCCCTGCGGCTGCTGCTGGGGGCGGGGCTGCTCCTGGGGCTGCGGCTGCCGTTGGGCCTGGGCCTGCTGCTGCGCCGCGCCTTCGAGGACCTGCTTCAGAATCTCGCCGAGGATGTCCATGATGAGCCTTATTATCGATGGAGAAGCGACCGTGTCGGCGACGCCGACGCACGAGTCTTACTCTACGGCCGGGATGGGGGCCGGGAAAGCAGCAGGCGTCAGTCGAGCGAAACGGTCTCGCCACCGGCCCGGGTCGCGAACTGGCCGAGGATCTGCGGCGACGTGCCCTCGCTCACGAACCGCACCGAGCCGTCGGCGAAGGCGACGTTCGCGCCTCCGGTGTGGCAGGCGTAGATCAGCCAGCCCCATTCGTTGGAGCCGTTGACCCGCATCAGCTCCGCCGGAATCGCGCCTGCCGTCGGCCCCGACGTGCACCAGCCGGTTGTCTTCTCGCCGAACCCGTAAGGATTGTCGTTGGTCGCCCACGAACCGCCCTGCGCCCGGGCGCAGGCGGCGCCGGCGGCATTGTCGGCGTTGGCCGTGGTGCGGACACCGGCCCGCCAGACGTCCTCGCGGCCAGTGCACTCCGCGATCAGGATCGTCTTCGAGAGACCGTCGGTCACGCGGGCAAGCGTGCATCGCGGCCGCTTCGCCGCCGCGCCGCACCCCGACCATGTCTCCGTCGCGCCCGGACCCGGTGGCACCGTCCCGTCGGGCAGTCCGGCGGCCGCATTGAAGGCGGTGCCGGTCCCGGCCACGAGGAAGTAGTCGGTGCAGGCGCCGGTCTTCCGCGGGCTGTCGATCTTGTCTTGGATGCGGTTTGACACGGGGCTCGACGCGCACTGTAACACGGGCAACTGCCGCCGGACGATGGCCCGGTTGCCACTCGGATTCTCGTCGAGCGTGCCGGCCGTGCCGCCGTTGACGGCCGAGCCATCGGCGTTGACCCACCAGTCCTGCGACAGGTTGTAGCCGGCGACGAGGTTGCCCTCCTCGAGGTAGGCGAGCACGTCGCAGGCCCAGCTCCGCTGCGCCATCCGTGGCTCGCTGTTCGGGGCGGCGGTGCAGTTGCTGGTCCGCTTCAGCGGCGGCAGGACCTTCTGGGCACTTTCGTAGTTCAGGAAGGCGATCGGGAGCTGCCGCAGGTTATTGCCGCAGGAGGTGCGCCGTGCCGACTCCCGGGCCGCCTGCACGGCCGGGAGCAGGAGGCCGATGAGCACCGCGATGATCGCGATCACGACGAGCAGCTCCACGAGCGTGAAGCCACGACGCGACGCCGAGCCTCCAATCCTGATCGACACGAGGGCACCTCCGGCGGCCTCCGATTCGGGGCCTCGCGAGATGCTATCGACGGCAGCGAGGCCGCGGCGCGGGGAATCCTTCGCCGGTGCCGGGGAAGTTTTCACCGCGGTGGCAGGTCACTCGTCGAGGCCCGCCTGGCGGAGTTTGGTGCGGAGCGTGGCCCGGTCGAGGCCGAGCAGCCGGGCGGCCGCGGTGCGGTTGCCGCCGGTGTGGGCGAGCGCCTCGCGGAGGAGCGTGGCCTCGACGAGCCGCAACGTGCGGTTGTGCAGGTCGGGCTCCGGCAACCGCGAGAACTCCGCACGGGCTGCGACGGCCCATTCCCGCACGGCGGCCGAGAGCCCCTGCGCCGCAGACTCGATCGGGCCGGCCGTATGGGCCACCGCGGGCAGGTGGGCTGGATCCAACGGCCCGCCCTGGGCGACGACCGCGGCGTGCTCGACCGCCGACTTGAGGTCGCGGACGTTGCCCGGCCAGTCGCGGCCGCGGACCGCCGCCAGAAACGCCGGCGTCGCGTCCGGCGGCGAGCGACCGGCGGCGGCGGCCTGGCGGTCGAGGATCGACCGCACGAGCACGTCCACGTCGGCGCCGCGGTCGGCCAGCGGCGGCACCTCGACCACCGCAGCCTGCAGCCGGCGGGCGAGCGCGGGCTGGAGGCCGAGGGTGTCGGGTGGACGGCTCGAGGCCGCGAGGAGCCGGACCTGCGCGGGTGGCCGGGCGGCGTCGACCAGACCGGCGAGCCGGTCCTGCACATCGGCCGGCGCCGCATCGATGTCGCTCACCAAGAGCGTGCCGCCGGCGGCCCGGTCGACGAGCCCTGTGCCGGGTGCAAACAGCTCTGCGGCCCGGGCGGCCGGTGCGAGGGCGGCGAGGCTCGTGGCCACGAACGGGCCGTCGCGGCGCCGGCCGTGAGCATGGATGGCCTGTGCAGCGAGCCTCTTTCCGCTACCGGGTGGCCCGAGGATCAGGGCCGGCACATCGCTGTCGGCCAGTTGTGCGATCCGCCTGACGAGCGCCTGCATGGCGGGCGACGTGCCGACGAGCGTGGCCGGCACATCGTCCGCGCCGGACCCAGCGCCCGACGAGCGTCCGCTCGCGAGGGCCCGCGCGACCACCGCGGCGACATGGTCGAGGTCGAACGGCTTGACGAGGAAGTCGAACGCGCCCGCCCGCACGGCCCGGACGGCGGTGTCAAGGTCGCCGAACGCCGTCATCACCACGATGGGTGCGGCCGCCGCGACCGCGCGGAGGTCGGGGATCGCGTCGATGCCGTCTCGTCCCGGCAGGCGCACATCGAGCAGGACGACGTCGGGCGCGGTGGTCGCGGCCGCGGCCAGTCCCTCGGCGGCACTCGCGGCGAGGTCGACGGAGTGCCCGTCGTCAGTAAGCATCTCCCGCAGGCTCCAGCCGATGGCGGGCTCGTCGTCGATTACGAGGATCCTGCTCATGCCATCGCCTCCACGTCCGGGCGGAGCACCGTCGCTTCCGGCAGGCGGATCTCAAACCGCGTGCGGCCGGCTGGCCGCGACCAGCGGAGCGTGCCGCCGTGCTGCTCGGCCACGGCGCGCACCACCGCGAGGCCCAGGCCGATCCCCTCCGGCTTGCCGGTGACGAAGGGTTCCTGAAGCGTCGCCGCCAGGTCGGCGGGCGGACCAGGACCATCGTCCTCGACGACCAGCGCGAGGCCAGGCGGAGCCGGATCGACGACGATGCTCACATGCCCGCCGTGACCGACGGCGTCGATCCCGTTGAGGGCGAGATTGACCAGCGCCGCCCGCAGGCCGTCGCGGCGGCCCATGATGCGCATGCCGCACGGGACGTGCTCCACCAACGAGACACCGGCATGGTCGCACCGCGGCCCCACGAGCTCGCGGACTTCCAAGGCCAGCGCGTCGAGATCGATGGCCGCCGGCGCATCGGTCGGCGGCTTGCCGAGCGCGAGCAGGCCTCGGACCTCCTCCTCGAGGATGTCGAGCTGGCGGCAGGCCACGGCGAGGCTCTCGTCGGCAGGGGCGGCGGCCGTGACGCCCGGGCACCGCCGGCGGTGCAGGTCGATCGCGAGCCGTGCGCCGGTGATGGCGTTGCGGAGTTCGTGCGCGAAGCCCGCAGCGAGCTGGCCGAGCAGCCGCTCCCGTTCGCCGGCCACCAGCCGCGACCGCAGCGACTCGAGCTCGCCACGCATCCGTTCGACGCCGGTGGCGAGCCGTCCCAGCTCGTCGTCCGTGCTCGCGACGACCTCCTCGGCTGCGAAGTCGCCACGGGCGAACCGCTCCACCCGTCGCTCGATGCCCGCGATTCGCCGGGCGATGCTTCCGGTGGCCGCGAGACCCAGCGGCACGAGCAGGGCGAGGGTCGCCGCCGCCATCGCCATCACGGGCCAGGCGGTTGCGACCATGGTGGCCGCCGCGCCGTGCACCGGTGTGAGCAGGATCGCCCGCTCCGGCCGCACCCCGGACGCCCGTACGAGGCCGACGGCATATGAGCCGCCGTCGAGCGTGACCACATCGCCGTCGCGGGCCGCGCGGAGCTCCGCCGCTGCCGCCGCAAGGCGATCGGGGGGAAGCGTGGAGGCGGCCGGCGCGTCTTCGCCCTCGTTCCACACGACCAGTTCGCTGCCGGTGAGGTCGCCGAGCGCATCGACCACGGCCGGGTTGAGGGGAACTCTCGATCGCTCGAGTGCCGCCCTGATCCGCTCGCGGCTCCGCGCCGCGTCGCCGAGGGCGCTGCGGGTGGCCTGCCAGGTGGTGAAGGCGACGAGAGCGAGCACTGCGGTGAGCACGAGCCCCACCACGGGCCACACGAGCTGGGCGGCGAGCGTGCGACCGGGGAGCCTCATGAATGGCGCTCTGGGGCAAAGGAGAGACACGCCTTCCATCGTAGCGGCGGTCAGGGCGTATCATGTCGCCATGCCCCTCGTGCTCCTCGCCTGCCTGTTCGGCGTTGTCGGAGCGGCCACTCGGGCGGCCGGCGACGACGTTCCCGGGGCGCTCACTGCCTTCGGTCCGGTGTCGTCCGCGCCGCTGTTCACCGGGGGCGGACCCGACGCCTGGGATCGCGACCTGCGGGAGCGGGGCTGGATCCTGCGGCACGGCGGCCGCTGGCACCTCTGGTACACCGGCTCGAACCCCGATCGCGATCCGGTGCGGCGGCTCGGCCATGCCACGAGTCCCGACGGGCTCACCTGGCGGCGTCCGGCGGGCCCGCTCCTCTCCGACCGCTGGATCGAGGATGTCTGCGTGGCCGCCACCCGGACCCGGGGTGGGGAAACATTCCTCATGGTCGCGGAGGGCACGCACGACATCGCGCACGTGCTCGTGTCACGGGATCTCCGGTCGTGGCGGCCCTGCGGCCCGCTCGACATCCGCCTCACCTCCGGCGCGGCGATCTCCGACGGCCCGCGGGGCACCCCCACACTCTGGGTCGAGCGCGGCCTCCTGCATCTCTATTACGAACGGTTCGACGACGGCGTCTGGCTCGCCACGTCTCGCGACGGCCGCACGTTCACGAACGTCCGCGACGAGCCGGTGCTCGCCTGCGGTCCCGAGGCATGCGATCGCCACGGCATCGCGATCGACCAGATCGTGAAGTTCGACGGACGCTGGTATGCCTACTACCACGCGAGCCCCGATCCCGACCGGAAGACGTGGCAGACGTGCCTCGCCGCGAGCGACGACCTCGTGCACTGGCAGAAGTGGGCGGGCAATCCGGTCCTGCCGGTCGATCCGGCCCATCCCAAGCGGTCGAGCGCGACGCTCATCCACGACGGCCGCCGGCTGCGGCTCTACACCACGCACCCCGACGTCCGGGTGCGGTTCTCGCTCGATCCCGTCGCGGCCGAGCGGTTCAGCCGGTGACGGAGTCGACGAACATCGCGCGGGCGTTGCCGTGGCACACGCCGGCGACCACGGCATCGAGCCAGTCGCGGCGGTCGGGGAGCCGGCCGCTGGCCACGTCGCCGCCGAGGAGCTCGCAGAGGATCCGCCGGAAGTATTCGTGCCGCGGGTAGGAGAGGAACGACCGCGAGTCGGTCACCATGCCCACGAACCGGGCGAGCAACCCCAGGTCGGAGAGCATGTTCATCTGGTCGCGCATGCCCCGCTCCTGGTCCATGAACCACCAGCCGCTGCCCCACTGCATCTTGCCGGGGATGATGCCGTCCTGGAACGAGCCCGGCATCGCGCCAAAGACGGCGTTGTCGGCGGGGTTGATGTTGTAGAGGATCGTGCGGCCGAGGGTGTTTTCCCCCGAGAGCCGGCCGAGGAAGCGAATCAGCCCCGGGCCCTGGGGCAGGTCGCCGATCGTGTCGCAGCCGGCGTCGGAGCCGAGCCGCTTCGCGAGCAGCAGGTTGGGATCGCGAAAGGCGCCGAGGTGGAGCTGCGTGACGAAGCCCCGGGCGTGGTTGAGCCGGGCCACGTGGAGCGCCACGTGCGTCGCGAAGCGGTCGGCCTCCTCGGGCGTGGCGGGCGTTCCGGAGAGCGTCCGCTGCCAGATGCCGGCCGCCTCGGCGTCGGTGCAGTGGGTGGGCGAGAGCACGTCGAGCCCGTGGTCGCTGGCCCGGCAGCCGGCGGCGGCGAAGTCGGCGTGCCGCTTCGCGAGGGCTGCGAGCAGGCCTGCGTGGGTGTCGGTGGCGATGCCCGAGATGTCGGCGAGCCTCTTCGCCCAGGCCTTCACCTTCTCGGGCTGGTGCACCTTCCCCGCCACGTCCGGGCGGAACGTGGGCACGACCTTCACGGCGAACCCCGACGCGGCGATCGCGGCATGCCAGTCGAGCGGATCGGCGGGATCGTCGGTGGTGCCGACGAGGGCCACGTTCATCGCCATGAGGATGCCCCGGGCGGTGAGTGGCCCCGTGGCCAGCTGCCGGTTGGCTTCCGTCCAGACCTTGTCGGCGGTGGTGCCGTCGAGCAGGTCGTCGATCCCGAAGTGCCGCCGAAGCTCGAGGTGGGTCCAGTGGAACAGCGGATTCCGCAGCGTGTGCGGCACCGTCTCCGCCCACGCCTGGAACTTCTCCCGCGGCGTGGCCGAGCCGGTGATCCGCTCCTCGCTCACGCCGTCGGCCCGCATCGCCCGCCACTTGTAGTGGTCGCCCTCGAGCCACGCTGCATGGAGGCTCTCGAACCGCCGGTCTTCGGCGATGTCCTTCGGGCTCAGGTGGCAGTGGTAGTCGACGATCGGCTGGCCGGCCGCGACCCGGTGGTAGAGGTCGGCCGCGACCGGCGTGGAGAGCAGGAAGTCGGCGTCGCAGAATCCCATGATCGGCTTATTTCCTCACGAGAGCGTCGCGGATCTCGCGGAGCAGCACGACGTCTTCCGGCGGGGCCGCGGGCGCCTCGTCCTTCTTGGTCTCGAACTTCGCCTTGGCGGTGTTGATCGCCTTGACCACCAGGAAGATCGCGGCGGCCACGAGCATGAAGTCGACGACCGACTGGATGAAGGGACCGTAGTTGAGGACCGGATAGTTCTGGAACACCATCTCCGGCTTGCCGTCCTCCAGCACCATCGTGCCGTCGGCGTTGAGCTTGGGCGCCTCGGTCTTGATCTTGTACGCCAGGTCGGTGAAGTTCACGCCGAACTTGCTCGTCAGCAGGTTGAGCGGCGGCATGATGATGTTGGCCACGAGCGAGCTGATGATCTTGCCGAAGGCACTGCCGATCACCACGCCGACGGCGAGGTCGATCACGTTGCCGCGCATGGCGAAGTCGCGAAACTCTTTGAGAAGGCCCATGGCGATTCTGCTCCGGGGTGTGGAGACGGGGCGACAGTATGCCGCGGCGGTTGCGGGCGGTTCAACGTGGCGGCCTTTCGCGGGCGGCGTGTAGATTGAGGCCGTGTCGGTCACACGTCCTGATCGCGGGAGCGGTCGATTCATGTCCTCCATCGGCCTGGCCCTCTCCGGGGGCGGATTTCGTGCCACGCTCTACCACCTCGGCGTGATCCGCTACCTCCGCGACTGCGGGTCACTGGAACTGGTGACCGACATCGCGGCGGTGTCCGGGGGCAGCATCCTCGCGGCGCATCTGGTGCTCAACTGGGACCGCTACACCGGCGACGATCGGGCCTTCGACGAGGCGGCCGCCGAGATCGTCCGGTTTGTGCAGCACGACGTCCGCAACCACATCGTCCGCCGGCTGCCGCTGCTGTTTCCGGTCCGCCTGCTGGGCAAGCTCGCCGGCTGGCACGCCCCGACGTTCACCCCCAATGCGCTTCTCGAGAAGGCATACCGCACGTTCCTGTACGGTGACCGGCGGCTGTTCGAGCTGCCCGAGAAGCCGGCGCTGCACATCCTCTCCACGAACGTCAGCGACGGCGTGATGGCCGTGTTCAACCGCGACGGCCTGCACCTGCAGAAGCGGGAGCTCGGGGAGAACGATCCGTTTCGCCATATCACCGGGCAGACGGCCAGCGTCGCGAAGGTGGTCAGCGCGTCGTCGGCGTTCCCGGGTTTCTTCCCCCCCGTCGAGATCAGCGCCGACGATCTGGGCGTGCACGAGGGGCAGTTTCCGCCGGAGTCGTTCACCGACGGCGGCGTGTACGACAACCTCGGCACCAGGGCCTTCGCCTGGCTGACGGCCCACCGGGGCCGCGAGTACCACCGCGTGCTCGTCAGCGATGCCGG
The DNA here is from genome assembly GCA_046076065.1 of Planctomycetaceae bacterium. GTDB lineage: Bacteria > Planctomycetota > Planctomycetia > Pirellulales > UBA1268 > QWPN01. The sequence goes on along the minus strand of JBJTRH010000255.1, from coordinate 9,773 downwards.
CAAGCCGTTCCAGATCCTGGGCAACTCGCCCCTGGGGTTCATCGCGCAGTCGATCCGGGCGACCGACATTCTCTGGGATCGCGTCTGGCAGCTGGAGCGGGAGAACTTCGGCGACCGCAACGGCTACTACTTCCTGCCGGTCACGCACGTGGTCGATCCGCACGAGGATCCGCACGCCCTGCATCCGGTGGTGCAGGCGGAGGTGTCGAGCATCCGCACCGATCTCGATCGATTCAGCGACCTGGAGGTCAATACCCTGGTGGCCCACGGCTACGAGGTGGCTCGCAGCCTGCATCGCCGCTTCGGCCACAAGGCGCTCCAGCCCGTTCACGACGGCCCGCCGTGGGAGCCGCTGCCGGGTCGGCATTCGGTGACGGCCGGGCACTCGGCCGACCATCCCTCGGGTACGGCTCGGAAGGCCGGCACGAGCTCCCCGGCGCGGTTGGCCGAGCAGCTCCGCTCGTCGAGCCACCGCAAGGTGTGGTCCACGCTGCTCGACTGGAAGGACTGGCCGAGCTACCTGTACGCGGCCCTGGGCCTGCTCCTGTTCGTCGTCCTGCCCGTGCACGTCTACCGGCTGCATCGCCATGCCGCGATGCTCACGAGCATGATCGACTCGATCGCCGAGGGCGATCCCGACATCCGGCTCGTGCTCGACCTCGTCGAGGCCGATCCGCTCGGCTCCTGGCAGAAGCTCGACGTGGCCGATGCCACCGATGCGACCACCGACGACTTCAAGGGACTCGAGATTCTCGCCTACAGCCGGATCACCGACCTCCGCACGGCGTGGAGCGGTGGCCTTCGGCCCGATCTCGGCGGCCAGGTGCACTTCCGCGAGCGGGTCGTCCTGCGGGTCACCGACGAGGCCCGCCGCAAGCAGGGCGTGGTGTTCCGCACGGTCCTGCCGGTCCAGGAGGTCGAATACCGTCAGCCGAAGGACGCCACCCCCATCCAGGTTCGTCGGGTGCGTGGCCGCGACGCCGCTGGCGCCGCAGACCTGCACTACGAGCTCCACGTCGACCTGTCGCGGGCGCCAGTCGGACAGCCCGTGCCCCTGGAAGTCGCCGCGGTCGTGCGGTTCGCGTCGTTGCCAGCGGGCCGGATGCCGATGGTGATGCAGTTCGACGCCGACCTGCTCACGGTCTGGATGCTCTTTCCCGACGACCATCCCTACAAGCGATATCAGCTCGTCACCTATCCGCGGGGCGACGACGCGAAGGCGGAGCCGCTCACGTCGCGGTACACGATCGACCATCCCTACGGCCGGCTGATCGGCTGGTCGGTGATCACGCCGCGCGAAGGAACCGTCTACGAGTGCCGCTGGACGGGCGACTGAGCGGCGGTCAGCGAAAGCACCGCAGCCCGCACCAGGCTGCGGCGAGCCCGAGCAGCGTGGTGGCCGCGACATAGGCTGCCGCCGCGGAACCGCGGCCCGACTCGGCCATCTCGACCGACTGGAAGGCGAAGCTCGAGTAGGTCGTGAAGCCCCCGAGCAGGCCCACGAGGAGCACGCTGTCGAACTCGGTGGGAAGGCTGCGCGACCGCACGGAGGAGTAGATCGCGCCGAAGGCGAACGACCCCGCCACGTTCACGGCGAGCGTTCCCCAGGGAAACGCGGGGCCGCAGAGCCGCACGGCGACCGCGGTGCAGCCGGCCCGCAGGAGCGTGCCCGCCGCGCCGGCGAGTCCCAGGAGCACGAGGGCAACGACCTGTTTCATGAGCCGACTCCATGATGGGAAAGCCGGGCAGGCTGCGCAGGCTCGGTGGAGGGGGAGACGATGAACCTCTCCCGCCGGCGTGCGTAGTATTGGTCAACCACGGAGGGTTTTTTCATGGACGCGCACTTCAACGAGTATCTGGCGGCGGTCGTCGGCATGCAGGATCTCTACGGCCATCCGGCCGAGGATCATCCGACCGAGTTCCACGACGACGTCACCCCGTCGACCGTCGCGGTCGAGCCGGCCCCGGCGGCCACGACGATCACCGCCTCGCTCTGATCCGTCGCAGGCGGGGCTCGTCATCGGACCACGGCCGGCTGGCCCGCCATCACGGCGGTCGGCCGTGATTCGCAGGGCTGAAACGCCGCCCACACCGGGTTGTGGTCCGAGACCTCGAGCGCCGTCTCGAGCGGCAGGCCGAAGGTGTTCTGCAGGTCGAGCACGCCCCACATGCCGAGGTATTCGGCGGTGGCGGGCTTGGTGAACACGATGTTGTCGTAGGTCTTGCTGCGTCGCGTGTTGGTGGTCACGCCCGACACCGCCCAGCCGATCCCGGGGATGCGGCGGAACGAGCCGAACTCCGGCGGCCCGGCGTTGAGGTCGCCGAGCAGGATCACGTCGTCCTCGTCGGGCCGCAGCGACTGCATCGCCTGGAACACGCCGGTCAGGGCGTCGAGCTCCTGCGGCACCTCGTCGGGATCGGTGTGAATGTCGACGAGCCAGAAGGTGAACGCCTGATCGGCCGGCGTCACGCGGGTGCGGAAGCGGACGTGCATCGGCGGCCGATGGAGGGCGTTGCCCGGATTCGGACAGACGCCGAGCGACGAGGCATCCACCTCGATCCGGTTGGTGTCGTACACGAACGTGTACTGCTCCTTGCTCACGGTGCGTCCCTCGCGGGGACCGATCACGTAGTGGTAGCGACTGCCATCGGCATTCACGGCCCGCACGAACGAGGGCACGACGTCGTCCGACTTCGCCCGCACCTCCTGGATGGCGACGATGTCGAACTTGCGGACCACCCGGGCGAGCACCTCGACGACGTGCTGCTTGGCCATCTTCGATTCGCCGAACACCTGGATGTTGAAGCTGGCGATCAGGACCGCATCCCACGGCTTGACGACCGGGACGGCCGGCTGCTGGGCGGCTGCCGGCCGCAGCAGGAGGAAGCACACCGCGAAGGCGAGGCCCCACGGCCCGGTGCACCGGCCCGCTGCTCGCGACGATCGTGGATGGCTCCCCCGCACCCCCTGTATATCGGCCGGAGATGGCCGGGGCGTGGCGGCCGATCGGGGCCGCCGCCATCGTCACGCGCCGATTGCCGCGATGGCGTCTGCGGCGAGCCGCGCGAGCCGCTCGTCGCCGCGGGTGGCGGCGTCACGAAGCGCCGAGACCGCCGCGGCGGCCGCCGGCCCGATTCTCCCGAGCGCCCAGGCTGCCCGCTGTGCCACGGCGAGGTCCTTCGCCGTGATGCAGCGCGTCAGCGTGTCCACCGCGGTCGCCGCAGCCTGCCCACTTCGCCCCAGGAGCGTGATCGCCCAGTAGGCCGTGAGCGGCTGTGGCGACTCCGCGAGCCGCGTGAGGTCCGAGATCACGGCCTCGGGCGGTGGCCCGCTGTCTTCGAGTGCGGAAACGGCCCATTCTCGGACGGTGTCGTCATCGTCGCCGCAGGCCCGCACGAGTGCGAGCACAGCGTCGCCCGAAAGCGCGCCCGAGTGCGCGAGCCGCTCTGCGGCCGCCGCGCGGCGGGCGGGGTCGGCGTTTGAAAGGTCGTGCACGGTTTCGTGCAGGGTGTCGTCATTGGACTCGCCCATGGTCGCCTCCGGGGTCACGTCGTGGATCGTGCTGGCTCGATGTGGATGAACGCATCGGCAATCCGCAGGGAAGAGTTTCGCAGCGCGCTCCGGACCCGGCCGCCGATGTCGTGGCCTTCCTGGACGGTGGCCTGGCCGTCGACCTCCACGTGGAGTTCCACGAAGTACGCGGTGCCGCTCTTGCGGATCCGGCACTTGTCGAGGGCACGGACCCCGTCGACGTCCGAGGCGAGCGCCCGGACTTTCTGCTCGAACTCCCTGGCCGGGGCGGCGTCGAGCAGTTCCCGGACGGCCATCCGGAGAAGGTTCAGGCCGCTCACCACGATCACGCCGCAGGCGATCAGTGCGGCCCAGTCGTCGGCAGGCTCATAGCCCGGCCCGCCGATCAGGCCGATGGTGATGCCGACAAACGCAGCGATCGAGGTCAGGGCGTCGGCCCAGTGGTGCCAGGCGTCGGCCTGCACCGAGGTGCTCTTGGCTTCCGCGCCAATGTCGCCCATCCACCGGGCGAGCATCATTTTCGTGACGACCACCAGCACCAGCACGAGCAGCGTGGACCAGTGCGGCAGGTGATGCGGCGTGAGGATCTCGCGGATGCTCTGGACGGCGATCATGCCGGCCGCCGCCAACAGGGCGAGCGAGGCGACGATGCCGGACAGGGCCTCGGCCTTGCCATACCCGTAGGGATGCCGCTCGTTCGCCGGCGCCGCGCTCACCCTCAAGCCGCCCCAGACGACGAGCGAGGTCACGATGTCGGCGGTCGACTCGATGCCGTCCGCGATGAGCGCGTAGGAGTTGCCGAAGAATCCGGCGAGGATCTTGATCGAGGCGAGCGCGGCGTTGACGGCCACGCTGACCAGTGGCACGGAGGTGAGCGTTGACGGGCTTCCGGAAGCGGGGGTCGTCATCGGCTGTGTTCCTTGAGGGAACGCGAGATGGGACGCATGCGGAGCCTCCCTGACTGCCTCGTCGTCGCCACCTACTTCTTGGGGATGTAGGCGTTGACCCCCACGATCACCTTCTTGCCATCCACCACGCAGTCGGTTTCCTTGTTCCCGTAGGTTGAAGCAACCACCAGCGTCTTGCCACTGGATGACTTCTCCGGCGTGGCGTTCATCGGGATTCGAAGAACCAGCTCATCGCCAACGATTTTCGCTGAAAATGCCACGGATTTGTCTCCTTGGATTTCGACGTGAGGCTCCGGCGGAGTGAGAACTCTATAATTCCCGTGCTATTCAGTCACCGTCGCCACCAATCCCGAAGGAGTCGGCCCAATGAGCGAGCACACGTACAAGATGATCGAGTTGGTCGGCTCGTCTCACACGGGAATCGAGGCGGCGGTTCAGAATGCCGTCGCCAAGGCGGAAATCAACGAGAGCAAGATGCGGTGGTTTGAGGTGATGGAAACGAGGGGCCATATCGAGAACGGACAGATCGCCCACTGGCAGGTGCGGGTGAAGATCGGCGTCACGCTGGAGGAGTGACGTGGCCTCCAGCCCAGCCCCAGGGGGTCGCATCGGCTCGCGGTAGGATGAGCTTGTGGCCTGGTAGCCAAGGAACCCGCCGTGATCGCGGCCTGCCTGCTCGACGAACTCAAGGAACGGCTCACGTCAGCCTATGGCCATCGGCTGCCCGCGGTGTATCCGGTTGCCCTGCGACACGGCCGCCGCGTGAGTGTGAAGCCGCTGACACGCGAGGAGTATGAGCATGGCGACAGCCCACTGCTTCGCGAGGTGCGACGGTCGGGCGTTGCGGCATGAAGGATTTCATTCGCAGCTCCCCGAGTAGGATTCGTCATAGCTGCCATATCCACCGTGAAAACACGGGGGTCTGCAGGAAAGTGACTCAAAAAACGACTCACGCGGAAGGGGGCTGGGAGCCCGCAGGAGGTCGCAGGGAAACGCACGCTCGTCCGTCGCCGTTCCCACCAGGACTCCTGGAAGCCCATCAGCGACTCCTTGGGGGAGCAACGAGGTCAGTTCCAGAGGCGGGTGACCCCGTACTGGTCAAACACCGCATCGGCACTCACGATTGGAATGGTCTCAACAAGGCATTGAGCCATAAGGAGCCTGTCAAAAGGATCTCTATGGTGGAACGGCAAAGCCGTCTGCCTTTCGGTGAACTCCAGCGTGATGGGTGACACCGTAACGCTGAGGTCTGCCAACGCCCGCTCCACCCATTAGCGATACGGCAGAGACAGCGACAGTTTCTTGAGGCTTGTCTTGATGGAGAGTTCCCAGATCGTCCCGACGCTTACCGTCAGTTCAGTGGTGGGGTTTTCAAGAATGGCTCTGGCACTGGCACCGAGCCTACTCGGGTCGTCCAACGCCCAGATCAAGGTGTGGGCATCCAGAAGATGCCTCATTCCATGCACTCCTTGAAGTCCTCGAGCGGAGCATCAAAGTCGGGAGCCATGTAGAGGACGGTTCCCTTCATCGTTCCCAGTTGGCGGTGAGCCTTCTTGGGAATCGGTAGTGTCGGAACGATCCGAGCCACGGGCTGGTCGTTCTCTGTGATCACGACCTCATCCCCAGGCGTGAGGCGATGGATGATGTCGGCTAGGCCAGATTGGGCTTCTTTGAGCGTCACTGTAGTCATGGCAGAATCTCCCAGCCGGATTCTACCAGCCATACGGCGCCTTCTGGACCTACCAGTTCGCAGAAGAGCTCCCCGAGTAGGATGGGTAACAGCCGCCGTATTCTTCGGGAAAATGAGGGTGTCGGCACGAAAGCGACTCAAAAAACGACTCACTCTCCGACCCGCATGGCGTTGCAGGAGGTCGCACGGGTGCGCGGTAAAATGAGGTTTGGGTCTGGTAGCCAAGGAATTCGCCGTGATCGCGACCCGTCTGCTCGACGAACTCAAGGAACGGCTTACCACAGCCTATGGCCATCGGCTGCACGCGGTGGTGCTGTTCGGATCCGAGGCTCGGGGCGAGGCTGGGCCAGACAGTGACATCGACGTCCTTGCAGTGCTCCAAACGCAGTCCGGTGACTATGGCGACGAGCTGGAGCGTGGTCTGGCCGCGGTGTATCCGGTTGCCCTGCGACTCGGTCGCCGCGTGAGTGTGAAGCCGCTGACACGCGAGGAGTATGAGCATGGCGACAGCCCTCTGCTTCGCGAGGTCGACGGTCGGGCATTGCGGCATGAAGGATTTCATTCGCAGCCAGTGGACGAAGGCGGCGCGTTCCCTGGCTGCAGCTCAGGCGATTCTCGCGACCGACCCGGATTCATCGGCGTCGCGGGCCTACTACGCGGCCTTCCACGGCGTGACCGCCGTGCTCGCGGGACGCGGCATGGAGTTCACCAAGCACACTGCCGTCAGGGTGGCTCTGCATCGGGACCTCATTCAGGTGGGGCTAGTGCCGGCAGATATCGGGCGCGACTATGACTTCCTCCTCGATCTTCGTGAAACAGCCGACTATGGCGGTGTCGCCGAGGCGTCGCTGGCGAGTGCGACGAAGGCCATCGAGAAAGCGCGGGCGATCTTGGCCGCGATCGAGCCGCTCTTGCCGGATGTTTCTGCCGGCACCGCTTGATGAACGCGGCTCGGTGCGGCTCCATACGAGCCCGTGCGGCACCCTGCGAAGAAAGCTCCCCGAGTAGGATTCGAACCTACAACCTAGCGGTTAACAGCCGCTCGCTCTACCGTTGAGCTATCGGGGATCGGATGATTCGAGAGTAGCTTATTTTCAGGGCGGAATCGATATCCCCGCCCCGCGGCCGACGACCCTCAGGATTCGGCCGGATGCCGCTGTTTCTCCAGCACCACGGCGTTGCCTGCCGGGTTGTATTCGATGCGGGTCATGAACGACCGCATCAGCATCACGCCCCGCCCCCCCGGGGCCTCGAGGCGGTCGTCGGCCGTGCAGTCGGGTATGCCCGTCGGATCGAACCCCGGGCCCTCGTCGGCGATCGAGACCAGCACTCGGTCGGACGAGACTTCGCAGACCACGTGGACCTTCTTCGCGGGATCGAGTTTGTTGCCGTGCACGATCGCATTGACGATCGCCTCCTCGACGGCGAGATGCACGGCGAAGACGTCGGCTTCGGGCCAGCCATGGGCGTCGAGTTGGGCTAGCAACTCATCGGTCACCTGCCGATTGGAGCCGCGCTCGCTCGGCAGGTCGACGGCCAATCGCCAGGTGCCCGGTGCTGCAGGGTTGTTCGCCATGGTGTCCACCTGGCCCGCCAGCCATCAGCCGGCACGGGCAATCCGCGCCACGTCTCAGAAGGCCGAGATCGCCTCGGCCTCCTCGCCGCGGATGTCGAACACCTTGTTGAGTTTCGTAATCTGAAAGACCTCGAGGATCTCCGGGCGGATGTGGCACATCTTCATCCGGCCCTGGGCCGACTTCACCTTGCGGTCGAGCGTGATCAGCTTGCCAAGGGCGGCGCTTGACAGGAAATCCACGTTGTCGAAGTTCAGCAGAAGGCTCCGCCGATTGTCCCGCTCGATGAGCGAGAACAGTTCCGCCCCGAGCTCCTGGATGCCGGCCTCGTCGAGGATCTTCTTGTCGACGAACTTCACGACCGTGACATCGCCCATCTTGGCGACGTCGATCCGCTTGTGGCTTGGCATGGGCATTCCGGAGGTGGAAGCGACGACTTCCCAACGATATCGCAGCGTAGCCGCTCATCGAGGGGTTTGCCATGAGCGGCTGCCGCGTGGCCCGGCGGGGCGATGGTCGGGTGTCGAACCATCCCGGGCGTCGGACTGCGCTGCCAAACTGGCAGGGCGTGACGGAGTGGAAGCCCAAGAGGCGTGCCTTCAGAAACACGGCTGAAACCCCGTCGAAACCCATGAACGGCGGTTCCGGGCCGCGTCCGGCGCGCCACTTGCTTCCGATAGCCCAAGCCGGTCCGATCATGGTCGGTTCGGGCAGTCCCGCGATCCGGGGTCGAGCCCGTGCCGGGGCCGCGCGACGGAGAGTCCGTTGCACGGCCGGCCCGGACCGCGTCTCCCCTCACCCGATTCCACGAGAAAGGTTTCGAGCATGTCGGCCACCGCCTCCAAGCCCGCGAAGAAGAAGTCGACCCTCATGCCACTTGGCGACCGCGTGGTCGTCGAGCGAGAGCAGAGCGAGCAGAAGACGTCCGGCGGCATCCTGCTGCCCGATTCGGCCAAGGACAAGCCTGCCCGAGGCGTGGTCGTGAGCGTTGGCGAGGGACGCCTCGACTCGAAGGGGACCCGCAACCCGCTGCAGGTCAAGCCCGGCGACCGCGTCGTCTTCACCAGCTACGCCGGCGAGCCCTTTCGGGTTGGCGACGACGAACTCCTCCTGATGCGCGAGGACGACATCCTCGCCATCCTCGGCTGATCGTCGCTTCCGCGGCACCGTCCGCAATCGTTCGCACCACTCACATTCGTTCTCCCCCACACTCAGAGGAGTCAGCAGACATGGCCAAGATGATGGCATTCGATCAGGAAGCCCGCGAAGCGATGCGCCGCGGCGTGGCCAAACTCGCCCGCGCCGTCAAGGTGACGCTCGGCCCCAAGGGCCGCAACGTCATCCTCCAGAAGAGCTTCGGCTCGCCCACGGTCACCAAGGACGGCGTCACCGTGGCCAAGGAGATCGACCTGGAAGACGTCTACGAGAACATGGGCGCACGGATGGTCCGCGAAGTCGCCAGCAAGACGAGCGATGTGGCGGGTGACGGCACCACCACCGCCACGGTGCTCGCCGAGGCCGTGTTCAACGAGGGCCTCAAGGCCGTCGTCGCGGGCGTGAATCCCGTGCAGATGAAGCAGGGCATCGAGAAGGCCGTGGCCGATATCACCGCCAAGCTGAAGGAGATGTCGATCCCGGTGAAGGGCAAGAAGGAGATGGCCCAGGTGGCGTCGATCGCCGCCAACAACGACGCGGAGATCGGCGACCTGCTCGCCGAGGCCATGGACAAGGTCGGCAAGGACGGCGTGATCACGGTCGACGAAGGCAAGAGCCTGAAGACCGAGATCGAGTTCGTCGAAGGCATGCAGTTCGACCGCGGCTATCTCTCCCCCTACTTCGTCACCAATCCCACGCAGATGCAGTGCGTGCTCGAGGACTGCTACATCCTCGTGTTCGAGAAGAAGATCTCGAGCGTCAAGGACATCGTTCCGCTGCTCGAGGCCGTCGTGAACGCGGGCAAGCCGCTTCTGATCGTCTCCGAGGAGGTCGACGGCGAGGCGCTGGCCACGCTCGTGATCAACCGCCTCCGCGGCACGTTCCAGGTCTGCGCCGTGAAGGCGCCGGGCTAC
>JBJTRH010000254.1:0-49127 GCA_046076065.1 Planctomycetaceae bacterium | reverse complement strand
GGTGTAGGGGACCTGGACCGTGTAGGTCGAGGTCTTCTCCTCCTGCTTCGGAACCATCACGGTGTAGGTCGAGGTCTTCTCCTCGCTCACCGGAACGTGGACCGTGTAGGTCTGCTCGACCGACTCGGTGTACGGGACCTGGACGGTGTACTCAGCCGTCTTGGTCTCGGTCACGTTCTTGTTGACCGTGTAGTTCACGGTCTTGGAACGAGTCTCGGGAACCTGCACGGTGACCGTGCGGGTCTTCGTCTCGGTCCGCGGAACGCGCTTGTTGACCGTGTAGGTCCGCTCACGCGTCTCGGTGGTGTACTCAGTCGACGAGACCGTCTTCATCTCGGTCACGTACTGCTTCTGGTACACCGTCTTCGTGCCGCACGAGCCGGCACAACCACCACACTCACCACCGCTGACGACGGCGCCCTCGCTGCCGCTGCCGCACGCGCAGTCACCGGCCCACGTGCTGGTGCACAGGGCGGCGACGGCGAACGCCGGCAGGAGGCCGAACAGAACTTTACGAACCACGAAAACCTCCAGGGAAAAGGGAACGAACGGGAGAGAAACGAGCAGGTTTTTCTCGAACGCGCCCGAACTTCGGTCGGTCGAAGAGACCCATCTCTTCCGACGACCGAACGATTCGGCCGCCTGGCAAGATGGATAGATTACGTTGACTTATCCGCCATTCAAGGGACTGGGCGAGCCGGAACCGGGATTTTAAAAAACCGTCGCCCCTGCAACCGGACGGACACCCCACCTGGCCTCGTCCGGAATCGCGAGAACTCGGGAAATCAGACTGGTTTCAAGCCTTTGGCCGCACGCTGCCGGGCCACCGTGACAAGCCACCACCGCCCGCAGGCCAGGCATTTCCCGACGCACCACCGGCCCCCTCCGGCTCAGCGGGCGTCCAGAATCGCCCGCAGCACGGGGCGGATGAGGTCCGCCCGGCGGGCGTTGCCGATCGTGCTCGGGTGCTGCATGTCGTCCAGAAAGCACTCGGCGGCGGGCGCGCCGTCCGGCCCGAGAAACGCCTCGTTCGCGTCGAGATACACCAGGTCGCCGTCGCGGGATTCCCCGTCGATCACGCCCTTGATCACGGCGTTGGCTTCCCGCTGGCGGTCGAGTTGATCCCAGCGTTTCACCGTGGGCGAGATCGCCAGGAAGACAATCGTGGCATCCGCATGGTCGTGCCGCACCGCGGCGACGAATCGCACGAAGGCATCCCGGATGGAATCGGCGGACGCGCCCGACGCGATATCGTTCGTGCCGGCACTGACCACGATCACGCGAGGCTTCGCGGCGGCCAGCAGCCGCGGGGCGAACACGGCGAGGTCCTCCAGGCGGCAGCCTCCGACGCCACGGTTGACGACGTTCATACCGGGAAAGTCATCCGCGAGCGTATTCCACAGCCGGATGTTGGAGGACCCCAGCAGCACGACGCCGCCCGGCGTTACGGGTGACTCGCGGTCGAGCTGCTCGTAGGCCGCGATCTCGTCCTCCCATTTGCCCGCCGGCGGGCCCTCGGGCGGCGACTGTCCTGCGGGCATGGCCGCCACGGCCGGCGGCGGCGGGGCGGGGACGGCCGCCGGTGCGCCGGCGACCGATGCGGCGGCGACCGCCTTCTTCACCAGCGGCTTGGCGAACACGTTCTTCCAGTCGCTCGCGATCCGCACCACCTGCCAGCCATAGCGGGTGGCGGCCGTGAGCGAGTCGTCGGAGGGCTCCCCATACTCCATCTCCCGGGCGGGATCGTCGTGCAGCACCAGCAGCTGCAGGCTCGGCCCGTCGCCGGACTGTGACCACCGCAGCATCTCGATGTCGCCCGTGGTCCCCACGTTGCCGACAGCGAGGATCGGGCGGCGGCCGATGTGCTCGCCGATGCTCACGGGCTTCCGCTCCTCGTCGTTGAGCACGTGCAGCTGCGGCAGGACGACGAGGTCGAGCCGCCGGTTGGGGTGCTTCTCGTTGGCCGGCGTCGGCTCCTCCACCTCCCGCAGTTCGGTCAGCGGCCGGGAGGCGATCACCCGTTCCGGCGGGATGCCGTACCAGGCCTCGGCTGCGGGGCGCATGAAGTGGACCCCGCTTCCGGAGCAGATCCAGACGGTAAAGCCCCGCTTCTCGAGCAGCGCGATCAGCTCTTTCATGGGCTGGTAGGTCACGTCGCCGAGCGGCACGTCGAACACGGGATGCCGGGCGGTGCGGATGAAGTCCCGGGCCTCCGCCTCGAGCCTCTCCTCGGGCACGCCGGCCAGCGTGGAGAACGTGAGGTCGGTGAAAAACTTCTTGCCGAGGCGGCGAACGAACTCGAGGTCGCCCGTCAGGATCGTCGCGTAGGGCTCCTCGTGGGCGAGTTCCGGCCGCCGCTCCACCAGCCGGCGGACCTGGTCGACGAGAAACATCCCGTGCAGCAGCGGCTTCTCGCAGACGAGCGTGCCGTCGTGATCGAAGACCGCGATCCGCTGCGGCCGCGGCACGAACGTGGCCGCCGACTCGTCGGTGACGGCCTTGACGAATGCGAGGATCGCCGTCTTTGCCGCGCCCTCGTTCCACGACGGCAGCGGGTCGCCCGACGCGACCGGCGCGGCAGCGGGAGTCGCGGGACCGGGGACCGTGGAGGGCGCCGGCTTGGTGCCGAGCCAGACCGCGGCGGCCAGCAGGCCGAGCGCCACCAGGGGAATCGCCACCGCCGAGGTCGCCGACGGCTTCTCCCCGTGGCTGCCCGGGGCGGGCGGACGGTGCTCGTCGTGATGGTCGGCGGTCATGTGGCTGCTCCTGCGGTGCGTGCTTCGGTGCGATCACGATACCCTGCGCCCCCGCGCGATGCGAGGAACGCCGCGTGGGGGCGTGCCGTCGTCGGGCAGCAGGTTTCCCGCCGGCCGCCCCCGCGGTAACCTCCGCGACGGGGCGACCATTTCCTGCACCCGTTCCGGGAGACTCCTCGCATGCTTTGTTTCCGCTTCGCCGCCGCCACGATCGCGCTTGCCGCCTGCGTCATGGCCCGGGCCGACGTGTCGCTCAACAACATGTTCGGCGACCATATGGTGCTCCAGCAGGGCATCGCCAACCGGGTCTGGGGACAGGCCGATCCCGGCGAGCAGGTGACGGTCTCATTCGCCGGCCAGACGAAGACGGCGACGGCTGCCGGCGACGGCTCCTGGCACGTCGTGCTCGATCCCGTGAAGGAGTACGGCGGCCCGCACACGCTCGCCGTGAAGGGCAAGAACGAGGTCGCCTTCAAGGACGTGCTCGTGGGCGAGGTCTGGGTCTGCTCCGGTCAGTCCAACATGCAATGGGCGGTGAACCAGGCCAACGACGCCGATCTCGAGAAGGCCGCCGCCGCCTATCCCGGTATCCGCTTCGTCTCGGTGCCCCAGGTGGGCACCCAGGAGCCGCAGCGAAACTTCAAGGGAGCCTGGCAGGTCTGCTCGCCCGAGACCGTGGGCGAGTTCTCGGCCGTGGGCTACTTCTTCGGCCGCCAGCTGCACCAGACGCTCGGTGTGCCGGTCGGGCTCATCGACAATGCCTGGGGCGGCAGTGCGGCCGAAGCCTGGGTGCGGCGCGACAAGCTCGCAGCCCATCCCACGCTCAAGGCCATTCACGAGAAGTGGGTCAAGGAGGAGGCGAACTTCGAACGGGCCAAGGCCGAGTTCGAGAAGAAGGTGACCGACTGGAAGGCGGGAGCGGAGAAGGCCAAGGCCGAGGGCAAGCCCGAACCAGGCGGCAAGCCCGACCCCAAACAGCACCCCGACGGCCGCATGAAGGGCAACGCCCGCCCCGGCAACATCCACTCCGGCGTGCTGACGCCCTCGATCGGCTACGGGATCAAGGGGGCGATCTGGTACCAGGGCGAGTCGAACGCCGGCCGTGCCTACCAGTATCGCGAGCTGTTCCCCTTCATGATCCAGACGTGGCGGGAGGAGTGGGGGCTCGGCGACTTCCCCTTTTATTGGGTGCAGCTGGCCGACTTCAAGGCGGAGAAGGCGGAGCCGGCCGAGAGCGACTGGGCCGAGCTCCGCGAGGCCCAGACGATGACGATGAAGGCCCTCCCCAAGACCGGCGAGGCCGTGATCATCGACCTCGGCGAGGGCAAGGACATCCACCCCATGAACAAGCAGGACGTGGCCAAGCGGCTGGCCCGGTGGGCGCTCGCCGAGACCTACGGCCGGTCCGGCATCGCCTGCCGGAGCCCGCTCTACAAGGGCATGGAAAAAGCCGGCACGAAGATCGTGCTCTCGTTCGACCACGTGCCGAATGGCAAGGGCTGGCGGCCGTTCGATGTCAACGAGCCGATCGGGTTCACGGTCGCCGGAGCCGATCGGACGTTCGTGCCCGCCAAGGCTCGGATCCGTGACGACGGGCGGATCGAGGTGTGGAGCGAGGCCGTGGCCGAGCCCGTGGCCGTCCGCTACGCTTGGGCCGACAATCCGGTGTGCAATCTGTACGCCAGCAACGGGCTGCCCCTGACCCCGTTCCGCACCGACGACTTTCCCGGGGTGACGGCCGAGGCGAAGTGACTGTGCGCTTCCGCCGCGAACGGATACCCTGACGATGGCCGCGTCGGCCCGCCCCTGGGATGGCGGGCGGCCGAGTCCATCGCCAGGAGGGTGAGCCGTGAAGCGGCAGCGGATGTCGGGTGTCGGTCTGTCGGCTGTCGGACTCGCGACGGTGTGGATCGGCGGGTGCTCCTCGCACATCGACCGCGGGATCGGCAACGCCCCCGCGGAGCCCGAGTTCCGCACCGCCGGCTCGGAGCGACGCGTCGACCACGAGGGCCTCGTGCCGGTCGTGATCCCTCCGCACCACGCATTCCGGTCCACGGCTCCTCTGCAGAACGCGGCGTCCGAGCCTCGCCGCCTCGCCGCGACGCAGGGCCGGGCAATCGGTGACGCCGACGCCTCGGTGCGAGGCATGATCGCCGCCTACCAGCAGGCCTTCAATCGGCACGATTCCGTCGAACTTGCCGGCCACTGGACCGCGGCCGGCGAGAACGTCGACCTCGCGTCGGGCGACGTGACGCAGGGCAGGGACGCAGTTCACACCGTGTTCGCGTCGCTGTTCGCCGACGATGCGGCAGCCGCGATCGAGATCGACGTCACGTCGGTCCGGCCGGTGCGTGCCGATGTCGCCGTCGTGGACGGCACGTCGCGGATCACCTTCGGCGACGGAGCGACCTCGGGCAGCCGGTTCTCGGGCGTCGCGGTGCGTCAGTCGGGCCGCTGGATGTTCGAGAGCGTCCGGGAGTCGCCCTGGCCCGAAGCCTCGACCTCGCCTCGTGAACTCGAGCAGCTCGGCTGGCTCGTCGGCATGTGGGAGGACGTCGGCCCCGGCATCACGGCCGGCACCAGCTGCCACTGGACCACCGGCAGGGCCTTTCTGGTTCGCCAGCATGTCGTCTCGGGCGACGGGGCGGTGGCGGAGCCCTCCGCCGACGTCCCGGGCCTCCTGCCACCGGGCGACGTCGCGCCGCGGGAGGTGACCGAAATCATCGGCTGGGATCCCGAACGAAGCCAGATCCGCTCGTGGGTGTTCACGTCCGCGGGGAGATTCGCCGAAGGCACGTGGACCCGCGATGGAGACGCCTGGCGAGTGCGGCTCGACGGCATGGGCGGCGACGCGGGCCGGTCGTGCGAGTTCGTCGTCGGCCACCGCAACGGCGAAGAACTGACGGCTCGCGGGTCCGCCGACGGCCTGGCCGCCGACCTGGTGCCCGTCTGCGACTTCGTCCGCACCGCCCGCTGACGCGCCCCACCGCGGCGCTCAGCGGCGAGTGGACTTCGACGTGGCCATCTGGGGCCGTTTCACGAAGTACACCTTGGGGTCGTCGATCACCCACGGCGTGCTCCACGTCTTTCCGTCGTCCTGGGTGCAGACGTTGAAGAAGAACGTCTTCACCCACTCCGTGCGATACCCGTAGGGATACTGCGATGTGATGTGGTCGTCCATCGTGAGTTCGTCCACGCCCGGGCTCGCGAAGTAGTGGACCATGCCATCCGGCGAGAACGACATCCCGAGCGTCCACCAGCCCAGTTCCTCGATCCGCGACCCGCGGATCTCTCCGCCGTTACGGCCGCTGCGAACGCGGATGTAGGCGCCGTCCTCCTTGAAGCGGCCGTCGTGGCTGCTCTCAAAGCAGACGAACATTCCGGGCCAGAACTCCTCGACACCGAACCTGCCCTCGTCGGGATGGTCGTCGCCGGTGATGATCGCGTGCGTGAAGCAGCCGGCGCGAAATCCGAAGCTCGGCCCGCTGCGGTTCTCCCACTGCTCGAACGGCGGCATGTAGACGCGGACGGTCATGCTCGGGCTGTCGCCCACCGACATGCTTCGGCCCGAGAACTTCCCGAGGTTGTAGATCAGGTCGTCCTGCTGCATGTGTAGGTGACCCGGCCCGGAACGCCGCCCCGCAGCGTGGCGACGAGCAGCCCGTGCTCGCTCCCCTCGAGCCCCGGCGCCGGCAGGTCGACCCGCTTGACCACGTCGGGAGTGCCCCGCTTCGGCCCCTCGAACCAGCGGCCGTTGGTGCTCTTGCCGAGCGGTCCCCGCATCCGCTTGTCCTGCTCCTCCGAACTCTTGGGGTGGTTGTATTTCCACGTCCACTTCTCGTCCTCGAAGTCGTCGACGACGTTTTTGACGAGCGAGCCGGTCCCGGGCAGCAGCACCGGCTTCTTGGGGAGCGGCGGCTGCACCGCCGCGGGAGCGGCAGCCGGCCGCGGCTTGGCGGCCGTCGTGCGGCCGCTCGTGCCGGCGGCCGCCGCAAAGCCGGTCGCCGCGAAGACCACGGCCGCGGCGAGGATCGCCTGCGCCGGCGACGAAAGGGATGAACGTGTCATGGTACCGATCCTCCGGGTCGCGAATCCTGCTTGCGTCTTTCCTATCGGAAGGAGCCTGCCGGTCGATCAGCAGGCGACCGCGCACGCGGACGCAACGACCTCCGCCACCCCGGCACCGCAGGGTCGCGCCGCGGCCCGGAGCGGCCCGGACTGCCCCGCCTTCCCAGATCACCGCGCGGCGGGGGGCGGCCAGGCCCGGCCCAGAGTCGTCTGGCGAAGGAGGCGAAAAAACGTCACATATCCCGGAACCATGGGCCTGTGGTGGCCCGGTTCGCGACCCGGTGAACGGAATCATGAGGCAGACACTCTCACGGATTCGACGCGCTCGCTCGGCGGCCGGAATGGTCGCGGTGTGCCTCGCCTGCCCGACCGTCTTCGCGGCCGACGCTCCGCGATCGCACCTCGTGCCCGCCGGCAATGCCGCGACCGCCCCGACATCGTGCGCCGCCCTCGGTCTCAGCCTGTCACGAGCATCGGGCGTGCTGCGGCAGCAGCTGGCGCTCAAGCGTGGGGCCGGGCTCGTCGTGGAGGGCGTGGCACCCGGGTCGACCGCCGCGCGGGTCGGCATCGCCCAGCATGACGTGCTGGTGCAACTCGACGACCAGCTCCTCGTGCTGCCCGAACAGTTCGACGCGCTGCTTGAAGCGGCCGGGACCGACGCGCCGCTCGCCTGCACTGTGCTCCGAGGCGGCCGCGAGATCGTCGTGCCGATCACCGCCGGCAGGCAGCCGGAGGGTGGACCGCCACGCGGGTCCGCCGCAAACGGTGGCCTGAGACCGACGGCATCCGCGCTCGCCATCGTGGAGCAGGCGGCACCGAAGCAGGGGCCCATCCCGGCCGTGCCGCTCCGCCGACTCGCCGACGAGACGCTCGTCCGTCACGACACCGACTATCAGATCCGGCTGACCAGCGGTGACGAGACGCGGCTGATGGTCTCCGACCAGAAGGGGCACGTCGTCTTCAACGACACCATCGACACCCCGGAGGGGCGGAGCCGCATGCCCCCGGTGATCCGCGAGCGGGTGTCGGCCATGGAACGGATGCTCGAGGGTCAGCGGCCCACGCAGCCACCGGCGGCGGAGAGCCGCGGCGCGGCCGCCGAGGTCGGCAGCCTCGACGTGAGGCCCGTGGAACTGCGGTGACGCGGGCGGTCACCAGGTCGTCTGGACGACGTCGCGCGACCAGCTGCCGACGGTCGGTGTCGACCGGGGCCGCTGCGGGGTCATGCTCCGCCACGGATCGGGGCCGGTGAACGTGCTGCCCGGCAGCCGGACCACCCACGGTCCAGCCCCGCGCGACATCCTCGCGAACGACTCTTCGAGCTGCCGCCGCTGGATTTCCTGCTGCCGCTGGATGCGGCGGCGATCGGCCTCCGCGGTCGCCGTCGCATACGCGATCCGGGCCTGCCGCGACGCTTCCGCGGTGGTCTGGATCGACTCCTCGTACCGCTGCCGCTCGAGGAGCGACCGCGCCGCGTCGACCGCGGCCGCCGCCGAACGAACGTCGGCCTGCACACCCTCGGCGTACCACGCGGCCACCCGGCGGACGAGGGCGTCGGTCTCGTCGATGTCGTTGGCCGCCTGCCGCGCGAGCCGCTCGTCCTCGTCGGCGAGCTGCTCGCCCCGGGCGACCGCGGCGTCGGCGGCCTCGATCAGGCGGGTGGCCTGCCTCGGATCGGGCCGCGCCACGGCCATGCTCTGGTCGGCCACCTCGATGATCCTGCCCGCCTCGCGGCAGCGCTCGTTGGCGCTCACGCGGTCGGTCCGCTGCCGCTGCAGCCGCCGAGCCAACGTCGTCACCCGCTCGACGGCACGGTCCCGCTTGCCCGGCAGGGCCGACCGGAGCCCGTCGAGCTCCGCCAGCCGGTCGGTGACGGCGGCGAGGCAGCCCTCGACCCAGTCTTCCTGGCGGACGACCTCCTCCAGCAGTGCGACGGCGCGAAGATAGTGCTGCCGCTCCGGCGCCAGCGCGGCCCGGGCCTCGTCGAGCAGCGTCTTGACCCGCACCAGTCCGTCGTCCGCGCGGGCGACATTCTCGGAGACGTCACTCCACGCTTCAGCGCCGTAGCCGGCGAGCCGCTCGAGAGCCTCGGTCGAACGCCGCCTGGCGGCGATGATCGCCTCGACGCGGGCGACGCATGCCGGCAGGAGTTCCTCGGCCTTCGTCCGCGCCGCGACCACGCTCTCGAGCAGGGCCGCCGCCTCGGCCGTCGCCCGCTCGGCCCGCTCCACGGTGCCTGCCGCGGCGTCGGTCTCGCCGGCGTCGAGCAGCTGGGCGGCCGTGGCGGCATGCCCTGCGGCGGCGGTCAGGCGGTCGTCCGGGTTGGCGCCCGGCTCGTCGAGCAGCCAGCCCTCGGCGCGACGGCCGCGGACCCGGGCCACGACGTCGTCGTTCGTCGCCGCGGCCCGCTGGCGGCGATCATCGACCGCCTCGAGGGCATCCACGCGGGCCACGGTCGCCTCGAGGGCCGACCGCGCTTCCTCGAGGCCGCCCCGCGCCGCGACGGGATCCGACTCCACCAGCTCACCGAACCGCTGGCGCCCCCGCGCCACATCGGCGACGGCCCCCTGGAACGCCGCATTGGATCGACCCCGGGCCGCCACCGCGTCGAGCCTCGTCCGGGCATCCCCGAGCGCGGCATCGAGGGAGACCACCGCCTCGCGGGCCTCCTCGTGCGCCGTCTCGAGCGAATCAAGCGGAGCCTTGCATTCCGCCGCCACGTCCGGCAGGGGAGGCCGCGCCTCCGCGGAGTCGAGGAGGCCGATCGCCTCGTCGGCCGCGGAGGTGCCGAGAAACCACTCCGAGTCGACCTTCGCCTGCGCCTTCTCCCACACGTCCATCAACCCGAGCCAGCGCTCGCGGTAGCGGCGGATCGCTCCCTGCACGCCGTCGTAGGCGGCGCGGGTCATGCCCTGCATGGGCGTCTGAAAGTCGGGGTCGGCGTGCGGCAGCATCCGGTGCCGCTCCTGCTCGGAGTCGAGGAGGTCGGAGAGGGTCACGACCTCCGCCTTGAAGGCGGCGAGTTTGTCGCGGGCCGTCCGCAGCCGGCGGTGATGCCGCGTCCACTGTACGGCCAGGCTGCCGAGCAGGCCGGCGGCCCCGAGGCCTGCCAGCCCCATGGGCAGCGTTCTCGTGCGAAACAACCGGGCCGCCTCGGCGGCCTGCCGTCGGGTCGCCTCCTCGTCGCGGACCCAGCGTTCGGTCGCTCCGACGAGCTCGGCCAGGCCTTCATCAAGCTGGCCGTCCTTCGCTCGCGGCCTGAACGTTTCGCCGATGAGGTCATTGAGCAGCACCTCGGAGTCGAGGCCTGCCGCCTCGAGCGACCACGGCACATCCATCGCGATCTGCCGGTCCCCCACGTCAAGCACGATGGTGACGTCGCCAGCCGGATTGAACCCGCCGTCGGAGGCTTCGGCCTCCTGCCGCCAGCGTTCGACGACCTTCTCGAGCAGGCCTCGGGCATCCTCGGCGCCGCTCAGGCTGTCGACGACCACCACGCGGTAGTCACGACCGCTCGCCTGCTTGGCCGCGGCGATCGCCGCCCGGGTCTTGGCGAAGTCGTCCTTCACGCCGCTGACGAACACCCGGGGCGGGTCGTTCCGCGCGGGGGCGTCGGGAATCGTCGTCTCCTCACCGCGGACGACGAAACAGACGACGGCGATGGTCAGGCCGAACAGCCACGCTCGCATGCGGTTCATGTCGATCTGGGCTCAAGAAGCTGGATGAAGGACTGCAGGACGACGGAAGCGGCGGACATGGCAGCCCCCCGGCCAGAGTGTAGCCGGCTCGACGTCACCCCACCGCGGACGGCAGGACGACGCAGGGCACCCGGCGCACGGCGGCGGCCCGTTCTGCGACCGAGACCACCGCCGCATCACCGGCGGCGACGATGGCCGTGGCGTCGCACGACGCAGCCTCGGCAGCGATCGCCGCAACCTCGTCATCCCCGGCTGGGTCGGCGGCGAGCACGCGATGGAGCCAGCCCGCCGCGGCGAACGCATCGGCCCACGCGGGTGCCGCGCGGGCGATCGCAGTGTTGTCGGCGACGACCAGCACGGGGCCCGCGACACCGGCGGCCCGGAGGACTGCCACCGGATCAACACGTGCGGCTACGGCGCTGGGCGAGTGGAAGACAGCCATGCCTCTCAGAATCCACCGATCTCGTCGGCGGTCACCCGGGGGGTCGTGGGAACCAGCGGCGCCGGCCGGGGCGCGACCGGCGACCGCACGGAGGGCATGAAGCCGCCCCGGGTGGAGCCCGTTCCCGACAACGCCGGTCGCTCGAGCCTGCGCGGCAACGCCGCATTGAGATCGGGCTTCCGTTCGGCCGCACCGTACCCGGACCTCGCAGCCGGGGCGCCGGCCCGAGTTCCTCCCGTGAGCGATCCGGGACGCGAGCTCCGGGAGGTCGGGCCGGTGACCGTGGGCCGCGTGCCCGCCCCTCGTCCGGGAGCCGTTGATCCCGTGGAGGTGATCGATGGCACCCGCGGACCGGCCGTGCCGCTCACCACCGGGCCGACGCCCGGCACCCGCGTGCCGGGCGGTGCGTCTGCGTCCGCCGACCGCACCCGTGCTTCCGGCGGCAGTTCGGCCCCCGATGCCGCAGCATCTTCGGGCGACTCCTCCGTCATGGGGTCGGCGACGACCCGCGGCTTGCCGGTGAGCGGGTCGATGCCCGTTCCCAGTTCGGTCTCGATCCGCGCCCGCCGCATCCGGGCCCGCGCGACGTTCGCCTCCGAGGCGTCGATCGTGCCGTTGCCGTCGAGGTCCCACTGGCGCACGAGTTCCTCGCGCGAGACGCCGAGGGTCGGGCCCTGCGGAACGGCGGCCCGGCTGCGGAGACCGCCCGTCGGATCAATCTCCGGCGGCCCTTCGTCGCCGCGCAATGGCATGGCGGCTCCGATCACCATCAGCAACGCGGCGACGGCACGGGGACGGCGTGGAAGACGCACGGCGAAATCTCCGGAGACGGGCGTCGCGGCACGCGGCGACCTCGTCATCCTATCGCCGGAGCGGAGGCCTTCGCTAGCGCGGCGGCCACGCGGCCCGCGGCGGCGGACTCGTCACCACCGCAAGCCGCGAGTTCCCGGGCCGCGACATGGCAGTGGACGAGGTGCCCGCCGACACAGACCGGCGGCGGATCCGTCGTGCGACAGATCGACTCGGCAAGCGGGCACCGCGGATGAAACCTGCAGCCCGCGGGGGGGCGGGCCGGGCTGGGCACGTCGCCGCTCAGCACGATCCGGCGGCGGCGCTGCCGCGCGTCGACCGACGGCACGGCGGAGAACAGCGCGATGGTGTAGGGATGGAGGGCACGGCGGCGGAGTTCGGCTGCCGGGGCCTGCTCGACGATCCGCCCCAGGTACATCACGGCCACCTCGTCGGCGACGTACTCCACGGCGGCAAGATCGTGCGAGATGAAGAGATAGGTCAGGCCGAGCCGGTCGCGGAGTTCGACGAGCAGGTTGAGCACCTGGGCCTGGATCGAGACGTCGAGCGCCGAGATCGGCTCGTCGAGCACCACGAACTCCGGCTCGAGCACCAGCGCCCGGGCGATCGCGATCCGCTGCCGCTGGCCGCCGGAGAACTCGTGGGGATACCGATCGAGGGCGGCGGCCGGCATGCCGGTGCGGTCGAGTGCCGCCCGCATGCGGTCGAGCCGCGCCGCCGGATCGCCGAGCCGGTGGATCACGAGACCCTCCTCGAGGATCCGCCGCACCGTCATCCGCGGGTTGAGCGAGCCATACGGATCCTGGAACACGATCTGCATCCGGCGGCGAAGGGCGCGGAGCGGGGCGCCGCGAAGCGCCCGCACGTCGTGCCCCGCGACGACCACGCGGCCGGCCGTCGGCTCCACCAGCCGCAGCACGCTCCTGCCGACGGTCGTCTTGCCGCAGCCGCTCTCGCCGACGAGGCCCAGCGTCCGTCCGGGGGCGATCGTGAAGCTCACGCCGTCCACGGCCCGCACCGCGCCGACCGTCCGGCGGAGCAGCCCGCGGCGGATCGGAAAGTGCGTCTGGAGGTCGCTGACCGCGACGAGTGGCTCGACCGATGCCGTCATGCGGTGACGACCTCCACCTCGGCCGGATGCGGATCGCCGAGCCGGGTCGCGTAGTGGCAGCGCACGAAGTGGCCGGGCTCGACCTCGTGGAGCTCCGGCGGCGCAGCGCTGCACGCCGGACCGTCGGAGCCAGCTGCGGCACGAGCGTACACACAGCGCGGGTGAAAGCGGCAGCCGTCGGGAAACCGCGTCGGCGGCGGGACCATGCCGGGAATCGTCCGCAGCAGCGGGCGGCGGCCGCCGATGGCGTCGAGATCAGGCCGCGCGGCCAGCAGGCCGATCGTGTAGGGGTGCAGCGGCCGCGCGAAGAGCACGTCGGCCGGAGCCCGCTCGACGATCCGGCCGGCATACATCACCGCGACGTCGTCGCACGTCTCCGCCACCACCCCGAGATCGTGCGTGATCAGCAGGATGGCCGTGCCGAGCCGCCGCCTGAGGTCGGTGAGCAGGTCGAGGATCTGCGCCTGGATCGTGACGTCGAGCGCCGTCGTGGGCTCGTCGGCGATCACGAGATCGGGTTCGCAGGCGAGCGCCATCGCGATCATCACCCGCTGCCGCATGCCGCCGGAGAGCTGGTGGGGGTACTCGTCGAGCCGCCGCTCGGGATCGGCGAGCCGCACGAGCCTGAGCATCTCGAGCGCCCGGGCCCGGGCCGCCGCCCTGCCGACGGGCCGGTGCAGCAGCACCGCCTCGGCGATCTGGTCGCCGACGGTGAACACCGGATTGAGGCTCGTCATCGGCTCCTGGAAGATCATCCCGATCCGTCCACCGCGAACCGCCCGCAGGGCAGGCTCGGGCATCGAGACGAGATCGAGCGGTCCCCCGGCCGCGTCGAGCAGGATCGAGCCCGACTCGACCACGCCGGGCGCCGCCACCAGCCCGAGGATCGACATCGCGGTCACGCTCTTCCCGCAGCCGCTCTCGCCGACCAGCCCCAGGGCACGGCCCCGCTCGATCTGCAGCGACACACCGTCGACCGCCGGCACGCGGCCGTCGGCAGTGTGGAACGCCGTCACGAGATTGCGGATGTCGAGCAGCGGCATGGGGCTACTTTCGCGCCTCCCGGAGCCGCGGATCGGTGGCCTCCTGAAGGCCCTCGCCGACGAGGTTGTAGGCCAGCACGGTCAGGAAGATGGCGATGCCCGGAAACACGACGAGCCACCACATGGCGAGGTTCGAGCGGGCCCCGTTGAGGATCGAGCCCCAGCTCGCCGACGGCGGCGGCGGCCCGAAGCCAAGGAACGACAGGCCGCTCTCGACGAGGATCGCCGCGGCGATGCCGAAGGTGATCGGCACGAGAATCGGCGCCAGCGCGTTGGGCAGGATGTGGCGCGCCATGATCCGCAGCGGTCCGGCGCCGGCAGCCCGCGCGGCGGTCACGTATTCGGCTCCTTTGAGCCGCAGGAACTCGCCCCGCGTGAGCCGCGCGAGGCCGGTCCAGCCCGTGCAGCCGATGATCGCCATCGTGTGCCAGATCGTCGGCTTCTCGATGATCGCCACGATCGCCAGGATCAGGACCA
Source organism: Planctomycetaceae bacterium (assembly GCA_046076065.1). GTDB lineage: Bacteria > Planctomycetota > Planctomycetia > Pirellulales > UBA1268 > QWPN01. The sequence continues at coordinate 34,722 of JBJTRH010000254.1, read as the reverse complement.
GCGTCGGGATACACATCACGATCTCGGTGATCCGGCTGGTGACGGCGTCGACCCAGCCGCCGAAGTATCCGCCGAGGGCGCCCACAGCAATGCCGATCGCGGCCGCCAGGCCCATCGACACGAAGCCGACCAGGAGCGCGACCGTCGTGCCGTGCACCATCTTCGCGAGCACGTCGACACCGGCCTGATCGGTGCCGAAGGGGTGGGACCGGCTCGGCACGCCCTTGTCCATCGACGGATTCTCCGGGCGGCCCGGCCACTCGTCGGCCCGGATGGCGCGGTAGGGGTCCTGGAACATGAGCGGCCAGACCGCCCAGCTGTCGGGATCCTTCTCGGCGAGGTTCCGGGGATACGTGCCGCGAAACTTGTCCTTCGCGAAGATCGCGGGCTCGAGCCGGCGGTCGAAGTAGCCCAGGCACGGCGCGTAGAGCCGGCCCTTGTAGCGGCAGAGCACGGGCTTCGTGCCCGCGATCGCCGGCGCGAGCACCGCCACGGCGACCAGGAAGCCCACGAACAGCAGCGCGGCCATCGCCAGCGGCCGACGCCGGTAGCGCCGCCAGGCCTCGCCCCAGAATCCCGCGGCCGACGCCATCAGTCCACGCTCACCCGGGGGTCGACGACGGAGTAGAGGAGGTCGGCGAGCAGCTGCCCGAGCAGCGTAAGCACGCTGAACATGAGCGTGAGCCCCATGATCGTCGGATAGTCGCGCTCGCGGATGCTCTCGAAGAACAGCCGGCCCATGCCCGGCCAGGTGAAGATCTGCTCGATGATGATCGAGCCGCCGACGAGCGACGGCAGCGAGAGGCCGAGCAGCGTGACCAGCGGGATCAGGGTGTTGCGAAAGGCGTGCCGAAAGAGCACCCGCCACGGGCCGGCGCCCTTGGCGCGGGCGGTGCGGATGTAGTCCTGCCGCATCGCCTCGGCCATCGTCGCCCTGATGAACCTCGTGTCGTAGGCCAGGCTCACGTACGTCTGGCAGACGACCGGCAGCACCATGTGCCTGGCCACGTCGAGGATCCGCTGTCCGAGCGGCGCGTCGGGGGGGAGATCGGTCATCCCGAACAGCGGCAGTTCCCAGGCGGTGCCCTTGCTCCACACCGAGAACACGATCTGCAGCAGGAGCGCGGCCACGAAGGTGGGGAACGAATAGAGCGCGTAGAGCAGGAGGCTCACGCCCCGCTCGTCGGCGGTGCCCGACCTCGCCGACGCGTAGAGGCCGATCGGGATCGCGAGGGCCCAGATCACGAGGAAGGCCGTGCCCGAGACGAGCAGGGTGGGGCCGAGCCGTTCGCCGATCAGGGTGGTCACGGGCTGCTTCCGGGTGATCGACCGGCCGAGATCACCACGAAGCAGGTTCCCGGCCCACTGCACGTAGCCCTCGGGCCACGACTTGTCGAGCCCGTAGGCCCGCTGCATCCGCTCGAAATCGGCAGCGCTCACCTTGCGGCTGGGATCCTCGCCAAGCTGCGCCGTGAGCGGGTTGCCCGGCATCGAGCGGGCCAGCGCGTACACCGCGACCGTGATCGCCACGAGCGTGACGCACCCCAGCACGAGTCGCCGCACCAGGTAGATGGCCATCGCTCACTCGGCCCGCGGCTTCCAGAGGCTGCCGGCCCCGGGCGAATAATGGTACGGGCCGCGCGGACTGAACACGTAGCCGCGCAGGCTCTTCGAGAACCCGTAGAAGCTGTTCCGCCAGAACAGCCAGGTGTAGGGCTGATCCTCGGAGAGGATCTCCTGGATCCGCGCGTATTTCTCGGCCCGGCGGGAGCGGTCGAGCTCGCGGCGGCCCTCGGCGAAGAGCCGGTCGACCTCGGGGTTGGAATAGCCGCAGTAGTTCCGCATCTCGCCGGTCTTCCAGATATTTTCCGACGAGTCGGGATCGGTACCGGATCCCCAGCCCGAGAAGCAGGCCTGGAACGTCTTCTTCTGCATCATCTCCTGCAGGGCCGTCACCTCCACGGGCCGCACGTTGGCGATCACGCCGATCTGCTCGAGGTTCTCCTTGAGGAGGGTGCAGATCGCGATCCGGAACGGCTGCTGGTTCACCAGCAGCGTGAACTCGAAGGGCACGAGCCGGCCGTCGATCTCCTTGTCGCGGATGCCGTCGTTGTCGTGGTCGATCCAGCCCGCCTCGTCGAGCAGGGCCTCGGCCCGGTCGAGATCCTGCTTGTAGGGCTCGAGCTTCTTCGGGCCGGCCATCCACGACCCCGGCGGGAAGTTGCCGGCACAGGGCTGATACAGCCCAAGGCAGATCTTTTCGAGCATCCGGTCGTGGTCGAACGCGTAGCTCATGGCCCGTCGCACGCGGCGATCGGCGAAGAACGGCTCGCCGATGTTCCACGCGAAGTGGAAGCTCACCCACTCCGGCGCCGTGGCCTTGGTGTTGAGCCGATCGAAGTCGGCGTCGCCGGTCTGCGTGGTCCACTGCTCGGGCTGGAGGATCATCTCGTCGATCTCTCCCGATTTCAGCGCGAGCAGGGCCGTGTTGGGATCCTCGATGATCCGGAAACGGATGTCCTTGAAGAACGGGGGCTCGCGGACCGTCCGGCCGCCCACGGTGCTCCAGCTGTCGCGGCGTCGCAGCACGATCTCCTGCCCCCGCTTGCGGGACAGGATCTCGTAAGGCCCGCCCGAAACCGGCTTCTCCTCGAGCGCGACGTGCGCCGGACTGTCCTTGAGGGTCGGGTCGTCTTCCCAGGTCGTCTCGTAGACGTGCTTCGGCAGCACGGGAAAGTTGATGTTCCAGACGTTCGTCGCCAGCGGCTCCTCGTGGAAGAACACGAGCGTGCGATCGTCGTAGGCATGCACCCCCCGGAGCTTGTCGGTGCCGTTGCGCACGGCGGGCACGGGCACCCGCGGATCCATGATCACGTCGTACGTGAAGGCCACGTCACGGGCGGTGATCGGCTTGCCGTCGCTCCAGACGAGGTCGTCCCGGATCACCACCTTGTCGAGCAGCCCGTCGGCGCTCGTCTGCCAGCTGACGACGGTCTCCGCATTCGCGAAGGGCTCGAGGGCACGGTCGAAGGAGAACAACCCGAACCCGGTGAGCCCAAGAATGTCGAACTCGGCGCTGGAACTGATCAGGATGGGATTGGTGCTGCCCAGGTCGCCGGTGACGTGCCGGTCGATGCGGGCGTCGAGGTCGGCCTGGCCCTGGTCGGGAAGGCGGCCGAGTGCCGACAGGATCAGGGCGTTGGCCCGCGGCGAGTCGTTGCGTGCCTCGAGCGCCTCGGCGACGGTGCCGAGCACCGGCTCCTTGGCCTGCTCCTCGCGCAGCAGGACGAGCGCATCTTTCACAGGCCGGTCGATCCATCGGGCATCCCGATCGACCTGCTCGAGCGACGGCGGCTCGAAGGCGGCCGGGGCCCGCGACGGGCCGGCGTCGATAGGGGCCACGGGCGCTGCCGGCGCCTCCGGCTCCGCCACGAGCCGACCCTTCTTGGACCGGCTGCATCCCGCGACCGTCGCCAGCAGCAGGGCGGCCATGACGACCACCCGTCTCCGAGGGTGGAGGAGGCGGCCGATCACCTGGCTGACGCGGATGGGCATGCATCGCCTCCGGACTGCGGAAAGCCCCGATGCTACGGGGCCGCTCGGGCCGAGGTCAACTTTCGTGCCACCGCGTCAGCCGGGGAACTTGTGCCCGAGCTTCTCGCGCTTCGTGGCGAGATACCGCTCGTTGAACTCGTGCACCGGAGGCAGGATCGGCACCTGGTCGACCACCTCCAGATCGAAGCCGCCGTAGATGAAGGCGTCGGTCTTCTTCGGATTGTTGGTCAGCAGGCGAACCCGCCGCAGGCCGAGGTCCTTGAGGATCTGGATGCCGACTCCGTATTCGCGGGCGTCGGCCTTGTAGCCGAGGGCCAGGTTCGCCTCAACCGTGTCGAGCCCGCGGTCCTGCAGCTGGTAGGCCCGGATCTTTTCGACGAGCCCGATGCCGCGGCCCTCCTGGGGAAGGTAGACGAGCACGCCGCAGCCCTCGCGGCCGATCATTTCGAGCGCCAGGTGCAACTGGTCGCCGCAGTCGCACCGCAGGCTGTCGAGCAGGTCGCCGGTGAAGCACGAGGAGTGGAGCCGCACCAGCGGCGCGGCTGCCGTGGCGACGTCTCCCATCACGAGCACGATCGGCTGCTGCGTCTCGTACTTGACCCCGTAGGCCGCGATCCGAAACCTCCCCCACCTCGTCGGCAGGTCGGCCTCGGCGATCCGCTCGACGAGGTTCTCGCGGGCCCGCCTATGACGGATCAGCTGCTCGATCGATATGATCTCCAGACCGTGTCGGGCTGCGAGCGCGAACAGGCCTTCGCGGTCGGCCCGGTTGCCCGAGTCGTCGAGGATCTCGCAGATCACCCCTGCCGGCGGCCGGCCGGCCAGCCGTGCCAGGTCGACCGCCGCCTCGGTATGGCCCGCGCGGCGGAGCACGCCGCCTTCCTTCGCCACGAGCGGAAACAGGTGCCCCGGGTGGACGAAGTCGGTCGGCACGCTCGTGGGGTCGAGAATCGCGGCGACGGTCGCCGCGCGTTCCGCGGCGGTGATGCCGGTCTTGGTGGAGCGGTGGTCGACCGGCACGGTGAACGCCGTTCCCAGCGGGGCCGAGTTGGTCGCCACCATCATCGGCAGGTCGAGGCGCCGGGCCACGTCGGGGAGGATCGACATGCAGACCTGGCCGCGGCCCTCGCGGATCATGAAGTTGACCACCTCGGTCGTGGAGGCGTCGGCCGCGCAGACGAAGTCGCCCTCGTTCTCGCGGTCCTCGTCGTCGGCCACGATCACGACCTCTCCGCGGGCGATGGCGGCGATGGCGGACTCGACGGACGAGAATCGGATGGGCATGGGCGGGCACCGGGCGGGTGTGTGGGAACCATCTTCATTATAGGATGCTGGCGGACGCGGCCCCGGGGTGCCCGCCCGCTGCGCGTGGATCCACACGATGCTCGACCGCGAGGAATACATCGAACAGGCCTACCTGTTCCGGTCGTTCGGGGAGCGGATCGTGGCCGGAATCGCGGCCCAGGAGGCGCTCGTGGCCATCGGCCAGGAGGTGCTCGCCACCTCCAAGCTCCCGATGGCGCTCGACTACCTGGCGGGCGAACTCAAGCTCGTGGGCACGCTCTCGACGGCGATGGCACGGCTGCCGCACTACTTCACCCGCTTCCAGACGTTCGTGATCGCCACCGCCGAGGAGGAAGGGGGCAGGTTCGACATGCGAACGGCCCTGGCGATGCTCGAGCGGGAGGCGACGTACCGAGCCGATGGGGCCACGCCGCAGGGGCTGTTTCTGTATCGCTTCGAGTGCCTCTCGCGGAACCGCCTCGACTACGCGCGGGGCCTGGCCGCGATCGCCGGCGACGACGTGTTCGACGCCGACTGGAGGGCCTGGATCGAGACGGTATCACGGCAGGTCGGGCTGATCGACCTGGCCGACCTCGTCTTCGTGAGGAGTCCCGAATACTGGCGGGTGGGCAAGCGCGACGCGGCCGCGGCCGGCCGCCCGGTGCCCGAGCCGGATCGTGCGATCCTGTTCGGCGAGAAGGAAGGGCGGATCGCCCGGGCCAATCGCGGCAAGGACCCGATGTTCTTCTTCGCGGCCCTCCAGCGGCAGCTCGGCTACCCGGCCGTGCCACGGGTCAATCCGGTCGCCCCGGCTGCCGAGTCACCGGCGATGCTGGCTCGGCGGCTCGAGCGGCTCGAGATGCGGGTCAAGCTTCTCGAGGAGGAGTCGCGAGGCGGCATCGATCTCTCGCGGTTCGACCCGAAGAACTTCCCGATCTCCCGCGACGAATGACCCGTTCGCTCCGCGCCGCTGCGGCGCATCTGACCGACGCTGCGATCGCGGCCGTGCGACCCGAGACGCTCCTGCCACGGCGACTGGCCTGGCAGCGCGGCGAGCTCCTGCTGGACGGCCGGCCGTTCACCGTGCCCGTCCGCCCGACAGGCCGGATCGCGGTGATCGGCGGAGGCAAGGCGGCCGCGGGCATGGCCGCCGCCCTCGACGCGATCCTCCATGACGGCGACGTGACCGGACTCGTGAGTGTGCCCGAGGGCTGCGGCCGACCGGTCGCCCGCATCGAGATCCCCGAGACAAGGCCGCCGGCTGCAAACCTGCCGACGGCGGCGGTGGTCGCGGTGACGCACGAGATGCGCCGGCTGCTCGCAACGTTGGGGTCCGAGGATCTCGCGGTGGTGATCGTGACCGGCGGCGGCTCCGCGCTGCTCGAAGAGCCCGCGCCGGGCGTGGATCTCGCCGACCTGATCGCGGTCACGCGGTTCCTCTCCGCGGCCGGCGCCGACATCCGCGAGCTCAACGTCGTCCGCCAGGCCGTCAGCCTCGTGAAGGCAGGTGGCCTGGCGCGGGCGTGCACCGCGGGCCGGCTCGTGGCGGTGGTGCTCTCCGACGTGATCGGCGATCCGCTCGACCTGATCGCCTCAGGACCGTGCATGCCGGCGGGCTCCGCGCCCGATGCCGCCCTGGCGATCCTCCGACGGCACGCGGCGCTCGATGCGGCGCCGCGGGTGACGCGGCATCTCGAGGAGGCGGCGGTCACGACGACGCCACAGCCCGCGACGGGCGGCGAGTGGACCACGCCCGCGGGCTGCCGCGTCAGCCACGTGCTCGTCGGCAGCAACGCGACCGCCGTCGACGCGGCGTCGCGGGCGGCCCACCAGCTGGGCTACGACGTCACGATCCGGCATGCGGGGACCGCGACCGAGACCGCCGAGGCCGTGGGCCGCCGGTTGGCGACCGAGGCGGCGGGGCTGGTGACCGCCGCCCGCCATGACGGTCGCGCCCGGGCGGTGATCGAGGGGGGCGAGGCGGTGGTAACGCTGCCCCGCGACCACGGCACCGGCGGTCGCAACCAGCAGACCGTGCTCGCGGCGGTCGAGGCCTGGCAGCCGACGGCCGGCGCGTGGCCAGCGGAGCTCCTGATCGCCAGCGTCGGGACCGATGGCGAAGACGGCCCGACCGCTGCCGCCGGCGGCCTGGTGGATCGCGCGGTCGCAGAGCAGCTCACCGCGAGCGGCATCGATCTGGCCCGCGCCATCGACCGCTGCGACGCATATCCCGCCCTGGCGGCCGCGGGCGGTCTCATCGTGACCGGCCCGACCGGCACGAACGTGGCCGACGTGCGGATCATCCTCGCCCGCCCATGAGCCACTCGCTCTCCCCGTACCAACTCAGCGAGGGATTGGCCATGCCCCGAGAGCCGGCGTATGCCGACAAGCGCAGCCACGATGGCGAAGCGCCGTCGGCATCCGAGTGAGCGACGGGCAGGATGCCCGTCGCGAACGTCCGGCGACGGGGCATGGCATGGCCAATCCCGAGCCAACCACACGGCCAGCCTGCCCGCATCGCTTACGCGATTGCGGCTTCCTGACCGGCGGAGGTCCGCACGCCGTCAGACGTCGCAGACCTCGACGGCCTGGCGGAGACCGGCGACGGGATCGCGGGTGGGGATGAACTCGTGCCCCACCCAGCCCGTGTAGCCGATGGAAACCAGCTTCCGCAGGCAGGCGGGGAAGTTGATCTCCTGGTTCTCATCGAGCTCGCCGCGGCCCGGATTGCCGGCGGTGTGCACGTGGCCGATCACGTCTTTGCACTGCTCGATGCGACGGATCAGGTCGCCGTTCATCGCCTGCACGTGGTACAGGTCGAAGAGCATCTTCACTCGCGGCGAACCGACGCGGCGAACGTTGCCGGCCACGTAGTCGACGTCGTCGCCCTGGTAGCCGGGGTGACCCTTCATCGGGTGCGTGTCGTCGCGGGTGTTGAGGTGCTCCAGGCAGATGGTCACGCCCCGCTTCTCGGCGTGCGCCGCCAGCGTCGCGAGCCCCTTCACGCAGTTCTCGGCCCCCTCGGCGGCCGAAATCTCGCCGCTCGTCGGATTCTCGGCATCCCGCCACTTATAGCCGGTGAACGCGATCACCGACGGAATGCCGAAGTCGGCGCAGGCGTCGATCGTCCTGGTCGTGCAGTCGATCACCTGCTCGTGGTAACGGGGATTGTTGAGGCCCTTCATGAACGGCGCTCCGGGCATGCCGTTCATGGCGATCGCCGACGTCAGGCCGTGCTTCCGGATCGTGGGCCAGGTGTCGGGGTCCGACAGCTCGATCGACTTCACACCGAGTTCCTTGGCCACCTCGCAGGTGCGGTCCATGTCCCACTTGCCGCCGGCCACATTGAAGCACCAGAACACGATCGAATGGTTGACGTTGCCCTTGAGCGGCATGACGGGGGCTCCTGGAGCAGGGCTGGGTAACAGAGACGACGAGGCCGACGCCGCGAGAGCCGTCCGGAGCACGGTGCGGCGATCGATGCGGGCTCGCATGACGGTACACTACCAGCCCGCCGCAGCGGTCGGAAGCGGCGGAGTCACCCGCCCCGGGAGCCCTTCATGGCATCAGTGAAACGCATCCTCGTGACCGGCGGGGCCGGCTTTCTCGGCAGCCACCTCTGCGAGCAGCTCGTGGCGGCGGGACACGACGTGATCTGTGTCGACAACTTTTTCACCAGCCAGAAGTCGAACGTGGCCCACCTGCTCGGCTGCGGCAACTTCGAGCTCCTGCGGCACGACATCATCCATCCGCTCTGGCTGGAGGTGGACGAGATCTACAACCTCGCCTGCCCCGCCGCACCGGGTCATTACCAGTACAACCCCATCAAGACGATGAAGACGAGCGTCATGGGGGCAATCAACGTGCTGGGGATGGCGAAGCGCTGCCGTGCGAAGGTGCTGCAGGCCTCCACCAGCGAGGTGTACGGCGATCCGGAGGTGCATCCGCAGCCGGAGAGATACCGCGGGGCGGTGAACCCAATCGGTCCCCGGGCCTGCTACGACGAGGGCAAGCGGGCCGCCGAGACGCTGTTCATGGACTACCACCGCCACAACGGCGTCAACGTGCGAATCGTGAGGATCTTCAACACCTACGGGCCACGCATGCATCCCTTCGACGGCCGCGTGGTCTCCAACTTCATCCGCCAGGCCCTCGCGGGCGAGCCGATCACGATCTTCGGCTCGGGCTCCCAGACGCGGAGCTTCTGCTACCGCGACGACCTCGTCGAGGGAATCATCCGGATGATGAACGGTCCGGACGGGTTCGTGGGCCCGGTCAACATCGGCAACCCGGGCGAGTTCACGATCCGACAGCTCGCGGAACTCACCCTCGAACTCACCGGCTCGCGGTCGGCGCTCATCGAGAAGCCGCTGCCGGTGGACGACCCGGAACGGCGGCGGCCCGACATCACGCTCGCGAAGGCTCGACTGGGCTGGGAGCCGGGCGTGCCGCTTCGCGAGGGTCTCGGCCGCACCATCGACTGGTTTCGCTCGGTGCGGATCGACGACTACCGCGCCCCCACGCCGAACTTCTGAGGCCTGTCAGAACCGCCGCCGCACCGCCGCCCACGCCACCGCCACGGCGGCGAATCCGGCCGCGATGCCGGCGGAATCACACGCCCAGTCGAGGAACTCGGTCGAGCGGCCAAACAGCGGCTGCGTGACCTCGTCGGCCGCTGCGAAGGCGACGAGCCCGACGACCGCGGCGACGACCGCCCGCGGCGAAAACCTGCCAGCCGCGGCGATCGTGGCCGCGGCCATGAGCCCGAGCAGCCCGTAGGCCGTGAAGTGCAGTGTCTTGTCGCGGTGGACGAGCTCACCGACGAGCTCGCCGGGCTTGGGGTGATGGGTGGCGAACAGGAGGACCGCCGTGTAGGCCCCGGTGGCCGCGGCCAGCAGGCGGAACGGCCAGGTGGAAAGGACGGCGGAGGGGCGGACGTTCATCGGCGGCTCGCGGGGCCTGGTCCGGGGACCATCGCGGACGGCGGGCGGCGGGCAAAGCCCAAGAATACCCCCGTTTTTGATCTTCGCCGCGGGAACCCCGTCCGCTACCGTTCCCGCCCGATCCACTCGTCCCCCGTTGGAGGCCTGCCGCGATGACCCGTGAGGAACTGTCGACGATCGTCCACGAGCTGCTCGAGAAGGAAACGGGCGAGTCTTATCCGGGCCTTCAGGAATCGACGAAGCTCCGCGACGGCCTGAATCTTGACTCGCTCGACATGGCCGGCTTGGTGCTCCACATCGAGAGCCGGTTCGCGATCCAGATCGAGACCGAGCTGCTCGAGGACATCTCCACCGTCGGCGACATGCTCGATGTGCTGGAGGCCAAGCTGGCAGCCAAGGAAGGCCGCAAGGCCGCCTGACCGGTCGCCTGCTCCGCGGACCCGACGTCATGAACGCACTCCCGCACTTCCGAGGTCGAGCGGCGCCGGCCTGTGCGATCCGCGGGCACGCCTACATCGAGGCCCCGTGGACAGCCGTGGGGACGCTGCGCGATGCACCTCCGCCGGCCGGGGCTCCGGCACTGCCCGTGCGGTTTCTCCGGCACTGCGACGAGCAGACGGTGGTCGCGGTGCGGGCGGTGCTCGACGTGCTCTCCAGGGTCGACGAGCCGCCGGCGGCGGAAACGTGCGGCGTGGTGGCCGCGCCCTGCCAGGCGGGACGGGTCGTCACGGCCCGCTCGCTGTCGCAACTCCGCACCGGCGGGGCGGTGACCGTGTCGCCCCACATCGTGCCGCAGTGCTCGCTCCACTCCGTTGCCGGGGCGGTGAGCGTGGCCCTCGGGCTGCATGGGCCGCACCTCGGGATCGGCGGCGGACCCGACGCGGTCGCGGAAGGCGTGTTCACCGCGGCCTCGCTCTTCCAGGCAGGTGCCTGCAACGCGTGCTGGCTGCTGATTTCGGACTGGGAACAGGAGCCCGCGCTCGACGCCGCCGGTGAGCCCCTCGGCGATCCCGTCTGCCGCGGCCTGGCCCTGCTGCTCGTGCCCGAATCAGCCGCGGGCGGCGCGGCGGCACGGATCACCCTCGCGCAGCCGAGCGGCCTGGTCGCACCGCTGCAAGCCGACGACGAGCCGGTCGACCTCTCGGCCTTCGCCCGCGCGATCGGCATGTGTGCGGCAGGCGCGGCGCTCGCGTCGTGGGGCGTGCCCTGCCCATGGCCGGCCCAGATCCGCGTGGAAGCGCGGCCCGCCGTGTCCGTCGCCTGTCGCCGGGAGGCCGCATGACCGTTGCCGTCACGACCCGCGAACCCGTGGTGATCACCGGCGTCGGCGCCGTGTCGCCGCTCGGATCGTCCTTTGACGAGATCGCCGACTCGCTCATGGCGGGCCGGTCCGGCGTGCGGTCGATCGACCCGGGCCGGTACGCGCGGGAGGACGTGCAGTTCGCGGCACCGGTGACCCACATTCCCACTCCGCCGCGCGAGGTCTCCCACCTCGACGCCGACGAGTTCGCGCGGCTCGGCCGGCTCGAGCGGCTCTGCCTCTCGCCGGCTGCCGCGGCGGTCGCCGATGCGAGACTCGCCGGTGACGACGCCCGCCTCGGGCTCGTGCTCGGGCTCGGGGCGGAGCATCTCAAGGCCTGGGAACTCGACTTCCTCGATGGCGGCACCCGGGTGTTCGACGGCGATCGCGACCGCACGCTCGTGCATCGGCTCGCCCGCCGGCTCGGCCTGCGCGGGCCCGCGGTCACGGTGGCCGCGGCCTGCGCGTCGAGCGGCTACGCCATGGCCCTGGGCCGCACCTGGATCGACGCAGGATGGATCGACGCCTGCCTGGTGGGCGGCTGCGACATCCTCAGCCCGACCTCGATCGCCGCCTTCTACAACATGCGTGCCCTCTCCCGCCGCACCGACGATCCCGCGAAGGCCTCGCGTCCGTTCGACGGTGACCGCGACGGCTTCGTGATGGGCGAAGGGGGCGCGTTCTTCATGCTGGAGCGGCGTAGGGCCGCCGCCGCCCGAGGAGCAGGAATCCGGGGCGAACTCGCGGGCGTGGGCATGTCGAGCGACGGCCTGCACATGGTGATCCCGAGCACCAATCCGGTCCACGCCGCTCGGGCCATCGTCGCCGCGCTGGCCGATGCCGGGATCGCGCCACACGAGGTCGACTACGTCAACGCCCATGCCGCGGGCACACCGGTCGGCGACGTGGCCGAGGCGGGCGCGATCCGCCTGGCCCTCGGAGCCGCGGCCGACGGCATTCCCGTGAGTTCGACCAAGAGCATGTCGGGCCACCTGATCAGCGGAGCAGCCGCCTTCGAGGCCCTCGCCTGCCTTGCCGCCATCGACCGCCAGGCGGCACCGCCGACGGTGAACCTCGACCGTCCCGATCCGGAGTGCCGGCTCGACCACGTGCCCCACGTTGCCCGCCCGCGGGGGATCCGCGTGGCCGCCAGCAACTCGTTCGGCTTCGGCGGCTCGAACCTGTGCCTCGTGCTTCGCGCCGCCTGACCCGCCCCCGTCCGACCCTTCGTTCCGCAGGAGTTCCCGATGTCCAAGCCCGCTGCCAGTCCCGTCGAAATGGCCACGGTCGACGCCCTGCTCACGCATCTCGTCGATCACTGGCACCACTTCGATCCGGAACACACGGAGGAGGGCTTTCGCGGGCGGATCTGCGACCTGCATCGCTACAACTTCCTCCTCTGGCACGAGGAGGACATCGCCCGCTCGCCGGCGGTGACCGACGGTCGGATCGCGCAGGTGAAGCGGGCGATCGACCGCTACAACCAGCTTCGCAACGATTGCATCGAGAAGGTCGACGATTGGCTCGTGGCCGACCTCGGCGCCCGTGGCATCGTGGCTGCGCCCACGGCCCCGGCGGCCACGGAGACGCCCGGCGCGGCGATCGACCGGCTCTCGATCCTCGAACTCCGCCGCTACCACATGCAGGAGCAGATCGAGCGGAGGGACGCGAGCCAGGAGCACCGGGAAAAGGCGGCGGCCCGGATGGTGGTGCTCGACGAGCAGCGGGCGCACCTTGTCCGCGCGACCGACCGGCTCCTGGCCGAGATCTACTCCGGCACCCGCCCGCTCCGCGTGTTCCGCCAGATGAAGATGTACAACGACCCGACGATGAATCCGTATCTCTACAAGACCGCCGCGAAGGCCGCGTAGCACGGCGCGGGTGACGGTGAGCCCGATCTCACATGGCGCCGCGCCGCCTGTCGGAGATCATGCTCAGAGCGAACTGCCACCTACTTCGGCAGGCAGTACGCCAGCGCCAGCAGGGCGTAGGCGGTGGCGAGGTCGGTCTCGCCCTCCATCCAGCGCTCGTTGCCGTTCTTCCACGAGCCGTCGTCCCGCTGCCGCGCGATGATCGCCGTCGAGAGCTCGTCGCGCCACGCGTGCTGCGAGCCGTCGGCGGAGGTGAACGACTCCACTCCGAACACGTCGAGTGACTTGGCGGCGGTGTGGAAGTAGTAGAAGAGCCCCGCATCGCCCATGCCCGGGTTCTCCTCGAAGGTGTAGTGCTTCTCCAGCCAGGCCAGGGCCGCCTTGACCCGCGGGTCGTCCTTGGCGACGCCGGCGAAGATCATGCTCTTGAGGCCGGCATAGGTCATCGAGCCATAGCTGCGGAGCCCCCCCTCGGGCGTCGTGCCCGCCTGACTCTCGCCGCCGGCGGCCGGCGTGTAGTAGAAGCCGCCGTCCGGATTCTTCTCCGCAAAGGGAGCGGTGTTGTGCGGGCCGGGCAGGTTCTGGGTCCGCGACACGAAGGCCAGGGCCCGCTGGATCGCGGGATCGTTCTCGCTCGTGCCCACGGTCCGGAGCGCCTCCACCATGAACTGGGTGTTGGAGAGGTCGGGCCGCGACTTCTTGCCGTAGCCGGCGCCGCCGTAGGCGAGGTCGGCTTCGCCCTTGCCCTCGCCCTCGTCCCACTGCAGGTTCTTCACGTGGGCCGCGGCCGCGGCGATCGTGGCGTCGAGCGCACCGTCGGTGTTGCAGGCCGCCAGGGCCAGCAGACCGATCGAGGTCTCATAGTTGGCGGTGGGAGAGCCCGGGGCGTAGAGGCCGCCGTCGGGCTGCGTGAACGAGAGGAGGTATGCCAGGCCCTTCTTCACCGGCGGAGCGTCGGCCGGCATGCCCGACTTCACCAGGGCCGTGACCGCCAGCGCCGTGACCGCCGGCCCGACATCGGCCGAGAAGCTGCCATCGGCCGCCTGCTCGTGCTCGACGAGGAATGCCGCGCCCCGGGCCAGGGCGGCGCGGATCTCGTCCGGCGATGCGGCTCCCGCCGCGAGCGGCTGGGCTGCGACGGCGACCAGGCAGGCGACGACGAGCGAACGCGACACGGGGCGCATGGCGACCTCCACGGGTGGATGCGAAAAAGCGGGACCGTGGAGAAGCATAGGGGCCGGCTGCGGCCCGGAGAACCGGGCGTCGCCGGAGGATCCACGAGGAACTTTTCGCCGCCTCAGGGAGCGACCGGCAGCGCCCGCGGGTAGGCCGGGACCCGCTTGGGCGGAAGGTCGCGGCCCTCCTCGAGCCGCCACTCCTCACGCTCCTCATCGCTGGCGTAGAAGACCAGCCAGGTCGTCTGATCACCGTCGCTGGTGGCGCTGCAGTCCCAGTGCACGTAGTTGTCGGGCAGGTCGACCTGCTTGATCTTGGCCGGCAGGATGTCGCGGCGGATCAGCGCATAGAGCTCGCGGTCGGAGAGGTGGTCGGTGAAGTCGAGGACGATCCGCTTCTCGTAGAGGGCGTCGATCGTGCGCCAGAGCCGCTCGTGCAGTTGCTCGTCGTCGAGGGTGCAGGCGGGCTGGAGGGCCAGCTGGGGGCTGAACCAGCGGGCCACAGGCGACAGCGGGGCGAGTTCCCAGGCGAGCATCGACTCGAGGAACCGGTTTTCGGCCTCGGTGGACAGGCTGCGGAAATCGACCTCCCAGACCGACTCGTCCAGGTAGGGCTCGATGGCCGTCCGCAGTTCGCCGTTCCGGATCAGGCAGTCGACTTCGTCCGGGTCGGGGTGTCGGGCGAGGGGCATGCCGGGCTGGTTCCTCGAGGGCTCCATCCGGCGGCGGACCACGCGTCCTTCTCCGACCGGATGCTCACGACGATACCAACGCCCGCAGCCGCTTCAACGAAATCCACGCGGCTTTTTCACGGTTTTTGCCGTCGCTCGCCGGCACGACCGCTACGACGTGACGACTCTCCGTGGCCTGCCGCCACGGCCCGTCTTGCCACGGCACCGCCGTCGGCAGAGGCGGGCCCGACGGCCCGGAGTCAGCCGCCCGGAGTCGCGTCGCGGCACGTCGGTTCGAGGGCCGCGATCTTGGCGACCCGGCGGGCGTGACGCCCCCCCTCGAACGGCGTCGACAGCCAGGTGCGGATGATCTTGTCCTGCACTTCGGGCCCGATCAACTCCGCCGACAGGCAGAGGACGTTGAGGTCGTTGTGGCGCCGGCTCATCTCGGCCGTCACCTCGTCGTGGCAGGTGGCTGCCCGCACCCCCGGAAGCTTGTTGGCTGCGATCGACATGCCGACACCCGTGCAGCACAGCAGGATGCCCCGCTCGACCGTCCCGTCGCTCACGCGTCGGGCCACGTCGGCGGCGATGTCGGGATAGTCGACCGCCTGCTCGCCGTCGGAGCCACAGTCGATCACCTCGTTGCCCAGCCGCTCGAGCAGACCGATCAGCCGCCTCCTCGCCGCCACGCCCCGATGGTCGCTGCCGATTGCTATCCGCATGGGTCCCGAAACTCCTCGCATCCGCACGACCGCCGGACCTCACCGCCCCGTCGGTTCGACACCGAGTGTAGCGATTCTGGCCTCCAGGTGCCCACGAATCTGGTCGGCGCACGTCCGGTAGGTCTCGAGGGAGCCACCGACCGGATCGACCACGTCCCGGCGGTCGGTCGCGAGCAGGGAGACGCGGCCGCCTGCCTCGGGAAACTGCGCAAGAATCGCCGCCCGATGCGCGGCGGTCATGGTGAGGATCACGTCGGCCTCGGCCACCAACGACTCCGTCAGTGGCTGGCTCTCGTGGCCGGCGAGCTCGGCCCCCCGTTCCCGCATCACCTCCACCGCATGCGCGCTCGCCGGGCCGCCACCCCAGGCTGCCAGGCCGGCGCTGGCCACCACCACGCCGTGCCGCTCGATCTGCTCGGGACGGCACCCCAGCCGCTCGGCCGCCAGCACCCGGAAGAGCGCCTCGGCCATCGGACTGCGGCAGGTGTTGCCCGTGCACACGAAGAGCACCATCAGGCTCGAGAGCCGGCGGAGGGTCTCCTCAGCGACGACGCCCGGCCGGATCATGCGAAACGAGCCGCTTTCGAGTTCGATCGTGGTCGCGGGCTGCCCGTATCGCGTGCGGCCGTCGTCGATCACCAGCGACACCGCGCTGGTGCCCCGGTCGATCACCCCCGCCGCCTCGACCACCGGGGCGTCGCCGGCGCCGCCGACTTCGGCGAGCAGCACCGGCCCGGGAAGCATCCGCATGCAGTCCACGAGGAACGCGTGGCCGGGGATCCTGAGCCGCAGCCGGCC
The DNA here is from genome assembly GCA_046076065.1 of Planctomycetaceae bacterium. Classification (GTDB taxonomy): domain Bacteria; phylum Planctomycetota; class Planctomycetia; order Pirellulales; family UBA1268; genus QWPN01. Next base: position 18,400 of record JBJTRH010000254.1, on the reverse strand, counting down.
TGCGGCCACCGCCGCGGCCCGCGTCGGCGCGGCGAGGCGGTGCACGAGGCTGTCGCGGTGGTCGTCGGGCACGAGCATCGTCACCGGCCCCGGCCAGCACCGTCTCGCCAGCCGCTGGCCCAGCGGCGTGAACCGCGGCGCCCAGTCGAGGGCCTCGGCATGGCTCTTGAGCGCGAGCGACAGCAGGGGCTCGTCGGCCCGCGGGGCGGCGAGCCGCGCGAGGTCGGCCACCGCGGCATCGCAGCGGCCGCTCGCGGCGACCACGTAGTCGGTGTCGGTCGGAAACGCGACACACCGTCCCTCGGCGAGGGCCTGCACCGCGCGATGCACGACGTCGCGGGGATCCTCGGTGCGACGCAGATCGATGACCGTCGGCGGCATGATGTGGCCGGAGGGCCTGACAGCCGACGACCGAGGCCGCCGATGTCCCGACAACCGGCCGCGCGGCACTGATATCACGGGAAAACTACCGCTCTCGGCGTAGGGGAGTCAAGCATCGACGGCTGGGCAAGAGGCGGGGTTTTCCGCCACTGGCCCCTCGTTTTCGCGACTCCGACACCCCCCGGCGACGCAGCGGATGGCCCGGCGATTGCGGCGGACAGTTTTCACCTTGTGGCGTCCGGCGGGGCTCAAGTATTCCTCCGCGGCTTCCGACGCCGCCCCCCGGAATCGGCCCGCCCGATGACCATCGCCCTACCATCCTTCGGCCGTGCTGCCGCGCGTGGCCTCGCCACGGCCGCGATCCTGCTCCGCGGCATGCTCGCCGTGGCCCAGCAGCCGGAGCCGCTGCCGCTGCCGCCGGTGGCCGATCAGCCGGCCTCGGCCGCCCCGCAGGGTGACGTGATCGTCGAGGTCCGGATCGAGGGCAACCACGCCACCGAGGTTTCGAAGCTGCCCAAGCTCGTCACCCGGGCCGGCCAGATCTTCGACGCGCAGGCGATCGAGGAGGATGTCCGCACGCTGCACCGCTCCCGGAAGTTCGTCGACGTCCATCCGAAGTACGTGCGCGTCGCCGAGGGCATCGTGGTCGTGTTCCAGGTGGTCGAGCGGCCCATGCTCCGCTACGTGAAGTACGTCGGCAACGAGCGGGTGACCACCCGCACACTCCGCAAGAAGGCGGAGATCGACGTGGGCGATGCCATGGACCCGTACGTGGTCGAGGAAGCCCGGCGGCGGATCGAGTCGCACTACCACGAGAAGGGCTTCGAGGGCGCGCGGGTCACGACGGTCGAGGGGGACAAGCCGGGCGACAAGGGGGCGGTGTTCCTGGTCGACGAGGGGCGGAACCGCAAGGCGCTGTGGACCAGCTTCGTGGGCAACACGATCGCCAACGATGCCCGGCTGCTCACCCAGATCAAGACCAAGCCGGGCATCCTCTGGATGTTCGGCGGCAACGTCGATCGCAGCGTGATCGACCAGGACGTCGAGACGCTCACGACCTACTACCGGAGCCTCGGCTTCTTCCAGGCCAAGGTCGGCCGCGAGGTGGAGGTGGTGCACGAAGGGGGCCGCGACTGGACGCACATCACGTTCGTGATCAACGAGGGCCCCCGCTACACGGTCCGCAACGTGTCGTTCATGGGCAACAGCAAGTTCAAGACGGAGTTCCTCGAGCGCGACCTGGAGCTCAAGGGGGGCGAGCACTTCAACCAGTCGAAGATGGACAAGGACCTCAACCTGATCCGCGACATCTACGGCGGGCGCGGCTTCGTGTTCGCCGACATCCGCGCCGATCCCCGGTTTCTCGAGGAGCCCGGCCAACTCGACCTGGTCTACAACGTCGCCGAAGGCCAGCGGTACCGCGTGGGCAAGATCAACGTGCGGATCCGCGGCGAGAATCCGCACACGCGGCACAGCACCGTCCTCAACCGTCTGTCGCTCCGCCCCGGCGACATCCTCGACATCCGCAAGCTCCGCGACGACGAGCGGCGGCTGAAGTCGAGCAGCCTGTTCCTCGCCGATGCCTCCAAGGGCGAGGGGCCGAAGATCGTGTTCTCGAAGCCGGATCCCGAGGACACGCGGGTCGCCCGCGAGCCCGAGCCGGCGCGGCCGCCGGGCTTCCGTGGGCAGAGCCCGGATGGCGACGCCGACGCCGTGCTCGACCTCGTGCTCGATGCGGAATGGAACGACGCCGACGAACAGGTCGTGCACGAGCCGACCCCGACGCCGACCCCGACGCCGGGCCCCGCCGGGGCCCCGCCGCGACCGGCGACGGTGGCCGACCGCCCGGTGTGGCGCGGCCAGAGCCCCGCCTATCCGCCCGCGGCCCAGCAGCCGTTCGTCGGCCAGCCGATCGGTCAGCCGCAGGGAGCCTTTCAGGTGCCCGTCGTCCAGCAGCCCATGCCTGGATGGCCCGCAGCGCCGCAGCCGGGCGTGCCGCAGCCCGGGTCGCCATGGGGCGGCGCGGCGCTCCTCCCGGCGGCCCCCACCGCGATCGACTACTCGCGGGCGGTCGCACCGCCATCGCAGGTCTACACGGCCCAGCAGCAGCTCGCGCCGGGGCAGATGCCGCCGCTCCAGCCGGCCCTCGGCGGGGGCATGCCGTTCGGCGCCACGCCGGTGGCCCAGGCCGATCCCAATCAGCCCCCCGCCTTCCAGCAGCCGGGCGTCCTGCCCGACTTCACCGCCGATCCGTCCCAGGTGTTTCCCGGCAACGAGCCCTATGTGATCGTCGACGTCGACGCCGAGGAAACGCAGACGGGCCGCCTGATGATCGGGGCCGGCGTCAACTCCAACGCGGGTCTCGTCGGCAACATCGTGGTCGACGAGCAGAACTTCGACATCCTCCGCCTGCCGCGGAGCTGGGACGACATCAAGAACGGCACCGCCTTCCGCGGAGCCGGGCAGCGGTTTCGCCTCGAGGCCGCACCAGGCACGCAGCTCCAGCGGTACATGGCCACGTTCCAGGAGCCGTACCTCTTCGACACGCGGATCGGCCTGTCGCTCTCGGCGTCGTACTTCACCCGCTACTTCTACGACTGGGCCGAGGCCCGCACCGGCGGCCGGATCGGCCTCGGCTACCAGTTCCAGTTCGCGCCCGACCTCTCGGTCAACGCCGGCTTCCGCGGCGAGAGCGTCGACGTGTTCAACCCGCGACTGCTGACGCCCGACATCGAGAACATGCTGGGCACCAACGGGGTCTACGGCTTCAGCGCGGGCCTGATCCACGACACCCGCGACAGCCCCTTCCTCCCCACGCAGGGCCACCTCGCCTCGTTCGAGTTCGAGCAGGTGGTCGGCACCTTCGTCTATCCGCGCGGCATCGCCGAGGCCCGGCAGTACTTCCTGCTCAACGAGCGGCCCGACGGCTCCGGTCGCCACGTGCTGTCGATCGGGTCGGTCCTCGGCGTGTCCGGCGACAACACGCCCGCCTACGACAACTTCTTCGCGGGCGGCTACAACACGATCCGCGGCTTCGTGTTCCGCGGTGCCAGCCCCCGGCAGACCGTCGGCGGCTCGGAGCCGCAGCCGGGCCAGGCGGCGGCGATCGTGGGCGGTCCGTTTCAGTGGCTCAACACGATCGAGTACATGTTCCCGATCACGGCCGACGACACACTTCGTGGCGTCGTGTTCACGGACGTGGGCACGGTCGAGTCGAACGTCTCCATCAACAACATGCGCGTCGCTCCGGGCGTGGGCCTGCGGATCACGCTGCCGGCGATGGGGCCGGCCCCGATCGCGCTCGACTTCGCCGTCCCGGTGGCCTATGCACCGTACGACAGCAAGCAGCTGTTCAGCTTCTTCGTGGGCTTCGCCCGATGAACCCCTCGACCGTCCCCGCCGCCGCGCCGGAATCCGAGCGGATCCTGGTGGTCTGCACGCAGTATCTCGGCGACACGCTGCTGGCGATCCCCTTCCTCCGCAACCTCCGCCGCGCGCACCCCGCCGCCGCGATCGACGTGTGCGGGCCGCCCGGGCCGCGGGCGATGCTCGCGGCGTGTCCCTACGTCGACGACCGCATCGCGTGGACGCGACCGCCCCGGGAGCGGCGTGGCGGACTCGTCGCCACCGCGACCGGACTGGCAGCCGAGGCGGCCTGGCTCCGCAGCCGACGCTACACCAAGGCCTACCTCCTCAAGCCCTCGTTCTCCGCCGCCGCCCTGGCGACGCTCGCAGGCATTCCACGGCGGGTGGGATTTCGCGGCGAGAGCAGCCCGCTGCTCACCACCGCCATTCGCCGACGGGTCGGCCGCCACCAGGTGGAAACCTATCTCGATCTGCTCCGCGGAGAGGGACTGCCCGTCGACGACGGCCACAACGAGAACTGGGTGCCGCCGGAGGCCCACACACGGGTCGCGCCGCTGCTGGCCGGCCTGCCCGCGGGCCGCCCCCGCGTGTTCCTCGCCGTGCGCTCGACCGACCCGCTCAAGCTCTGGCCGCTCGACCGCTGGCGAAGCCTGCTTCGCTGGCTCGTCGACGACCGCGGCTGCGAGGCCGTGCTCTGCGGCGGACCCGGCGACCGCAAGGCGCACGCCGAACTGCTCCGCTCCTGCCCGCCGTCGCTCGCGGCCCACGTGCACGATTTCTCGACCGACGTGCTGCTGGCCGATGCCGCGGCGCTGATGGCGGAGATGCGGCTCTGCGTGGGGGTCGACACCGGCATGGTCCACTTGGCCGCGTCGCTGGGCGTGCCGGCGGTGGTCATCGTGGGGCCGACCGACCCGAATCGCTGGCATCCATGGGGAGCGCGATCGGTGGTGCTGCGGTCGTCCGCGCCGCGCCCGTCCCTGGCCGAACGGCTGGCGACCACGGTTCGCCGCGAGCCGCTCCGCTTCCCGCTCGGCAGGGCCACGCCCGACGAAGTGGGCTTCGAGGACGTTCGGGCCGCGGTGGAATCGGTCGGCCTGCAGGCCGGAGAGCCCACGCGAATCGACCTCACGGAGGGCGAGCATCGCTACGAGGTCATCGCCTACTCGGCGGCATCGCCGCCGGCGCGGGCTGCGGCGGTGCCCGCGACGAAGCCGCTCGCCCACGCCCACTGAAAGTTGAAGCCGCCGATCCGGCCGTCCACGTCGAGCACCTCGCCGGCGAAGTGCAGCCCCGGGCAGATGCGGCTCTCCAGCGTCTCGAGGCGGACCTCGGCCAGCGGCACGCCCCCCGCCGTCGCCTCCGCGACCGTGAATCCGCGGTCGCCTGCGATCGGCAGCGGCGTGGCCGTGACGGCCGCCGCGAGCGACCTCCGCGCCGTGCGGGTCAGGTCGCCCGCGTGCGGCGCGGCGGCCGCGTCGCAGAGGCTCCGGGCGAGGCGTTCGGTGAGCCGCTCGCGAAGCACGGCGACGGCGCCGCGGGCCTGCTCCGTGACGAGCAGCCGGTCGAGCGACTCGGCCGTCTCGCCGGGAAGCCAGTTGATGGCGAGCATCGCCGCGGGATCGGTGGAGCGGGCGACCAGCCAGTGCCGGCTGATGTCGAGCACGGCGGGCCCCGAGAGGCCGACGTGCGTGCAGAGCGTGGCGCCCGTGGTCTCGTGCAGCCGCTTCCCCGCGCCGCTTTTGAGCGTCAGCGTGGCGGGAAGCGCGAGCCCCGAGAGCGCCGTGATCCAGTGGCTGGCGGGCAGGGTCAGCGGCACGAGCGCCGGCACGATCGGGTCGGTGAGCGAATGGCCGAGCATGCGGGCGAGTTCGAAGCCGCCGCCATCGGACCCGCTCTTCGGCAGCGACCGACCTCCCGTGCAGAGGATCACGCGGCGGGCGTGAACGTCGCCGGCGGACGTCGCGGCGACGAACCCGTCCGCCGCGCGGTCGAGCCGCGTCACCCGGGCGGGATGCATGAGCCGCACGCCGGCCGCGGCGGCCTCGCGCACGAGCGCGTCCAGCACCGTCCGCGACGAGTCGGTCACCGGAAACAGTTTGCCAGTGTCGGCCTCGCGGTAGAACTCCACCCCCGCCGCGGCGAAGAACCGCACGGTGTCGGCCACCGTGAACCGCCCGAGCACCTTGCGGATCGCTGGGGGCGTGCCGCCGGCGTAGTCGTCCTCGCTGACGGCGTGGTGCGTGACATTGCAGCGACCGCCGCCGGCCACCAGGATCTTCGCGCCGAGCTTCTTCGCTCCGTCCACCGCCACGATCGAGAGCGGACGACCGGCAGCCCTCGCGGCGCGGCCCGCCCAGGTGGCGGCGAACAGCCCGGCGGCCCCGGCACCCACGACGAGCACGTCGGCGGGCGGTGGCGCGGACGGCGCGCCGCTGCCAGGTGCGGGCATCGCTACCACCGGTGGTGCACGAGCGGGCGGACGAGCGAATCGTAGACCTGCTGCACCGCCTCCATCGTCTGCGGCGACGGCGGGGGCAGGTCGGCGGACCGCGCGTTCTCGATCACGCGGGGGGCGCCGCGGGCCCCGGGGATCACGCAGGTCACAGCCTCGAAGGCGAGGATCCAGCGGAGGGCGAACTGGGCGAGCGTGATGCCCTCGGGCACGAACGGCCGGAGCCGCTCGACCGCGTCGAGGGCGGTCTCGTACGGCACGCCCGAGAAGGTCTCCCCCTTGTCGAAGGCGGCGCCGTCGCGATTGAAGGTGCGGTGGTCGTCGTCGGGAAACACCGTGTCGCGGGCGAGGCGTCCGGAGAGCAGGCCGCTGGCGAGCGGCACGCGGGCGATCACCGCCACCCGCCGCCGCTGGGCCTGCTCGAAGAAGAGTTCCGTGGGCCGGAGGCGAAACGCGTTGAAGATGATCTGCACGCTCTGCACGTTCGGATATTCGATCGCCTTGAGCGCCTCCTCCACCTTCTCCACGCTCACGCCATAGAACGCGATCTTGCCGGCCGTCACGAGATCGTCGAGCGCGGCGAACACCTCCGGCCGGTAGTAGACCTCCGTGGGCGGGCAGTGGAGCTGCACGAGGTCGAGCCGCTCGACGCCGAGGTTCGCGAGGCTGCGGTCGACGAAGGCCGTGAGGTTCTCGGCCGTGTAGCCGGAGGCGACGTGGGGCGAGAGCCGGCGGCCGGCCTTCGTGGCCACGACGAACGGCTCCGACCGCTCGCGGCGGAGCTGGCCGATGAGCCGCTCGGAGCGGCCGTCGCCGTAGACGTCGGCCGTGTCGAAGAAGGTGATGCCGGCGTCGACGGCCGCATGGAGCGCCGCCATCGACTCGGCGTCGTCGGCCCCGCCCCAGGCCCCGCCGCCGATTCCCCAGGCGCCGAAGCCGACCTCCGACACCCGCCAGCCCGTCCGTCCGAAGGATCGCGTGTTCATGCCCGGCAGTGTGGAGCATTCGCGCCTACACTTCCACAGCATGCCCGCCAATGCCCCAGAGAGCCGCGAAGCACCGTGGTGGTCGGACCGCCGGGCGTGGCCCCTCGCCCTGCTCGGATCGGTGATGGTGGCTTCCGGTCTCCTCCATCTCCCGGTGTGGGCTCTGCTCGGCGGCCCGTGGGAAGGGGCCGTGACCTGGCGGAAGCCGATCCTGTTCGGGATCTCCGGCGGGCTGACGGCGATCTCGCTCGGCTGGGTGTGGGCGATGCTGCCGCTGCGGCGGGGCGACACGCTCCTCGCGTGGGCGACTGCGTGGGCGCTGTTCGTCGAGGTGCTGCTCATCGACCTGCAGCGGTGGCGGGGCGTGGGAAGCCACTTCAACCGTAACACGCCGCTCGACTCGTTCCTGTTCGATGCGATGGGCGCACTGATCGTGGCGGTCACACTCGTGATCGCCGACCTCACGCTCCGGCTCCTCGTGCGGCGACCGCGAACGCGCTCCGACATGCTCCTCGCCGCGTGGACCGGCATGCTCCTGCTGCTCGTCTCGTGCCTGCTCGGCATCTGGGTGGGGATGCATGGCGAGGCGCGGATGCAGGCGGGCTTGGATCCTGTGCGGCTCGGAGCCGCGGGCGTGCCCAAGTTTCCGCACGGCGTGGTGATCCACGCGGTGCAGTGGCTGCCGGCACTCGCCTGGGCGATGCGGCGGGCCGGAATCGCGGAGCCGGCCCGGGTGCGGCTCGTCACCGCGGCAGCGGCGGGGTCGACGTTCCTGCTCGGCTACGCGCTGGCCCAGACGTGGCTCGGACGGGCACGATTCGACGTGCTTCCCCCGACGGCCGCGCTGCTCGCCGCGTCGCTGCTCGGCCTCGGCGTGCCGGTGGCGGTCACGGCGTGGGCCTGGGTGAGCCGCCGTCGGTCGCCACCGCCCGCCGCAGGGCCAACCGCGTGATCACGTGCAGCAGAAACCCCACCGGGCCGAGCAGGAACGTGAGCACCAGGCACATGGAGCGCAGCGGCCACGGGATCGCCAGCCGGACGGCGTCGCGAGCGATCCACGCCCCGACGACCATGTCGAACACGAGGTAGTGGGCCCAGGCCGCCGCAAACACCCAGTCGTCGGCGAACGCCGCCTTGAGCCCCGCGATGGTGGAGAGGTCGCCCGGCGGCGGGCCGTTGGCGGTGAGCTTCCAGCCGATCACGGCCGCGTAGCCACAGGCGAGCAGGGCCGGCACCACGATCCCGCAGAGCACGTGCGAGACGGCACGGCGCGACGGGAACAGCACCAGCGCGAGCCACGCGAGCAGGGCGATCGTGTTGGTCGCGGAGAAAAAGCTGTCAGCCATGCGTCAGGGTGCTCCCTCGGACCGCGTCCAGGCCTCGAAATCGTAGCGGAGCGCGCGTCCGTCGTGCTCGATCGTGAGCTCGTCGCCATCCAGGGCCTGCCGCACCCAGGGATTGCCGAGGAGCGGAAACGACGCGTAGTCGACCGGCTCCCCATCCACGAGGTGCTGGCGGTCGTAGGCCTCGCCGTGCGGGCGGTAGGTGATCTCGAGTGAGTGGCCATCGAGCGCCGTGAACGCAAGCCGGGGCCGCTCGGCGGTGAGCTGCGAGGCGTCGAGCATGGTCCGCGTCGCGATCGCGGCGGCGAAGCGGTCGAGTTCCGCGTCGGTGCCGCCCCCGGCGAAAGGCTCGAGCGGCGCGGTCTCCAGCACCCAGCCCGTGCGGCGGGCATCGCTCGCGAGCACGTCGCAGCGTTCCTTGTCGCGATGCGCGGTCCAGCGCGGCTCTCCGCCGAGCCAGAAGGCGAAGAGCATCGAGCCGGCATGGCAGCAGACCCAGCCGTCGCGTTCGACCCGCTTCACGATCGCGCCGGTCGTCACGAACGGCGCCTCGATCCGCCAGTAGGGATAGTCGTCGGGCACCGCCGACACCCCCACGAGCGTGCGGCCGTGCTGCAGCGACTGCGCGAATGGATTCTCGCCGTAGCCGAAGGCGTTGGCCCTGTTCTCGGCGAGGTCGTAGGGACGGAAGGCGTTGTCCTGGAACGGCATGAACGAGCTCTGCGGATGCTCCGACACCCACTTGAGCATCTGCCGCCGCGACTCCTTGGTGTGGGAATCTCGAGGGGTCTTGAGCAGCGTCCACTCGCTGGCCAGCGCGTAGGCCGGCTCGTGGTGAATCGTGTATCGGATCGTCGCGCCGCGGCTCCCGCGGTGGGTGAAGGGTTCGGCCCGGTCGGCGGCGATCGCGGCGAGGATCGGCGGCGGCTCGTACTGGCCCGGCAAGGCGAACCAGCCGGCATGGTGCTCGCAGAGGCCATGCACAGGCCGCTCGGCCCCGAAGAACAGCCAGCCGATCGCGGCGGTGCAGTCCATCGCGTCGGGCCCGGTCATGCTCGACTGGAAATACTTCGCGCGGCTGGCGGGGCTCACGTGATAGCCGCGGTGCCAGGCACAGGCCACGTGGAGGAGCATCGTGTCGAGCGTGAGGCTGGCGCGGTGACGGACGGTCTCGTCGGCCGCGAAGTCGGCGAGCATCTTCATCGCCACGAGATCGATGCCGAGATACGTGGGCGCGCCGTATTCCGAGGCGTTGCGGTGGACGATCTCGTCGAAGGAGCCGAGCAGCCGCTCGCGGGTGGCGGCGCGGATGCCCGCCGAATCGAGGCCATCGGCATCGCGGAGGTCGGGCCAGTGTTCGGCGGCGAGCAGGCCGGCCCCGTCGCTCATCAGCCGGAAGTTCAGGGCGCCGTAGCCCCGCCACTCGGCATGGCCGTAGCGGCAGACGTAGTCCTTCGTGGCGGTGGCGATCCGGGCGGCCGCGTCGGCGGGCAGGTGCGGGGAGGCGTGGGCGAGCAGCCACGCGTGCACCAGTGCGTGCTTGTTGAAGGGATCGGGGATCGTGGCGGGGGCCTTGGGCGCGGCGGTGCCGTTGGCCTCCTCGGCGGCGGTGATCCAGCCTTGCACGGCCCGCTCCGTATCGGTGCCGGCCAGCAGCCGGGCGACATACGGCACCATCGCCTCCTTGGCGAAGGCGGGCCGCGTGGGCTCGATGACGACGCAGCGGGCCAGGAGGTCGGCCACGCGGGCCGACACGGGCCGGTCGTGCCCGTGGGAGCAGTGAGCCGCCATCACCACCGTGCAGGTGGCCACGACGCCGCGTATGATACGAGGGCGGCGACTGGACGCCGGATGATGTGCAAGCATCTCGGAACGGGGGAGCTCGATGCGGAATGGTTGGACCCTGGCAACGACCCTCGCCGCACTCGCAGCGGCCCTGCCGTGCACCGCCGCCACGATCCTCGTCGAGGCCGAGAGCTTCGCCGACCGCGGCGGCTGGAGCCTCGACACGCAGTTTATCCGCGAGATGGGCTCGCCCTACCTCATCGCCCACGGGCTTGGGACGCCCATCGCCGATGCGACCACGACCGTCGCGATCCCCGCGGCAGGCCGCTATCGCGTGTTCGTCCGCACGAAGGACTGGGTGGCCCGCTGGCAGGCTCCGGGCAAGCCCGGCAGATTCCAGGTGCTGGTCAACGACCAGCCGCTAGGCGAAATCTTCGGCACGAAGTCCGCCGCGTGGGGCTGGCACGACGGGGGCACGGTCGAGCTGCCGAAGGGAGACTCCCGGCTCGCCCTCCACGACCTCACCGGTTTCGACGGCCGCTGCGACTGCGTCCTGCTGACCACCGACGCGACGCCACCCCCCGACGATGCAGCAATCCTCGCCAGCTGGCGGCGCACGGCACTCGGACTGCCCGCGGAGCCCGACGCCAAGGGACCCTACGATCTCGTCGTGATCGGCGGCGGCTACGCGGGGATGGGGGCTGCGATCTCGGCCGCCCGCATGGGCCTGAAGGTCGCGCTCGTGCAGGATCGCGGCGTGCTCGGTGGGAACGGGTCGAGCGAGGTGCGGGTCTGGGCGATGGGCCTGATCCGCCGCGGGAAGTATCCGCGGATCGGGGAGATCGTCGAGGAGTTCTGCGACCACGCCAAGAAGAGCCCGGGCACCTTCGAGGAGTTCGAGGACGCGAAGAAGGAGGCGGCCGTCCGCGCGGAGCCGAACATCGATCTGTTTTTGAACACCCACGCCTTCGCCGTCGCCCGCGACGGAAACCGGATTGCGAATGTGACCTGCCTCGACACGAAGACGAGCCGCGAACTGCGGTTCACTGGCCGATTCTTCTGCGACGCCACCGGCCACGCCACGATCGGCCATCTCGCGGGCGCCGAGACCGTGATGGAGCCCAAGGGCCGCATGGGCATGAGCAACATGTGGGCCTGGGCCGACGCCGACGCGCCGCAGGCGTTCCCCGAGACTCCGTGGGCGCTGCCGCTCTCGATGGACGACTTCCCCTACCCCCGCGATCACCACGGCCAGTGGTTCTGGGAGAGCGGCTTCGACAAGGATCCGCTCGCCGACGCCGAGGGCATCCGTGACTGGAACCTGCGGGCCGTGTTCGGCGCCTGGAACGCCATGAAGAACGGCGACGGCCGGGCCGACCACCCGAACGCCGTGCTCACGTGGGTGGCCTACGTCGGCGGCCCGCGGGAGAGCCGCCGGATCCTCGGCGACGTCGTGCTCACCCAGGACGACATCGTCTCGAAGCGGGAATTTCCCGACGGCTGCGTGCCCTCCACGTGGTCGATCGACCTCCACTACCCCAAGGAGGACTACGCGAAGAAGTTTCCCGACAACCCGTTCATCTCGATCGCCGTGCACGACCGCCGCGTCGATCGCGCCTACGGCTATCCGGTCCCCTATCGCTGCTTCTATTCGAAGGACGTCGCGAACCTGTTCATGGCAGGCCGCTGCGTGTCGGTCACGCACGAGGCCCTCGGCACCGTCCGCGTGATGAAGACGTGCGGCATGATGGGGGAGGTGGTGGGCAAGGCGGCGAGCGTGGCGGTGCGGCACGGCACCACGCCGCGGGGCGTGCATGAGCACCACTGGCCGGAGATGGACGCGCTGCTCAGGCTTCCCGGCAAGGCCCGCCGGGCGACGCCCGACGCCCCGATCGACGTGCCCGTCGACGCCCTGCCCGAAGCCGGCAGCCACGGGCCCGCCACGGGACTCGACCCCGCGACGCTCGCCCGCGAGCGATCCGCTGTGATCGGCGACGACCACGAGGCCGTGCGGCAGGGCGAGTGGACGCTTGGTGAAGGGCTCAAGGGCTATGTGGGCCACGGCTACCACTACGCCAGCCCCGACTCCGCCGCGACCGCGACCTATCGGCTCGCCGCGCCTGCCGCGGGCCGCTACGAGGTGCTCGTCGGCTGGCAGCCCCACGAGAATCGCGGCACCGCGGTGCCGGTGCTCGTGGAGACCGCCGCCGGCCGGTCGAGCGTGCGGCTCGACATGTCGAAGCCGCCACCGCTCCAGGGCGGTTTCGGGTCGGCCGGCCGCGTCGAGCTCGGGGCCGGCGACGAGTGCGTGGTCGTGATCGCGACCGACGGTGCCCGCGGGCTGGTGCATGCCGACGCGGTGCTGCTGGTGCCGGTGAAGTAGCTCCGCGCGGCCTCAGGAAGCCGCAATCGCGTGAGCGATGCGGGCCGCGGCCAAGGCCGGCGTGGTGCCGCCGTACGGCTTACGCCGTTACGCTTCCGAGATGGGCGACGTCGAGGCGGATTACACTTGCGGCATGACGGCGATGCGACGACCGTGGCGGCTCGGTGTGTGGGGCGGTCATGTCGCCAGGCTCGCCGTCGTCGCCGCGATCGCGTGGCTCGTGCATGCCGAGCACGTAGCGGCCTTCGCCCGACGCGCGGCGGGCAGCCTCGACGACCTGCCGTTCGAAACCATCCGCGCGGTGCTGCCGGAGGTGACGGCGGTCGGCGGCGAGTCGGCGGCCGTCGCCGGGGGCCGGGAAGTCGTGGATGGGTCTGGACAGTGCGTGGGCACGGTCCTCCGCACGTCGCCGGCTGGCGATTCGGCCATCGGCTTCTCGGGGCCGACCGACCTGCTCGTCATCTGCGATCGCGATCTGCACGTGGCGGGCGTGGAGGTGCTCTCCAGCGGCGACACCCGGGATCATGTTGCCGCCATCCTCCGGGAGCGGTCATTTCTCGACGGGTTCCGGGGCCGGCCGCTCGGTGACCTCGCGAACAGCGGCGGTGGCCAGGATGCGGTGGCCGGCTCGACCCTGACCTGCCACGCGATCCGGGAGGCGCTCGCCCTGCGGCTCGGCGGCGGCAGGCCGACGAGCCGCTTCGCCGTGCCTCCCGGGCTCGATGAGCTTCGCCGCGTGTTCACCACCGCCACGAGGATCGAGACCGATGCCGGTGACCCGGCCGTGATCCGCGTGTATGCCGCCAACGACGTTCCCCTGGGCTGGGCGTTGCGGACGAGCCCGGCGGCCGACCGCGTGATCGGCTACCAGGGGCCGACCGATGCCGCGGTGTGCTTCGACACCGCCGGAACGGTGGCGGGCGTGGTCGTGGCGGCGAGCTTCGACAACGAGCCCTACGTGGGCTACGTCCGCGACGACCGAGCCTTCCGCCGGCTGTGGCGCGGCATGACGATCGAGCGGGTTGCGGGGATCGATCCCGACGACACCGGTGTCGAGGGGGTGAGCGGCGCCACGATGACGAGCCAGGCGATCGCCGAGGGGATCGTGCGTGCAGCCCGGGCGCGGGCCGACCGCGAACCCCTGGGCATCGTCCGCACCGCCGGCGCGTGGCTCGGCCGCATCGAGCCGCCGCAGTGGGGAGCCCTCGCGGTGATCGCCGCGGGCGTGGCCACCGCCTTCACGCGGCTCAAGGGCACATGGTTCGGCCGGCTGGCCTTGCCGGTCGTCGTGCTCGCCTATCTCGGATTCGGGGCCGGAGCGCTCCTCTCGCAGGCCCAGTTCTGGGGCTGGGCGCGGGCCGGCGTGCCCCGCGGGGCGGCGGTGCTGACGGCGCTCGCTGCCATGGCGCTCGTGCTGCCGGCGACGACCCGGCGCAACGTCTACTGCTCCCACCTCTGCGCCCACGGCGCGGCGCAGCAGCTCGTCCTCCGAATCGCGAAACCACGGTATTCCCTGCCCCGATGGCTGCGGCCGGCGGCCACTGCACTCCCGTGGCTACTGCTCGCGACGGCCATCCTCACGACGGTGCTCGCCCTGCCGCTGGCGCTGGTCGACCTCGAGCCCTTCGACGCGTATCTGCCCGCCGTCGCGGGCACGGCGGCGCTCGTCATCTTCGCCGCGGGCCTGGTCGCGAGCTGCTTCGTGCCGATGGCCTACTGCCGCCACGCCTGCCCCACGGGAGCGCTCCTCGACCACCTGCGGCTCACGGGGCGTTCCGATCGCTTCGGCTGGCGCGATGGCGTGATGCTCGCCTGCCTCGGCGTTGCCGCCGCCGCGCACTGGTGGCCGCGATGACCGGCGTGCTTGCTCTGGCGCTCACCATCGCCTACATGGCCGTCGCCCGCGCCGCGGAGCCGATCACCTTCGCGGGGCCCGCCATGGGCACCACCTACCATGTGACGCTCGCGGAACCGATCGGGGGCATGACTGCCAGCGAGGTGCACCGCGACGTCGACCGGCTGCTCGCGCGTCTCGACCGCGGGCTGAGCACCTGGCGCGACGACTCCGAAGCCACGGGCGTCAACCGCGCTGCCGCCGGCGAGTGGATCGAGATCGGGCCCGACCTCGCCGACGTGCTCGTCGTGGCGCGAGGCGTGCATGACGAGTCGGGCGGTGCCTTCGACGTGACCGCCGGTCCGCTCATCCGGCTCCTGAGCGACGGTGTCGAGCCGTCCGTGGCCCGACTCGCCGCCGTCCGCGCGCAGGTGGGCATGCCGCTGGTCGAGCTGCGACGGGCGACCGCCGACCGGCCCGTCGCCGTTCGCAAGCTGGTCGACGACGTCGAACTCGACCTCGACGGCATCGGCCCCGGATACGCCGTGGATCGGATCGGCGAGCGGCTCGTGGAACTCGGCTCGGCCAACCATCTCATCGAACTCGGCGGCGAGGTCCGGGCCTGGGGCTCGCGAACCGCCGACGAGCCGTGGCAGGTGCGGCTCCGCGGATCGCAGGGGTGCGATCGCACGATTCCCCTTCACTCGGGCACGGCCCTCGCCACGGCGAGCATCGGCCCGGGGCGGACGCTCGTCGATCCCCGCACGGCCCGCGCGATCTCCGGCCCATCCCGCAGCATCACGGTGCAAGCCGACACCTGCGGCCGCGCCGATGCGTGGGCCGTCGCCGCACTCATCCTCGACCGGCAGCCTGACGCAGACGGCGTCGTCCATCTGTCGACCGATCAGGCAGGCAGCGCACGCAGGCCGGCTATCGGGCCCCCGGAACCATCCACGCCAGCGGACCCGCCTGCAACCACACGAGCAGCCCCATCAGCGCCGCCAGAGCCAGCGAGTGCGGAAACACCCGCCGCAGGATTGCTCCTTCGCGGCGATGTGTGCCCGTAGCAGTAGCCGAGACCACGATGCTCTGGGCGTCGATCATCTTGCCCATCACGCCACCGGTGCTGTTGGCGGTGCAGATCAGGAGCGGGTCGAGGCCGAGCTGCTCAGCCGTGACCCGCTGGAGGCTGCCGAACATTGCATTGCTGGAGGTGTCGGAGCCGGTGAGGGCCACACCGAGCCAGCCGAGCAGCGGCGCGAAGAAGGGGTAGGCAGCGCCGGTCGTCGTGAGCGCCAAGCCGAGCGTGACGTCGGTGCCCGAATACCTGGTCACGAAGGCCAGCGCCAGCATCGCCGCGATCGTGAGCAGCGACTCCCCGAGGCCTCGGAGCGTGTCGAGGGCGATGCGACCGGCCCGCCGCCAGCCCACGCCGAGCCACGGAATCGAGACGACCGCCGCGGCGAGGATTGCGGTGCCGGCAGCGGAGAGCCAGTTGAACCGGTAGACCGCCCGTTCGAGCTCGCGGGGCTCGCGGGTGGCGGGCGGCACCCGGGCCACGCGACCATCGAGCCGGGGCACATTCAGTTCAGGAGCGACGATCACCCGCGGCAGGATCGCCATCGCACCACGGCCCTCGAGCACCGCCTTCACCGGGGCCAGCCCCCAGAGAAACACGGCCGCCGAGAGAAAGGCCCAGGGCATCCACGCCCACGCGATCCGGGATGGCGGATCCTCCGAGGGCGAGGATCCCGCCGTCGGCCGCGACCAGCCATCATCGTGCCGCCAGATCGAGCCGGGCTTCCAGACCCGCAGGAAGGCCGCGAGGGCCGCGAGGCTCGCCACGCCCCCCACGACGTCGACGAGCGCGGCTCCGACGAATGTGGCCATCGCATACTGCACCGCGGCGAACGTGCCGCCGCAGACGAGCACGGCCGGCCAGACGCCGACAAGCCCGCGGCGGCCGGCCATCATCCAGACCATCCAGGCCGGCACCATGAGCGAGAAGAGCGGCAGCTGATGGCCGGCCATCGCCGAGATCGCCCGCTCGTCGAGGCCGGTGACCCTCGCGAGGGTGATGATCGGCGTGCCAAGGGCCCCAAAGGCCACCGGCGCGGTGTTGGCGACGAGCGCGAGGCAGGCCCCCTCCAGGGCCGGAAATCCGGCTCCGACCAGCAGCGCGGCGGAGATCGCCACGGGCGCTCCGAAGCCGGCCGCTCCCTCGAGGAATGCACCGAACGAGAATGCGACGAGCAGGGCCTGGATCCGGTGGTCGGGCGAGAGGCCGGTCACCGACTGCTTCATGACCTCGAGTGCCCCCGCCTCGACGCACAGGCGATAGAGGAACATCGCGGCCACGATGATCCAGCCGATCGGAAACAGTCCGAACAGGGCCCCGTTGACGGCCGCCGCTGCCGCCGCGTCGGCAGGCATGCCACACACGCCGACGGCGATCGCCAGGGCCGTGACGAGCCCCGCCACCGCCGCCCGCCTGCCCGACCAGCCGGCGAAGGCCAGCAGGCCGAGGAGCACGGCCAGCGGCAGAGCCGCGATCGCCGTGGAGAGCCACGGCGACCCGAGCGGATCATAGGAGTGTTCCCAGGCCATGCGCCGCAGGATACCGCCCAGTCGCATCCGCGACGACGGGAGCGTGCCGCCGGCGACGACGGACCATCACTCTGCAGAACGACGTCGTTTCAGCCTGGAAGCGCCGCAGAGGACAGCGCCGACGGTCACCCACGTCAGGGTCGGCTCCGGCACCGCCGCCACGCCGCCCAGGCCGGGGGCGGTGTTGTAGTTCCCCACGTCGTAGAGGCCGGTGGCGAAGAAGTCCGCCGCGTCGAGGATGTCCACGATCCCGTCGTAGCTGAAGTCGCCCTCGATCCACGTGGCCGGCAGGCCGGTGTCGAACTTGCCGAGTGCCAGGAAGTTGGACGCGTCGAGGATGTCGATCGACCAGTCGATGTTGGTGTACCCGGGGCCGCGTAGGCCGCCGTCAGCGAGCCGTCGCCGTTGTCGACCCAGCCCACCGCGCGGGGAATGCTTGAGGCCACCTCGGCCGCGGCCACGCTCGAGGTGATGCCACTCGTGCCGGTCCACGAGCCGTCGCCCCGCCCCTCGAGGATCTCCGCCACCAGTTCCGTGGCCGTCATGCCGCCGGCGATCGTGAGGGCCCCGCTCGTGAGATCCACAAGGCCGTTGCCGGTGGCGAGGTCGAGGCTCGCCACGCTCGTGGTGGTGACGGGGGCCACCTGCCCCGTCCCGCCGGCCACGACGACGAGCCGGCTCGCGGAGAGCGCCGAGCCGTTGGCCAGCCGCAGCACGCCCCCCTGCACCGTCGTGGAGCCCGAGAGCGTGTTGGCCTGGTCGAGCACGAGCGTGCCCGCCCCGGTCTTCAGCACCGGCACCGAGCCCGAGAGGGTCGGATAGCCGGCCTGGGTCTGCGTCTGCGTGCCGCTCGGCACGTTGATCGTGATCACACTCGGGGCCGCCCCAGCCGTGAAGACGAGCTGCAGATTGTTGCCGTTCTGGGCGACGCTGAAGGTGCCGGTACCGAACGCGTTGGCGAACCCGCCGGTGCCGTTGGTGGCGGAGGTGACCACCGTAAACTTGTCCGCCGCGAAACCGCTGATCCCGCCAGCCGCCGTGGCGATCGTCCACGCGTAGTTGGTCGCGGAGTTGAAGTTGGCGGCCGAGCCGCTCACGTCGGGAGCGACTCCGGAGAGCGTCCAGAGGTTGATCCGGAACTGGTTCGTGGAGGTCGCCGCTATGGCCAGCGATCCGCTGACGCTGACCACGTCCCATGCAGTCGCGCTGCCGGCGACACCGGTGCCGGAGAGCATCTGCCAGTTGTAGTTGCCTCCTTCC
>JBJTRH010000253.1:0-3342 GCA_046076065.1 Planctomycetaceae bacterium | reverse complement strand
CGCGAAGGCGGGCGCGGCGGCGACGGCGGTGGTCGCGGCGACCGCGGCGGCGAACCCGCGGCGGGTGAGGCGGGAGGCCGGGTGGCGCGGGGCGTGCATGGAACCCTCCAAAGCTCGTGGCAGACGACGCTGCCAGAGCCTACAGCAGTCCGTTGGCACGGAACCAGTCGCCCGTCTCACGGAGGCGGTCGTCGATAGTCGCGGCCGGGGCGAAGCCGAGGTGGCGGCGGGCCTTTCCGGCGGAGGCCGCCCAGCTTCGCGCCGTGGCCTCGCGGAGCTTGTCGGGCGACACGAGGCTCGGCTTGCCCACGAGGTTCGAGCACGCCGCCGCGACGGCTACGATCGGCCAGGCGATTGGCGTGGCCACCGGCACCACGAGCACCGAGCGGCCGATCGCCTGGCCGATCCGTCGGCCGAAGTCGCCGTAGCTCGGGTGGTCGCGATCGTCGCAGGCGTGATAGACGCCGCTCGACTGGTGCGCCGCGCCGTCGTCCGTCGCCATCCGCTCGCCTCGATCGGCCGCCTTCAGGATCAGGCTCACCAGGTCGGCGACGTGGATCACCGAGACCGGCACCGGCCGAAACCCCATCGGCAGGTGGATGCGGGCGGCATGGATCATCTTGTAGAGCGTGAGGACGTTGGCGTCGTGCGGGCCGAATACGATGCCAGGTTGGATGCTCGTGATCGGCAGCCGGTCGGCCCGACGGCGCAGCTCGCCGTCGCCGATGAGCTTGCTCGCGCCATAGTCGGACACCGGCGCAAACGGATCGGCCTCATCACGGATCGGTTTGCCGCGGGGCGGCGGGCCGGCACCGGCGAGCGACGAGACGTGCACCAGCGTGGGCGGAGACTCGAGCCTTGCGCAGGCATCGGCCAGGATGCCGACCGCGCGGCCGTTGATCGTGAAAAGCTCGTCACGCCGGCAGGCTGCGACCAGGCCACCGACATTGAAGACGGCGTCGCAGCCGCAGAGCTCGGCATGCCATGCATCGACGCCGGCGAGCGAGCCGCCGACCGTGCGGACGCCGGCGCGATGCAGATGGGCGGCCCGGGCTGGTGAGCGGACGAGGCAGCGGACCTCGACGCAGCGGGTCAGCAACGCGTCGACGAGGTGCCGGCCGATGAAGCCAGTGCCGCCCGTCACGAAGGCTGTGCGCATGAGGTGCCCGGCTCCAGGCCACGCGGGCGATGCGGCCGCCGCGTGGCGTGTGTCTGAACAAGGATGATCGGCCGTCATTCGCGTGCAACTGCACGACGGTCCGCACAACCGCTGCGACCGTCAGGGTCGCGGCCGATGCTCCAGGTCGGTGGAGGGCGGCTGATCGAATGGCGGCTCGGCAAGAAGCCTCGGGTCGCCCGCCGCGCGGGCAACGCTGGCAGAAACGCCGTCGACCAGGCTATCGTGGCGGCCCCGGCGGGGTGCGAAGGCCGTGCTCATCCGCGCGTCGAGGGTCACAATCGTGCCACACGCATACGCCAATCGCTGGGGAGTCGTCACCGGTGCCTCCTCCGGGATCGGCGCGGAGTTTGCCCGGCAGCTGGCGGCAAAGGGAATGCATTGCGTGCTGGTGGCCCGTCGCGAGGATCGCCTGCGGGCCTTGGGGCAGGAACTCGAGGCTGCGCACGGCATCCGATGCGAGATCGTGACCACCGACCTCTCCCAACCGCATGCGGGCCGGGAGCTGCTGGCCGAGGTGTCACACCGGGGCATCGCGGTGGAGTTGCTGGTCAACAACGCAGGGTTCGGTCTGGTGGCGTCGGTGGAAGAGACGGACGTCGCGCAGGCCCTGGAGATGATCCAGGTCAACATCGTTGGCCTGACCGAACTGACGCTCCTGGCAGCCAAGGAGATGGCCGCGCGGGGTCACGGCGGCATCATCAACATCGGATCGATCGTGTCGTTCCAGCCGGTCGGCTACATGGGCGTCTACGCGGCGAGCAAGGCGTATGTGCTGCACTTCAGCGAGGCGCTCGGGGCGGAACTGCGGGCCCATGGCGTCACGCTCACGACGCTCTGCCCAGGCGCGACGCGGACCGGCTTCTTCGATCGAGCGGGGGCCTCCGGCTGGGCAGAACGAAACCGAGCCGAGGAGGTGGAGG
Source organism: Planctomycetaceae bacterium (assembly GCA_046076065.1). GTDB lineage: Bacteria > Planctomycetota > Planctomycetia > Pirellulales > UBA1268 > QWPN01. The sequence continues at coordinate 1,242 of JBJTRH010000253.1, read as the reverse complement.
CGGTGGTCCGCACCGGACTGGAGGCGTTCGACGCCGGTCGGCTCTGCGTGGTGTCGGGCTGGGCGAACTATTTCCTGTCGCTCGCGGTGCGGTTGGCCACACGGGCGACGGTGGTGCGATGGAGCATGTCGAGCTTTCGCCCACATGACTGACCCTCGGGCAACGCGGCGCGCCGATCTCGATGCCCTGCGCAGCTTTGCCATGCTGCTGGGCGTGGCCCTGCATGCGGCGATGAGCTTCACCTCGTTCCCCTGGCCCGTGCGCGACACGAGGCGGAGCGACGCGCTCCTCCTGCTGGTCGCAGCCGTGCACGGCTTCCGCATGCCGCTGTTCTTCCTGCTGAGCGGCTACTTCACGATGCTCGTGTTCAGCCGGCACGGCCTCGCCAGCCTGCTCGAGCAGCGATGCCTCCGCATCGTTCTGCCGCTGGCCATCGCGATGATCACGATCGTGCCGCTCGGCGAGACGATCGAGGGCTACGCCCTGCGGACCAATCATCGGGAGGCCGCCGTCGGCGACCTGCTTTCGGGCGACGAGTCCGCGGTGCAGCGTCGGCTTGCGGCGCCTGGTGCGGTCGAACGCACGGACGCCTGCTGGGGTCTCACGCCGCTCGCGTGGGCCACGATGCGGGGCGACCCCACGATCGTGGCTGCCGTGCTCGAGGCCGGCGGAGATCCCAACGACCGCGACGGCAGCGGCAACACGCCGCTTCACATGGCCGCCTTCTTCGGGCGGGATGCGGCGGCGACGCTGCTGATGGCCCAGGGAGCAGACCCGACCGCCGCAAACGTGGTCGGCCGGATGCCGGCAGCGATGATGAGCTTGCCGGCCGACCTCGTCAGCGAGCTGGCGCCCCTGACCGACATGAATCCCGTGAGCGTGGCCGAGGTCGTCGCCGGCCGCGACCGGCTGCGCGGCGTGCTGCCCACGGGGCCCAACTCCGAGGGCACGCTCGGCGGTGTGCTCGATCGGCTGACGCTTGCGTGGTCCGCAGTCTTCTCGGGGGAGTGGCTCCGGCTGCGCGTCGGTTCGTGGTCGCTGCACCTCGTGCAGACGAACGTCTTTCAGCACCTCTGGTTTCTGTGGTTTCTGTGCTGGCTGGTCGCCGCGTTCGCGGTTTTTGCAAGGGCAGGCCTCCTGCCGACAGGCCGCCGGCGTTGGTGGCTCGTGGCGGCCTCGTGCGTGCCGCAGCTGGTGATGGGGATGTCGATGACGGCCGGCTACGGCCCCGACACCTCGTTC
>JBJTRH010000252.1:0-4500 GCA_046076065.1 Planctomycetaceae bacterium | reverse complement strand
TTCACGTGCACCCGGTAGCCGGTGAGGGCGCCGGAGTCGCGAAGCTTGCCGGCGACCGACGCCGCCAGGTCCTCGGCACGCCCCGCCGCCGTGAGGCACGCCGACGCGACGACGGCGAGCAGAAACGTGGTCTTGGAAATGGACATGGATCACTCCCTTGGCTGCAAATCCGGCGGTGGGGGCCGAGCGCCGCACCGAGGCCGGCCGCTCGAACACTCCCCGCCCTCCTGTCTTCGGCTGTCGGTCGCAGCGGAGGGGAGTTTTTTTCCGGTTTCAACGGAAACCGGGTTCGTGCGGGCAGCGCCGGCAAGGCAGGGGGGATGAAGCGACCTCGCGGCCTCGCCGGTGACCGGGTCAGCTCGCGGGCGAGACGTCGACCACGGTGATCATCGTCATCAGCGCCAGCGTCGTCGCGCAGACGGCGGCCGAATCGGGCCCGAGCTGGATCGCCATCCCGCAGGCCGTGCCCACCACGGCGAGCGCCGCAAGGCAGAGCCACTGGCCGCTTCGCTCGAACCGCGTGCCCTCGGCGAGCCTCGAAAACCCGGCGGCCGCCACGCACAGCACCTGCACGGCGCCGAGGGCACAGAGCGTGGGGCTCACGGCAAACGCGACGAGCGACGGGCAGGGCAGGGGCATGACGACGACTCCGAGGGCGACGGGGGCGGAGACCGTAGCAACCGGTCTGGCGGGCCGGCAAGGCCGCATGGCCTCCCGCCACGCCGTCGCGGGAGCACGCCGTCGGCGCGGTCCCCCGCGATCGCCTACTTCCCCTCGCCCGCGATCAGCTCGTCGAGCTTCTTCTCGAGCCCCGTGATCGTCACGTTGCGATCGACCACGGTGCCGTCGGCCCCCACGAGCACCATCGTGGGCAGGGCCATCACGCCAAACTCCTCCGCCAGCCGGCTGTCGAGCCCGCCCGGTTCATGGAGCTGCGGCCACCCCAGCGGCTTGGCCTGCAGAAACTTGACGAGCTTCGCCTTGTCGCCGTCGAGCGCCACGCCGATCACCGCGAACTTCTTGGGACCATACTTGGCCTGCATTTCGCGGATCTGCGCGAGTTCCACCTTGCACGGCTCGCAGTCGGTGGACCAGTAGTGCACGAGCACCGGCACGCCCTTGAACGACTCGATGCCCACCTGCTTGCCGTCCACGGCGGGCCCCGACAGCTTGAGCGGACGGCCCACGCTCTCAAGGCGACGCACCGCACCGGCGGCCTTCCGGGCCTGGGCACTGTCGGGGAAGTTGGAGGCGATCGCGGCGTATCGCTTCACGGCGTCGTCGTCGTGGCCCTCGAACTCGTCGCGGAAGGCGAGCTGCAGCATCGCCTCGGCCGACTCGACCGCCTTGGGATAGGCGTCGGCAAAGGCCTGCAGGTCGTCGAACCAGGCCTTCTGCAGCTTCTCGCCATCGGCGCCCGGCTGCTCCATGCCAACCGCGTATCGCGCCTGGATCAGCCGAAATGCCACGAATGCCGACGTCGTCTCGTCGCCCTTGACCGTCTCGGCGATCGTCTCGAGCTTCGCGATGCCATCCGGATAGATCCCTTCCTGCACGTAGGCCGCGAGCGTCTCCACGAGCTGGTTCGTCCAGAACGGCCGATCCGTCTCGGCGGCGGCCGCGGCCGTCTGCTCGAGCTGGGCGACGTAGTCCGCGGCGAGCGTCCTGCGCGAAGCCGGATTCGCGGCGGTCATCTTGCCCTCGATCTCACGGAGCTTGGCGAGCATCGGCTTGAGGTTCTCGGCCACGCCGCCATCCATCGCCGGGCCGCGGCCGGGGGTGCGCGGCGTGAAGAATCCGAATGCGTCGGCGATGTCGGAGGAGCCGGCGAGCTGCGGCACATCGACCGGCCGCCAGGCGTCGCCGCACTTCACGAGCGAGCCGACGAATACCTGGCCGTTACCACCGCCCCCTTCCACGAGCGCCACGACGTTGTCGTAGGCGGTCACGTCCTTCGTGAGACCATCGGTGCCCGCGGCGAGCGTGCCCGGCGGCTGCGGCGTGAGCATGCTCGACCAGCGGGAGTCGGGGCCGATCTCCTTCTGGGCGGCCACGGCCTTGGCGAAGGCCTCCGGCGCCGCGGCGGCGCGGGCGGCCAGCGAGGCGAGCTGCTCGCCGGTGAAGCCCGCGGCTTCGAGGTCGGCCTTGGTGGGCAGCAGCCGCGTGAACGCGGCCACGTCGCGGTCGCGGACTGCCGCCACGACTTCGGCCGTGGCCTCCTCGGCGGAGATCGCCTTCCAGACGTCGATAACCTGGTCGCCGTTGGTGTCGGTGCCCCAGCGGCTGCCGCTCCCTCCGAGCCAGCGATACTCCTCGGCCTTCTTGTCGTTGTCGGCGTCGATCTCACGATACACCTCGAGGCCGTCCTTGTAGAAGCTCCAGCGGTCGACGACGCGGTCGCCGTTGGTGTCGGCGAAGGCTCGGAGCACCTCCCCCGAAGGCCCGCGGACCACGAGGGCGCTCGCGCCGGCCTCCTTATCCTGTTTGATGCTCGCCTGCTTGATCTCGTCGGCCGAGAGCTGCGAACAATCGACTCCCTTCTGGCGGGGCTTGATGGCGAGGGCGTCTTCCACACTGGGCCCGGCGGCAAGGGCGGCCGCGGCAGGGAGGGAGAGGACGAATGCGAACGACGCAGCACGAGCGACGGACATGGCTGGAACTCCTGGCACGGAAGCAGGCGGACCCGAGCAACGTAGCCGGAAGGCCGCCGCCGCGCCAGCGCCATTTTCTGAGGGCGGTACGCCCGGGCCGGGGGCACGCCGCCCCTTTGACGCCGCCCGGGGACCACCTACACTCGGGAGTCTGCGGGATCGGCCCGCACGCCGCGCGCGTAGCTCAGTTGGTTAGAGCGCTACCCTGATAAGGTAGAGGTCCCAAGTTCGAATCTTGGCGCGCGCAGTTCGCTTCGGGGTCCCGCCCCGACGATGATTCGGGGACGTAGCTCAATTGGGAGAGCACCGCCTTTGCAAGGCGGGGGTTGAGGGTTCGATCCCCTTAGTCTCCATTCCCGCCCCGCTTCCTCCCCGCCTTCCGGCCTCGCGGCCGGCCCCCGATCCATGACTTCCGCGCCCGCCGTCCAGTCGCCCGGCACCCGCCGCGACGACATCCGCAACATCGCCATCATCGCCCACGTCGACCACGGCAAGACCACGCTCGTCGACTGCCTGCTCCGCCAGAGCGGGCAGTTCCGCGCCAGCCAGCTCTCTGGCGAGCGGATCCTCGACTCCAACGACCTCGAGAAGGAGCGCGGCATCACGATCCTCGCGAAGAACATCGCGGTGGAGTGGAAGGGCAAGAAGATCAACATCATGGACACCCCCGGCCACGCCGACTTCGGCGGCGAGGTGGAGCGGGTGCTGCGGATGGCCGACGGCGCGCTCGTGCTCGTCGACGCCGCCGAGGGTCCGATGCCGCAGACGCGGTTCGTGCTCTCCAAGGCCCTCGAGTGCCGGCTGCGGCCCGTGGTGGTGGTCAACAAGATCGACCGCCCCGACGCCCGGCCGCTGGAGGTGCTCGACGAGATCCTCGGCCTGTTCCTCGAGCTCGGCGCCGACGACGACCTCGCCGACTTCCCGTACGTGTATGCGTCGAGCCGCAGCGGCTACGCCTCCCACGACCCGGCCGTCCGCGAGGGCACGATGGAGCCGCTCCTCGACCTCGTGCTCGAGAAGATTCCGGGCCCGGTGGTCGATCCCGCGGCGCCGCTGCGGATGCTCGTGACCACGCTCGACTGGTCGGACTACGTGGGCCGGATCGCGATCGGCCGCGTCGAATCGGGCACGCTCACGAAGGCCGCCGCGGTGGTCCGCTCCACGGCGGCCGGCACGCTCGTGCCCGCGAAGCTCGTGGGGGTGCAGTCGTTCGACAAGCTCGGCCGCATCGACGTGGAGCAGGCCGACGCCGGCGACATCGCCGCCGTGAGCGGCATCGAGGACGTGGAGATCGGCGACACCATCTGCGACCCGGCCGACCCGCGGCCGCTCCCGCGGCTCACCGTCGACGAACCCACGCTCTCGATGGTGTTCGGCATCAACACCTCGCCGCTCGTGGGCAAGTCGGGCAAGTTCCTCACCACGCGGCACCTCCGCGACCGGCTCGCGAAGGAGCTGGAGCGGAACGTGGCCCTGCGGGTGCAGCCGATCGAGGGCACCGAGCAGTTCGCCGTCTCCGGCCGCGGCCTGCTCCATCTCTCCGTGCTCATCGAGACGATGCGGCGAGAGGGCTTCGAAATCTCCGTGGGCAAGCCGAAGGTGATCCTGCGGAAGGAGGGCGACGTCACCTACGAGCCCTTCGAGACGCTCGTGGTGGAGGTGCCTCACGACAAGCTCGGGCCGGTGATGGAGCTCACCGGCGCCCGCCGCGGCCAGCTCAAGCACATGGGCTCGCGGGGTAGTTCGCCCACACCACCTTCTCGATCCCGGCCCGCGGACTGATCGGGCTGCGCACCCGCGTGCTGAATGCCACGCAGGGCACGGCGATCATGCACCACCGCTTCGAGAA
>JBJTRH010000251.1:0-4406 GCA_046076065.1 Planctomycetaceae bacterium | reverse complement strand
CTCCTTGCAGAGCGCGACCAGGTCGTCGTCGCTCACTGCCGCGATCCCCATCGAGGCCACGACGTCGGCCACCGCCTTCCCCGAGGCGAGCACCTCGGCGAAGATCTCGCGGCCACGGCTGGTGTCGAAGTCGCCCTTCTGCACACGGCCGATGATGTCGGCCACCTGCTCGGCCGTCACCGGAAACTCCGCGATCGTGCCCCCCCGCTCGTTGAGCGTGCGGAGCACGTCCTGCTGCATCCAGTTGCTCGCCACCTTGCCCTCGCCCACGCGCGTGGCGAGGTCTTCGTACCAGGCCACGAGTTCGCGGCCCTGGTTCACGAGCACGTCGGCGTCGTAGGCGGAGATCTTCCACCGCTCGGCCAGGGCCGCCCGCAGCACCGTGGGCGGATCGCCCATCGCGGCGCGGGCCGCCGCCACCTCGGCCTCGCTCACGGTCACGGGCACGAGGTCGGGCTCGGGGAAGTAGCGGTAGTCGCTCGACTCCTCCTTCTGCCGCTGCGGACGCGTGATGCCGGCGGGGTCGTCCCAGCCGCGGGTCTGCTTGGGCATCTTCCCCATCTCGACCTTCGTCGCCTGCCACTCCTCCCACTGCCGCGCCGCCTCGTAGACGAGCGCCCGCTCCACCGAGCGGAAGGAGTTCATGTTCTTGATCTCGACGATGGGCGTCTTGGCCGTGCGTCCATCAGCCTGCGGGATGTGGAGGTTGACGTTGGCGTCGACCCGCAGGCTCCCCTCCTGCATGTTGCAGTCGCTCACGCCGAGGTAGACGAGCAGCAGCTTCAGCTCGTTGAGCCAAGCGCGGGCCTCCTGCGGGCTCCGCAGGTCGGGCTGCGACACGATCTCGCAGAGCGGCGTGCCGGCGCGGTTGAGGTCGATGCGGGTGTCGGCCGTGCCCGCGGCCTCGTCGTGCATGCTCTTGCCCGCATCCTCCTCGAGGTGCACGCGGATGATGCCCACGTTCCGCGAGAACGCCCCCTTCGGATCGACCACCTCGAGATGGCCGTCGCTCGAGAAAGGCAGATCGTACTGGCTGATCTGGTAGCCCTTCGGCAGGTCGGGATAGAAGTAGTTCTTGCGGTCCCACTTCGTGAACGGGGCGATCCGGCAGTTGAGGGCGAGGGCCGCCCGGATCGCGAGCTCGAAGGCCCGCCGATTCATCACCGGCAGCGACCCCGGCAGCCCGAGGCACGTCGGGCAGACCTGCGTGTTCGGGGGCGAGCCGAACTTCGTCGAGCAGCCGCAGAAGAGCTTCGTCTGCGTGAGCAGCTGGACGTGCACCTCGAGGCCGATCACGGTTGTGAACGGCTCGGCAGACACGGCGGTGGCGGGCTTCGACATGATGGCGGCGTCAGGCGGGCTGCGGCGGGCGGCGGGTGTGCCAGGCGGTGAGCTTCTGGTAGCGGTCGGTGGCCCGCAGCAGGAGCGGCTCGGACAGCGCCGGGCCCTGGAGCTGGAAGCCGATCGGCAGGCCCCCCTTCGTGAAGCCACAGGGGAACGAAATGCCGCCGATGCCCGCGAGGTTGGTGCCCACCGTGTACATGTCGACGAGATACATGGCGAGCGGATCGCTCGTCTTCTCGCCGAGCCGGAAGGCCGGCGTGGGCGAGACCGGGCCGCCGATCAGGTCGACCTTCTGGAACGCGTCGAGATAGTCCTGGCGGATCAGGCGGCGCACCCGCAGGGCCTTGGCATAGAAGGCGTCGTAGTAGCCGGCCGAGAGGGCGTAGGTGCCGAGCATGATCCGCCGCTGCACCTCGGGGCCGAAGCCCTCGGCGCGGCTGCGGCAGTACATCTCGACGAGCGGCGACTCGAACTCGCCGGTGGGGCGGGCTGAAGACCTATGTCCATAGTGCGCTCCGTCGTATCGCGCCAGATTGCTCGACGCCTCGCACGGGGCGACCAGGTAGTAGGTGGCGATGCCATACTTCGCGTGCGGCAACTCAACGTCGTGGATCGTGGCCCCCGCCGCCTTGAAGGCCGCAAACGCTTCCTCCACGCCGTGGGCAACCTCGGGGTCGAGGCCGGGGCCGAAGTGCTCGGAGACCCGGCCGATCCGCAGGCCGGTGAGCGGCTTCTCGAGCATCTCGCCATACCGCGGCACCTCGTCGGCGAGGCTCGTGGCATCGCCGGGATCGTGGCCGGCGATCGTCTCCATCACCAGCGCGCAGTCGGCCGCGGAGCGGGCCATCGGGCCGATCTGGTCGAGGCTCGAGGCGAAGGCCACGAGGCCGCGGCGGCTCACCCGGCCGTAGGTCGGCTTGAGGCCGGTGATCCCGCACAGGCCCGCAGGCTGACGGATCGAGCCACCGGTGTCGGAGCCGATCGCCACGGGGGCCATGTCGGCGGCCACGCACGCCGCCGAGCCGCCGGACGAGCCGCCCGGCGCGCGGGCGAGATCCCACGGATTGTGCACCGGGCCAAACGCGGAGTTCTCGTTGGACCCGCCCATGGCAAACTCGTCCATGTTCGTCTTGCCCACGAGCACGGCGTCGGCGGCGCGGAGCCGGGCGACGACGTGTGCGTCGTACGGCGGCCGGTAGCCGGCGAGCATCTTCGAGGCGCAGGTCGTGGGCTGGTCGCTCGTGCAGAGCGCGTCTTTCACCGCCACGGGCAGCCCGGCGAGCGGCCCGAGCGGCCGGCCGGCCTTGCGGCGGGCGTCGATGTCGGCGGCCCGGGCAAGCGCCGCCTCGCGATCCACGTGCAGAAACGCGTGGATGCTGCCGTCGACGCGGGCGATGCGATCCAGAAACGCCTCGGCGACCTGCACGGCCGACACCTCGCCGCGGTGGATCGCGGCGACGAGATCGACGGCGGAGAGTTCGAGAGGCTGCATGGCAGGCGGGATCCCGGGAGAGGACGACGGCCGAGGGCCCGTCAGGCGGCGCCAGACTCCCCGAGGACGGCGGGCACGAGGAAGCAGGTGCCGTCGTGCCGCGGCGCCGACTGCAGCGCCTGCTCGGTCGTCAGCGACGGCGCGGGCTCGTCGGCACGGAACACGTTCTGCGTGTCGAGGGGGTGGGCGAGCGGGGCCACGTCGGCGGCGGCTAGCTCCTCGAGCTGCGACACGAAGCCGACGATCTTCGAGAGCTCGCCGGTCATCCGATCGACATCGTCGTCCGAGAGGGCCAGCCGCGCGAGCAGCCCGACCTTCGCGACATCCTGCCGAGTGAGTGCCATGGCCGCGGCCTCCCGTGAGCCGCGATCAGGGCCGGGCACGCGGTCCCGACGGCACCGCTTCCTCGGCCGGCTTGGCGGCCTTGTCCACCTTCGGGAGCCGGAACGGCTGCCGCTTGACGAGCTTCGTCACGGCTCCGCTCTTGATGCACTGCGTGCAGACAAGGAGCGACGTGCTCGTGCCGCGGCCGACCGTCACCCGCAGCCGCTGCAGGTTGGGCTTGAACTTCCGCTTGGTGATGCCGGTTACCTTGGTGCCGACGCCGCCGAGGTACTTCGCCTTGCCGCGAATCGTCACCTGGTTGCCGACCGAGAAGCCCTTGCTGCAGACCTGACAGGAACGTGCCACAGAACACTCGCGAAAACGGGGATTGGGAAGCCCTGTATCGTACCGGCACGGGGCTTTTTCGCAACCCCGAGCGGCGGCCCGCCGCCACGGGCCTAGAATCCCCGGTCATGCCCGTCTTCGACTACTCCTTCGTCGTTCCCGCCCCGCTCGAGGCCGTTCGCGACTTCCACCGCGACACCTCGGCCCTCAAGCGTCTCACGCCGCCGCCGACGATCGTGCAGCTGCACTCGATCGAGCCGCTCGCGGAGGGCTCGGTCTCCACCTTCACGCTCTGGGTGGGCCCCCTGCCCCTGCGGTGGAAGGCGGTGCATCGCGGCGTGAGCGACCGTGGCTTCACCGACGTGCAGGCCTCGGGGCCGGCGGCCAAGTGGGAACACACCCACACGTTCGTGCCGCTCGACGCGGATCGCACGGAGATCCGCGAGCACATCGAATACGAGCACAAGCGCGGGCCGTGGGGGATCGTGACGCGTTTGCTGTTTTCCTGGCCGAACCTGATGGTCATGTTCGCCTATCGGGCCTGGGTCACGCGGCGGTGCCTGGAGCAGCGTGGCCGCTGAGTCAGGCTCAGGATGGCCCGAGCCCCGTCGCCGGGCGTTCGCGGCGGGCATCGTGCCCGCCGTTCACTCGGATGCCGCCGGCGCTTCGCCGGGCACCGATCCGCCGAAGGCGGATTGGTCGTGGCTTCGCTTGACGGCATACGCCGGCTCGCGGGGCATGGGCAATCCCTCGCTGAGCGCAGGCCTGTGCGGAAGGCATGGGCGGCCTTTCGCTGGTGGGGAGGGGGTGATGGTTCGCCGCCCGGATGGCGGCACCCTTCAGCCTGCAAAGGCCAGGGATGGCTTCGCAGGCGTTCGCCGCCCGGATGGCGGCACCCTTC
>JBJTRH010000250.1:0-5089 GCA_046076065.1 Planctomycetaceae bacterium | reverse complement strand
CTCCCGGGCACGGGCAGCCCCTCGCTGAGGTCATGGCTCCAGAAAGCCCGGAGCGCCAGCGACGGGATCACGGACAGCCCCTTCCTGCAACCTGGTTCCCGCCGATGTCGGAACCCGGGAGCCTCCGGCCGGCGGCGGTGCGGAAGCGACGCGAGAGGATCGCGTCGAGTCCGTATGAGGGCCGCTTCTCGAGCCGCTGGCGTCACTTCTGCCGAAACACGCACACGCCCCGCTTGTTGGCCACGACCACGTCGGGCCTCGCGTCGGCGTTCACGTCGGCCACCGTCACCTGCGTGCCCACACCGCTGTCGTCGTCGATGAGCTCGGCCACGAAACGGGCCCCGCCCGAGCCGTCGCGGACGAGCCGGAACCAGTACAGCACCGGCGGGGCGTTGGGGTCGATGTCGCCGTTCACGCCATGGGCCCAGCGGCGCTTGCCGGTGACCAGGTCCTGGAAGCCGTCGCCGTCGATGTCGGCCGCCGCGAGGGCATGGAGCTGGCTGAAGGTCACGCCCTGCTCGCTGTCGGCAGCCGCGGCCCCCATGATGCGGCGTTCTCCGAAGGAGCCGTCGGCCCGCTGCTCGAACCATCCGAGGCCGCAGCCGTGGGCGTCGTAGCTCGTGACCACATCGCTCCGGCCATCGCCATTCACGTCCATCACGAGCATCTGGGCTCCGCCACGGGCGTCGGCGGGCCCGAAGGGCCCAGGATGAAATGCCCAGATCGCCACGGCACCGTCGGCCGGCTGCTCGAACCAGCCGTCCTTCGTGAGGAGATCCACGCGGCCGTCGCCATTGATGTCGCCGGCGCCATAGCCATGCGTGTACCGGAAATACTTCGCATCGTTCTCCGCGGAGCGGGGCGTGATCGGATGAAAGCGGGCCTTCGCCAGCGGCTTGGCCCAGTCGATCTCGGCGAAGCCGAGCTGGCCGCCTCCCTTGCCCTTCGCCTCCGGCGGCTTCGCGAGGTCGCTCGAGTGCACGAGCAGCTCCGGCTTCCCGTCACCGGTCATGTCGACGAGCCCGGGCGACTCGCCGTCGGCCACGTCAAAGATCGCGTGCTTCGCCCAGTGGCCGGCCATGCCCTGCGGATTCACGAACACCTGCGCCGGCTCGCCCGGGAGGCCATACACGAGGATGTCGGCCCAGCCGTCGCCGGTGAAGTCGTGGGCGAAGGCGAGAAAAAAGTCCGAGTAGCCCCGAGCAGGGTCGTAGGGCGTCTTCGATGGACCCGAGGGATTGTCGGCCGGCGGCGTGAACGCCGTGGTGCGGGCGAAATCGGGGCCGTGCCAGATCGTGTTGCCTGCCGTGATGTCGGCGTGGCCATCACGATCGAAGTCGGCAACGGCGCAGCCCTCGGCCACGAACCGCTCGGTGAGCGTCTGCTTCTCGAACGCCACGTCGGCCCCGACGACCACGGCCACGGGCACGATCGTGAAGGCGATCACGAGCACCACAACGAATCCCCGCATGTCGATCCCCCCCGTGATGCCGCTCCATCCTGGCCGGCGATGCGGGGCCGATGGAACACCGCTATTCTGCTCACCATACGGCATTCCCTTTCCCGACTCCACAGGCGGCCCATGGTCCGCACGGCGCCACGCGACGAACCGGGCATCGAGCCGCGGCAGCCGGCCGGCATCGAGCTGCATTCGATCGACTACATCCCGGCCTCGGAACGGCACGGCACCGTCCGCCATCTCGGCGCCCTGTGGTTCGTGAGCGGCGTGAATCTCACCGGGCTCGCCACCGGCATCACCACCGCGTCGGCCGGCGCGGGGCTCGTCTGGACGCTCGTGGCCACCGTCCTGGGCTCGCTGTTCGGCACCTTCTTCATGGCCTTTCACTCGGCGCAGGGCCCGCAGCTCGGCCTGCCGCAGCTCGTGCAGTCGCGGCCGCAGTTCGGCTACCTCGGCGCTGCGGCCACCGTGTGGGTCTTCGCCTTCGTCAACTACGTGGCCTTCAACACCTCCGATGCGATCCTCTCCGGCGACGCGCTGCACGCCCTTGCTGGCCTCGATCCCGACGTCGGCTATCTCGTCTCCGCCACGGTCGCAGCCGGCGTGGCCTTCTTCGGCTACCACTGGATCCACCGCATCAATCAGTGGCTCGCGTGGCCGCTCGTGCTGGTGATGATCGGGCTCACGCTCGCGGCGATCGGGTCGCCTTCCCTGCCGGCCGACGCCTGGACGCCGGGGCCCTTCCGGATCGGCCCGTTCATGACGGTGTTCACGATCGTCGCCGGCTTCCAGCTCGGCTGGGCGCCCTACGTGTCCGACTACTCCCGCTACCTGCCCGCCGACGTCGGCGTCCGCGCGACCTTCTGGTGGACCTACCTGCCCAGCGCCCTGTCGGCGATCTGGGTGTTCGGTCTCGGCGCCGTGCTCTGGGCGGCGGGCGGCGACGGCAGCTCGCCGGTGGCGGCGTTCCTCACCGTCGGTGACCAGCTCTCGCCGGGCTTCGGCACGCTCGCCGTGATGGCGCAGTTCGTCGGTCTGCTGTCGATCATGGCGATCAACCAGTACGGCGGCATGATGTCGCTGATCTCGATCGCCGATTCGGTGCGGCCGGTGCGGCCCAACCGCCGCATCCGGGCCCTCGGCATCCTGGCGATGTTCGTGCTCGTCTGGGCGATCGCCCGGCTCGTGGGCGTGGACCGATTCACGTCGTTCTACGGCAACGTGCTGATCTTCCTCGGCTACCTGTTCACGCCGTGGACGGCGATCAACCTCGTCGATTACTTCTTCGTGCGGAAGGGGGCCTATTCGATCCGGGAGATCTTCAGGCCCGATGGCATCTACGGCCGCTGGGGCTGGCGCGGGCAGGCCGCCTACGCGCTGGCCACCGTGGCGATGGTGCCCTTCATGATGACGACTCCCTACACCGGGCCGGCTGCCCGAGCCCTCGGCTTCGATGGCACGATCTTCGTCGGGCTCGTCGTGGCCGGAGCGGCCTATCTCGTGCTCTGCCGTGACCTCGACCTCGCGGCGGAGCGGCGGCTCGTCGAGGCGGAGGGCCTGGTCCGGCACGGATGATCCCGCCGGCTATTTCGTTTCGAGCTTCGCCTCGATCGCGGTCACCGCAGCCTTCGCCTCCGCGGCCACGTCGGGGAGCGCGACGGCCTCCTTCGCCACCGCGAGCGTGGCGGCATGCGGATAGCGGACGAGGATCTCGATCACGGCCTTGCGGTCGGCCGGATCCTGTGCCGCGGTCAGCACCTTACGGCACATCTCCGCCCGCTCGGCCTCCGGCAGGGCGAACTGCCGTGCAATCCGCAGATAGCCCTTGAGTGCCCGGCCGCGGTAGGGCCCTGCCGTGTCGCTGATGGCGAGGTCAAGGAGAACCGGCGCCGCGTCGGCCGTCATCCACGTGCCGAGCACCCGCGTGGCGGCATCCTGCAAGGCCTGATCGCCCGACTTCGCTGCGGCGGCGACGGTCGCCAGCGCCTTGGCTCCCCCCACGTCGCCGAGGATGTTCACGAGCACGCCGGCCCGCGGCCCGGCCGAGCCGATCGCCTCCGCGATCACCGCCGCGCAGCCGTCGCGGTCGGCCATCCGCACGGCGGCCTCCTTGAGGGCCGTCGCGGCGGTGGCGGCCTCGGCGTCGTCCCGCGGATGTGCGACCCTGCGGACGAGGATGCCAAGATCCGGGAGGCTCACGATCGAGCCGAGCGCCGCGATCGCGGCCGCGCGAACGGCCGGGTCGGCGTGGTCGGCCAGGGCTTGCACCTTGCCCGCGGCGGAGACGATGCGACGGTCGCCGATCAGGCCCACCATGAACGGCAAGGAGGCGCCGGCGTCGAGCCGCGCCACGATCCGCTCATCGACGCCCTCGGCCGTCATCCCGGCGACGGCCTGCCGCGCTGCCGTGATGATCGCCGCGTCGCCCTGCTCGGCGAGGTCGAGGAGCCGATGGGCGGCCGCCGCATCACCGCAGCGGCCGACCGCACGGATGGCGGCCATCCGCACGACGGGCTCGCCGACCGCAGCCGAGTCCAGCAGCGCCTGCTGCACGGCTGCTCCGGCACCGCCGGCATTGCGATCTGCAAGCAGGTCGATCACGAGCGCCGCACGGTCGGCGGGCAGCGGCCCGGAGCCGCCGGCGGCCTTCACGAGCGCGAGGTCGACCTCGTAGGCGAGGGCCGCGTCGCGGTGGGTGCCGGCCGCGAACTCCCGTGACGTGAAGAGCCCCATGTTGAAGAGCCGTTGTGACGGCGCCCGCAGGAGGTCGACAAGCAGCGGCACACCCTCGCGACCGCGGGCCAGGATCGCGGCCCGCCACGCTTCGGCCCGCCGCTGCTCCGACACGTCGGCCGTCCGCACGGCATCGAAGAGAACGGTCGCCGCCGCCGCGTTGCCAGCCGCCACCAGCCGCTCGCCGCACACGACGCACGCCGCGGCCACCGTGTCGCGGTCCGGCGTTCCCGCGGCGAGCGCCTGCGAGAGTGCCGCGGCCGCATCGGCCGTGCCAATCGTGCCCAGGGCGGCAGCCGCTGCCCCTGCCACATTCGGATCGCCATCGCCGAGCCGGGCGACGAGCAGGGGCACGGCGGCCGCGTCGCGCCGCACGCCGATCGAGTTGATCACGCCCGTGAGCTGCCGGCTCCCGAGCGGCGTGCCGGGGCCAGCCGCAGCCCGCAGGGCCGCCGACGCCTCGGCGCCAGGGATCGCCTCGAGCGTAATCCGGGCCCACGACGACAGCCGCTCGGTGCCGAGGTAGGTCGCCACGTCGGCCACGCAGGCGGGGGAGCCATGCACCGCGAGCCCCTTCAAGGCCAGGGCCTTGTCGGCCTCCGGCGTTTCCGAGCGGATCACCGCGAGGAGCTCCGGCTCTCGCGGCGCCGCGGGTTCTTGGGCATGCACCCATCCGGCGGCCAGAGCCAGGGTCGCGGCGACCACGGCACACGAAGGCGATCTCATCCTCACAGCCTCCAGGGCTCGCGGAGCGACTCCGACCGCAGCCGGTTCGCCTGATCGTCGTTCACGAACTGCCACGACTCGGTGTCGAGCTTCACGGGCCGCCCCAGGAAGAGCGCCACGTTCGCCGCATGGCAGGCGATGTGGGCGTTGCAGGCCGCGTCGGCGTTGCCC
>JBJTRH010000249.1:0-16075 GCA_046076065.1 Planctomycetaceae bacterium | reverse complement strand
CGAGCCGTCGCCGTTGTCGACCCAGCCCACGGCGCGGGGGATGCTCGAGGCCACTTCCGCCGCGGCCGCGCTCGAGGTGATCCCCGAGGTGCCGCTCCACGAGCCGTCGGCCCGGCCCTCGAGGATCTCGGCCACGAACTGCGGGCCCGTCATGCCGGCGGCGATCGTCACGGCGCCGCTCGTGAGGTCGAGGAGGCCGTTGCCGCTGGCGAGGTCGAGGCTGGCGACGCTCGTGGTGGTGACGGGGGCCACCTGGCCCGTGCCGCCGGCCACGACGACGAGGCGGCTCGAGGCGAGCGCCGAGCCGTGGGCGAGCCGCAGCACGCCCCCCTGCACGGTCTTCGAGCCCGAGAGGGTGTTGGCCTGATCGAGCACGAGCGTGCCGCCGCCGGTCTTCACCACCGGGATCGAGCCCGAGAGGGTCGCGTAGCCCGCCTGCGTCTGGGTCTGGGTGCCGCTGGGCACGTTGATCGTGATCACGCTGGGGGTGCCGGCGGTGAACACGAGATTCAGCGCATTGCCGCTCTGGGCGAGGCTGAACGTGCCGCCGCCGTAGGCATTGGCGAATCCGCCGGTGCCGTTGGTGGCCGACGTGTTGATCAGGAACTTGTTGGCGGCGAACCCGGAGATGCCTCCGGTCGCCGAGGCGATCCTCCAGCTGTAGTTCTGGCCGGCGTCGAAGCCCGACGCCGTGCCGCTCGTGCCACCGCCCGTGAGCGTCCAGAGGTTGATCTTGAAGGGATCGGCCGGCGTGGCGGTGATCGTCAGCCCGCCACCGACCGTGGCGAGATCCCACGAACTCGTGGAGCCGGCGGTGCCGGTCGCCGACATCATCTGCCAGGCGTAGTTGCCCCCGGAGCCCCACGTGATGCCCTGGGAGACGGCGAGCGTGCCGACATTCGTGCCCGGGCTCAGCACCGATGCGGAGTCGACGGTCACGGAACCGGTCACGGAACCGGCCCCGGTGAGCGTGTGCCCGGCCCCGATCGTGAAGCCGCCCCCGACCGCGGCGACGTCGAACGTCGCCCCGGCCGCGACGGCCACCTTCGGCACTGCGGCGATCGAGCCGGCGGCGCCGAGGGCGAGCGTGCCGCCGTCGATCGCGACCGTGCCGGAGAAGGTGTTGGCCGTCGCGAGCGTCACCGTGCCCGCGCCGACCTTGGAGAGCGTGCCGGCTCCCGAGAGTACGCCCGGCAGGGCGATGCCACCCGCACCGCCGATCGAGACGCCGCCGGCGGCGACGATCCCGGTGCCCCAGCTTGCGGCCACGCCGGCATTCGAGTTGACGAGCGACACGCTGCCGGCCGCGCCGTCGAGGGTGAGCGACTCACCGACAACCGTCTGGCCGTTGAGATCGAGCACGCCCCCCGGCAGCGCCGGCGTGAACGTGGAGGTCGTCACGAGTGTGCCGGCCGACGTCGAGCCGAGGGACTGCGCGTTGCCCAGCCGCAGCGTGCCGCTCGCCACGGTGGTCAGGCCGTTGTAGGTGTTCGCGGCGTTGAGGGTCGTCATTCCGACCGGGGTCGTGGCGCTGCCGCCGATCGTGATGCCGTACTGCAGCGCCGGGTTCGTCGGCGACGTGCCGCTGATCACCCCGTTGAATACGGCGTTGCCGGCTCCGCCGACGACGAGGCTGCGGGTCGCGGTTCCCGTGTTCCGCAGGTCGAACGTCCCGGAGACGAGCACGGTGGCGTTGGTTCCCACCTCGAGCACCTTGTCGATGTTGCCGTTGAGCATGCCTTTCGAGACGGCGAGCGTGGCCGGGCCTGTGCCCGACGTGCCGACGCGGAGCACCTGGCCCAGCAGCAGGAAGCCGCTGGAGTAGGTCCCGGAGGTGGCCATGTCGAACGCAGCCGAACTCGCGCTGTTGCTGCTCTGGAGCGTGCTGCTCACGAGCACCGCCGGATTCTGCACCCGCAGCGTGCCGGCCTGGATGCTCGTGACACCGGCATAGCTGGCCGACCCGGAGAGGGTGAGCGTGCCCTCGCCCCACTTCGTGAGCCCGCCCGAGCCGGTGACGAGGCCGGTGAGCGCGGTGTTGCCGTCGCCGCCGATGCCGGTCGAGGCGTCGTTGAGCGTCACGGGGCCGGCGACGCTGGCCGTGGCGGACGTGCTGCTGTTGACCAGCGCGCCGCTGTTGCCGAGCCCGCTGGAGGACAGCGCCAGCGGTTCGGCGACCCCGGTCTGGCCGTTGAGGTCGAGCACGCCGCCGGCCGTCACCGTGGTGCCCGCGGCCGCAGAGCCGAGGGCCGTCGCGCTCCCGAGTTGCAGGGTGCCCGAGCCCACGGTCGTCGCGCCCGTATAGGTGTTGGTGCCGGCGAGGGTGATCGTGGCGGGCGTGGCGGTCCCGGTCTGGACCGTCACTTCGCCGGCTCCGGAGATCACTCCCGCGAGCCTCTGGCTGACCACGCTCGAGACCACCAGAGAGCCGTCGTTGGCGATGCCACCGAGGAAGGTGCCGGACCCCAGCAGGCCCGCGTCGGCAACCTTGAGCGTGCTGCCGCCCGCGATCGAGATGCGGCCGGTGGACGTGCTCGTGCCGGTGAGAAACAGCGTGCCGGCGCCCGAGTGGGTGAGCGAACCGGTGCCGGAGATCGCTCCCGCGAGCGTCTGGTTCGCAGTGCCGGAATAGACCAAGGCCGCGTTGTTGACGATCGGGCTCGACGAGCTGCCGCCGCTCAGGCTGCCCGCGGCTCCGACCTGGAGCGTGCCGCCCGAGATCGTGATGCCGTTGGTCACGGCGACGGGGCCGTTGGCGGTGAACAGGCCCGCTGCCGACTTGACGAGCGCGGTGGTCGTGAGCGTGCCGCCGTCGAGGCTGACCGCGCCCGTGGCGTTGCTCACCGTGGTGGTGGCAGCGGCCACGCCCGCCGCGTCGACGGTGATCGCGGCCGGAATGGCGATCGTCGCATTGTCGCCCGGATCGAACGTGAACCCGGTGCCGCCCGACTGCCAGTTGACGCTCGAGTAGTTCCAGAGGCCGTTGCCGGCCGAGCCGGTCCAGATGAGGTTGTACTGGGTGCCGGTCACGCCCAGCAGGAACGACGTGCCGCTCTGTGTGAACGAGTAGGTGCTGCGGCCCACCGACTGCGACGACCCGAGCGGGATCGTCTGGTTGCCCAGCAGCGAGCCCGTGGCCGCGATGGCGCCCGTGTTGAGGATGCTGCTTCCGGACAGGAGCGCGTAGGTCGTGCCCTTGACGGCGACCCCCGACAGCGACAGCAGATTGCCGGTTCCTGACACGGCCACGTTGCCGCTGGCCGTGATCGGGCTGCCGACCACCATGGCGATCTGCGAGTTGCCTCCCAGCGTCACCGAGGCCACGCGGTTCACGAACCCGCTCGTGCCCGTGTCGGAGAGGATCGCCGGGGAGCCGGCCGAGCCGGTCAGCGTGAACGCGCCGGCATAGTTGTCGCCGCCGCCGAAGTCGGGCGACGTGAGCTGGCCACCCGGCCCGATGGCGATCGTGCCCTGGCTGCCGACGACCCCGCTGGCCGAGCCCAACACGTTGAGCCGGGCGTCGGCCGCGATCCAGATGCCGCCGCCGGCATTCACCACGCTCCCGGCGGCGAGCGTCAGGATGCCCTCGTCGACGAAGGTGGCCCCCGTGTTGCCCGCAGCCGTCAGCGTCACGGTGCCGAACCCGACCTTCCGCAGGTCGCCGCTGCCGGTCACGCTCCCGGTCACGGTGATGTCGCCGGCTCCGCCGATCCCCGAGGCGCCTCCGGCGAGCGCGACGCTTCCGCTCCAGCTGGCCGGCGTCGCGCTGCTGTTCACGACCGCCACGCCGAAGTCGACCGCGTCGACCGTGGTGCCGTTCATCGACAGGCTCTCGTCGGCGACGGCCTGGCCATTGAGGTCGAGTGTGGCCCCGGAAAACAGCGGGGCCGACAGGGTCGTGCCCGCGGCTGCCGACCCGAGCGCCTGGGCGTTGCCGATCTTTAGGGTGCCGGCGGTGATCTGCGTGACCCCGTTGTAGCTGTTGGCACCGTTCACGAAGAGCGTGCCGGTCTGGCTCGCGGCGGTGCCCCCCTTGACCAGGCCGAAGGCCGGAGTGCCGCCTGGGCTGCCGCCGAAGAGCATGCCGTTGAGCACGACGTTGCCGGCTCCCTGGAACTGGGCATTGCGGCTGTTGGCCGACGTCGTGGCGATGTCGATCATGCCGTCGACGATCACCGTGACGTTCGGGTCGGCCTGCAGCGTCTTGGTGGCCGAGCCGCCGAGCGTGCTGTTGCCGCTGATCGCGAGTGTCGCTTGGCCAGTGCCCGACGTCTTGACCCGGAGGATCGATCCCATGGCCATGGACGACATCGAATACGTTCCATCGGCCACGAGGTCGAGGCCTGCCGAACTCGAGCTGCTGCTCCAGGTCAGCGGGCCGTTCACCAACGCCGCCGGTGTGGCCACCTGCAGCGTGCCGGTGAGGATCGTGAGGGTGCCGCCGTAGGAGTTCGTGCCGGCGAGCGTCACGGTGCCCTCGCCGAACTTGGAAAGTCCGCCACTGCCACCGACATTGCCGGCGATCGTCAGGTTGCCGGCCCCGCCGAGGCCGGTCGCCGCCGAGCCGAGTGTCACCGGTCCGACCCAGGTCGCCCCGGCGGCCACGCTGCTGTTGGTGAGGCCTCCGGCCCCGGAGGCCGCGACTCCGGTGCCGGAGAGCGTGACGGCCTCGGTGGCCACCGAATGGCCGTTGAGGTCGAGCGCCGCCCCGGCAGCCACCGTCGTGCTGCCGTCGGCCGCGCCGAGCGCCGAGCCGCTGCCGAGCTTGAGCGTGCCCGCGTTCACGGCCGTGCTGCCCGCGTAGGAGTTCGTGCCGGCGAGCGTGGCCGTGGCCGAGCCCGCCTTGGTCACGCCGCCGGCACCGGAGATCGCTCCGGCCATCGTCTGCGCCGAGGTGCCGGAGAGTTCGAGCGTGCCATCGTCGGCGACGGCCCCGGTGAACGTGCCGGAGCCGAGCAGGCCGGCGCCCGCGAGACGGACCGTGCTCCCGGCGCCGATCGAGAGGGAGCCGTTGTACGAACTGACGCCCGTCAGTGAGAGCGTGGATCCGCCGGTGTAGCCGAGGCTGCCCGTGCCGGAGATGGCGGCGGCGAACGTCTGGCTGCCGGACGACGCGATCACGAGTGCGGCATTGTTGACGAGCGTCGTGGCGGAGAGCGACCCCGTGCCGCTCACCGTGGTGGAGCCGCCGCTCAGCGTGACGCTGCCGACGGTCAGGGCATCGTCGAAGGCGAACCCGCCAGCGCCCGACTTGACGAGGCTCGTGGCGATCACCGAGCCGCCTGTCAGCGATGCGGTGCCCGACACGTTGCTGACCGTGAGGGAGTCGGCGACCACGCCCTCGGGCCGGACCGTGATGGCCGCCGCCGACGCGATTCTCGCGTTGTCGCCAGAGCCGAAGTAGGTGTTGCCCGAGCCGGCCGTCCAGTTGGTGGTCGTGTAGTCCCAGGTGTTGTCGACGGCTCCCGTCCAGGTGAGCGTCACCTGCGAACCTGTCGTCACGAGTTGCAGTGCATTGGCGGTGCTCGTGAAGGAGTAGGTCGTCCGGCCGACGGTGACCGAGTTGCCGAGGGCGATCGTCTGATTGCCGACGGCGGCTCCGGTGACCGAGATGGCGCCCGTGTTCGCGAGGCTGCTCCCCTGGAGGAGCGTGTAGGTGTTGCCGGCAGCGGCGATGCCGGAAAGCGACAGGAGATTGTCGACCCCCGAGATCGTCACCACGCCCGACGCGAGAAAGGGGCTGGCGACGCCCGTCGAGATCGTGGCGTTGCCGCCCAGCGTGAGCGAGCCCAGTGTCGTCGTGCCGCTGGCGGTGTTGGTGAGCGTGGCGAGGGTGCCCACGTCACCCGCGAGGGCGAGGCTGCCGCCGGGGATGGTCGCTGCGGTGAGGGTGCCGCCGGGGCCGATCGACAGGCTGCCGCTGCCCGACACACTCTTCGTGATCGCCGCCCGCACGTCGAGCGAGGCCCCCGCGGCCACGCTCACGCTGCCGCTCGATGCGGCGTTGGTCGCGGCGAGCCGCGTGGTGCCCGAGGCCACGGCGAGGCCGCCCGAGAAGGTGTTGTTGCCGCCGAGCGAGATCAGCCCGGAGCCGCTGGTGGTGAGGCCGAATGCCCCGGTGACGGGCACGTTGACAAACAGCCCGTACGCGGAACTGTTGTTCTGCCAGGTCTGGCTCGCGGTCATGGCGAGATTCAGCGTCGCGGTGGCGCTGGTCGTGGTGTTTGCGACGAAGCGGGTGTCGCCGGTGGCATTGGCGTTCACGATGATGCCGTAGCCCGCGTAGGCACCGGATCCGGAGTTAAGCGTGATCGTCGGGCCCGGGTTGTTTGGCTGGTTCTGGATCGTGTATCCCGACGTGCCCGACGCGTTGAAGATCAGCACGCCGGCATAGGGGTTGTTGGCGGTGGGATTGCTGCTGTTGCCCACGTTGATCGTGCCGGCGGACGTGGTGTTGCCCTCGATGAGGGACCCGAAGCCAAACTGGAGCGAGAGCTTGTTGGAGTTGGACGGGTTGTAGTTGGTGGTGGTGACGGTGCCCGACGCCGACGTCGACCAGTTGGGGTTGTTGGACGTCGTCGCGCTCTGCGACCAGTTCTTCGAGCCGTCGCCGAAGGCGGTCCCGCTATTGATGTCCCAGTACAGGTCCGCGCCGCGGACGACGAGGCTCGAGCATCCGAGGATCAGGAGGCTGCACCAGCGCACCAACGTTCCATGCGTCATCATTGATCCCCTCGGTGGTATCGAGCCCGTTCCACGGCGACGTTCGCCGAGCATCGATCCCGCTGAGTTTAGGGCCGAAGCCGAAATCCTCTCAACGAAAAGCCGGTGCGCGTTCGCGACACGCGGGAGGGCGTCGGAATATTCGCGCCGCCGGCGTTGCGACGTGCCCGGATGGGTTGCTCCGGGCCACGCGGGTGTCGTATGGTGCCTGAAACGCGGGTGGGGCGTTCGAGCCCACTTCGGTCCCGAGGTTCGAGGGCAGTTGCCGACGGTATCGCTCGTTCGAGGAGGCTGTGATGGATGATCAGGGCAAAGCGTCGCGCCGCGGTTTCACGCTCGTCGAACTGCTCGTGGTGATCGCCATCATCGCGGTGCTCATCGGCCTGCTGCTGCCGGCGGTGCAGACCGCTCGCGAGGCGGCCCGCCGCAGTTCCTGCTCCAACAGCATTCGCCAGCTGGGGCTCGGAATCGCGTCGTTCGAGAGTGCGCGAAAACGTCTGCCAGCCGGGCATGTGCAGACGAAGGTCGGCGATCCGGCCTGGGGATGGGCCGTGTTCATCATGCCGTTCATGGACGCGTCGACCACCTACGACGCGCTCAACCCCGGGGCCACGACCCTGCTGGCGGCCTGCAACCTCCTCAAGGGAGGCTCCGGCCCCGTCGCGACGGCGCTGCGGTCGAAAGTTGGGGCGCACCGGTGTGCATCCGACATGACGCCGGACACGAACAACCTCATCGACTTCGGCGGCACGAGTGGCGGCGGCTCGGCGCTCTCGTGCGAGACCGGCAGCGACCCGGCCCTCGCCACGTCGAACTACGTGGCCTCGGCGGGCACGAACCCTCCGCACGAGAACTGCGGCTGGGACAACCCGTCCGCCGGGACGTGCAAGACCGATGGCTCCGATCCGCCCGACGGCATGTTTCTCGGCCGGGACACCATGGCGGGCCTGAAACTCCAGGACATCCCCGACGGATTGTCGAAGACGATCTTTCTCGGGGAACGCTGCGGCGGCAGCACCTACACCGCGTTCAGCACGGCACCGTCAGGGAAAGGAAGCTTCGCGGCGGTCTGGGCCGGCAACGGGCGGCCGGGGTCGGGCACGTCGCCAAAGGGGGCGGGCCGGTGCTACGGTCGGATGATCGGCCTGCCGATCAACGACTTCATGAGCTCGAACAACGGCAAGGCCTACGGAAGCTTCCACGCCGGCGGGGCGAACTTCCTGCTCGGCGATGTCTCGGTGATGTTCATCTCCGAGACCTGCGATTCGTTCATTCTGCAGAAGATGGCCAAGCGAGACGAGGGGCTCGCCGGCAACACCACGATCTACGGGTCAGCCACGACGCCCGTCATCGATTCGTCGGTCCCTTCGATGCCGCAGTAGGGTCGGTATGACGGCGCCGCCGATCGCGCGGCAGACCGTGTTCATTCCGGGGAGGGTGTGTTTCGATGAGAACGTCCGTCCGAGCCGTCAGCGTGCTCTGTTGTGCGGTCGCAGGCCTGCTCGTGGCCGGCTGCCAGCGCATCGCCGATGTCTCGGGAACGGTGCGGGTGGACGGCAAGCCCATCAAGGGCCTGATCGTGGTCTTCGATCCGCAGTCCAAAGACGCCCCCCGCGGCGTCGCCACGACGGCCGACGAAGGACGCTACCAGGTGCGTCGCCTGGGGCCGGGCGCCAAGACGGGAGTGCCGGTCGGCACCTACGCCGTCCGGGTGTCGGCCGACCCCGACAGCCCCGGGGCACCGAAGATTCC
This sequence comes from Planctomycetaceae bacterium, assembly GCA_046076065.1. GTDB lineage: Bacteria > Planctomycetota > Planctomycetia > Pirellulales > UBA1268 > QWPN01. Next base: position 7,600 of record JBJTRH010000249.1, on the reverse strand, counting down.
CGCGGACGTCAGCCGCGGCTCGGTCTTCTCGTTCGAGGTCAAGCCGGGCAGCGAGAACGTGTTCGACATCGAGATTTCGACCAAATAGCCCGCCCCGAGGCCGCGCCAGCCCCCGAGCGAGGCCCGCCGGATGGCCCTGGTTTCGCCGGGGCGGCCCGGGCGAACCGTTTCTCGCCACGGCAAAACGACTTCGGTACCATCGGGTGCACCGTGTCGTGGAGGGCGGTGGACCGATGGCATCGCCGGGGCAGTGCCTGATCGTCGCGGTGCTCGCGTGCGCGGCGGTCCGCGCGGAAGCCGCGACCAGCACCTGGGTATGGCGCGGTGCCGACGGCCGGCTTTCGTACCGGGCGCAGGCCGACGGCGACCGGATCGCCGACTTCTCGATGGTCGGCTACGGCGCGGGCTGGGTCGACCTGCCCGCCGCGCCCCCCGCGACGGTGACGGTGTCGGCGACCACGGGCGACGCGACCGCGCGGATCCAGGCCGCGCTCAGCACGGTGGCGGCGCTGCCGCTGCAGTCGAGCGGCTACCGCGGCACGGTGCTCCTCGGACCCGGCGACTATGAGATCGCGGGCCAGGTCAAGATCACGGCCAGCGGCATCGTGCTGCGTGGCTCGGGCCGAGATCTGGCATCGGGCTCAGCCACGCGGCTCATCGCCACGGGAACGAGTACCCGCGACGTGATCGCGATCGGCAGCACGACGGCGTCGCCCAACTACTCGGGCTTCTCCAAGATCGCGATCGCCGACGCGCGGGTGCCGGTCGGGGCCACGAGCTTCACCGTCGCCTCCACGGCGGGGCTCGCGGTGGGCCACACGATCAACGTGAACTGGTCGAGCAACCAGGCGTGGATCAACGCCAACAACATGAACCTGCTCGACAATCCCTGGCAGCCCGGCGACCGTCAGCAGAACTCGGACCGGGTGATCACGCGGATCGAGGGCAGCCGCGTGTTCGTCGACGCGCCCATCACCTCGGCGATCGACACGGCCTACGGCGGCGGCACGATCCAGCGCTACAACGGCTTCACGTCGGGCGGCCGGATCACCAACGTGGGCGTGGAGAATCTGGTGGGCCAGTCCCTGGCGGTTCGCGACGAGCTCAACGAGGCCCGCGCCTGGAGCTTCGTGGGCGTCAGTGCCGCCGAGAACGTGTTCATCCGGGAGATCGAGGCCCGCTACTTCCCCTATGCCGCGACGACCGTCCACGACGACGGCAAGTTCGTGACCACCAGCGACGCCCGGTCGCTCCTGCCCTCCGGCACCATCACCGGCAGCCGCCGCTACACGTACAACGTCGATGGCCAGCTCACGCTGGTGATCGACTCGACCGCGTCGGAGGGGCGGCACGACTTCGTCACCGGCTCGAACGTGACCGGCCCGTCGGCGTTCGTCAGCGGTACCGCCACCTCGGCGAAGAGCGACGTCGGCACGCATCATCGCTGGGCCACGGGCATTCTCTTCGACACGATCTCCGTGAGCGGGAATGCGATCAACATCCGCGACCGCGGCAACATGGGCACCGGCCACGGCTGGGCTGGGGCCAACTCTGTCGTCTGGAACTCCAAGGCCAACAGTTTCATCGTGCAGAACCCCCCCACCGCCTCGAACTGGCTGATTGGGTCGGTCGGCACGCTCGTCACCGAGGGGGGCAAGGTCGGCACGTACGACTCGCTCGGAGCGCGGGTGACGCTCGGCGACACGGCCACCAACCCGACCGACAGCCTCTACCGCTCGCAGCTCGCCGAGCGGCGGGCGACGGGCGTGGACCTGCGGTTCTGGGTGGGCGACCAGGGCACCGCGTGGACGAGCGGCACCGGCGGCTGGACGAACTGGTCCCGCACGCTCGGCACGCGGACCAACGTCTCGGCCCCATCGGCCCGCACCGACGTCATCTTCAACCTCACCGGCACCACGGCGCTGACGACCAGGCCCGGCGTCAGCACCACCGTCGCCAGCGTGCAGTTCGAAGCCCCGACGGCGCCGGTCACGCTTTGGGTGGGTGGCACGAGCGGTGTTCTCACGCTCGGCGGCAACGGGCTCACCGTGTTCTCCGGCAGCCACACCATCACGGGCGATGCCGGGGGATCCGGGGCGGCCGGTGACGTGCTGCTCGGGGAATCGCAGGCGTGGGAGGTGCGGGGCACGAGCCACCTCGTCGCCAACGCCCGCCTCGGGCCGGCGACCTCGGTCGGCACGCTCGAGAAGCTCGGATCGGGCACGCTCACGCTCGCCGCCGACAGCGGGGGCGGCAACGCCTTCAAGGCGACATGGTCGCTCGCCGAGGGCACCACGCGGGTCACTCATGCCGCCGCGCTGGGCTGGTCCTACAACGCGGTGACGGTCGCTTCCGGAGCGGCTCTCCAGCTCGTCGGGGTCGGGGGCGGCAACACCAATGGCACGCTGACGCTGCGTGGGCTCGGCACGAGCGGCACCACCGGCGCGCTGCGGAGCGTGTCGGGCACCAACGTGCTGTCGGCGGGAGCGGGCAGGATCGTCCTCGATTCGGGCTCAACAGCGATCGGCGTCGATGCCGGGGTGCTCACGATCGAGCGGACGATCAGCGGCACGGGCGGGCTCGTGAAGTCGGGGTCGGGACGGCTCGTGCTCGCGGGCACCAGCACCTACACCCGGGGCACCACGGTGCTCGCGGGCACGCTCGAGGCCCGGTCGGCTGCCGCGCTGTCCTCCGGGACGTCAGCCGGCAACCTCACCGTGACAGGCGGCACGCTCACGCTGCCCGCCGCGGCATCCGAAACCCTCGCCGTGTCGCTCCTGTCGGTGGATCAGGCGAAGGCAGCCCGCATCGACCTCGGCGCCGGTCGCATCGACATCGCCGCGGGCGGCGTCTCGTCGGCGGCCCTGAAGGCGGACGTGCTGGCCGGCCGCGGCGCGGGGCTCTGGACCGGCACGAGCGGGATCACGTCGGCCGCGGTGGCGGTCGCCGGAACAGGCCGCGCGGTCGGCTGGTATGCCGCGGGGGACGGCAGCTTCCGGGTGGGATTCGCGGCGTCCGGCGACACCGATCTCGACGGGCTGGTCGACATCCTCGACGCCGCCAACTTCGTGGCGGGAGGGCGATACGACGCCGGCATCGCCGCCGACTGGCAGGATGGTGATTTCACCTACGACGGCCTGCTCGACATTCTCGACGCCGCCGAGTTCCTCGGCACGGGCCTCTACGACGCCGGCGGCTACCTGCCTTCCCCGGGGCCGCCGATGGCCGCCGTGCCCGAGCCGGCGACCGCCGCGTGGGTGGTCGGGGCGGCGGTCGCTGCCAGCCTGCTCAGCAGGCGCCGAGGCGGCCGGCGAGTTCCTCGAACTGCCGTGCGTGCCGCGCGTGCGACGTGTGCAGGTGCTCGCCCTGCGAAATGAACCGGATCCGGTCGTTCCGCTCGAGGCTGCGGGCCTTGAGGATGCGCTCGAACGGGACCCGCGACTGGGCGTAGACGACGAGCAGCTTGTGCTCGTCGAGCTGCACCTCGACGGAGAGTTCAGGGTGCATGACGGCGATCGACGTGCAGCCGTCGTTGAGGAGCAGATCCTCGTATTCCCAGAGCATGCTCTCCAGGATCAGCCGCTCGATCCCCTCGCGGGTGAACTCGCGCCGCTCTCCTCCCGACTCGTGCGACGATTCGAGGACCACGTCGCAGGCGTCGCCGAGCGGCTCCAGCAGGTCCAGGAACGTGCTGAACAGGTCTTCGATCGACACGGCCGCGATCAGGGCCGGCATCCGTGCGCCGCTCCGCGGGTCGACGTAGGCGTCGTGGCGGAACCCCGCCTGGGGGACGACGTCGAGCTGCCAGCCCGGGCGGACGGCCTCGGTGAGCGTGAACCGGCCGTAGGTCGCACGGGCCAGGTGGGCCTCCATCGTGGCGAGGTCGGGTGCCGCCGGCTCCGGGGCGGGCACCGCGCGGAGGGCCGGGGCGAGGGTCGCGGTCGCGTGGTCGTCGAGGGGTCGCATGCTGGAACCGGAGGTGACGGGTGAGCCCCCGGCGAGCGCCGGTTTCGAAGGGCACCACAAACCTAGGACACGGTTTCGCGCCGTGCGGGCCCCCGGAAACAAGCCCCGGGCGGGCCGGTCGTTGCCGTTCCGGCGGCCGGAGCCCCATAATCCGCGACTTTTCCACAGCGCTGCCGCGGACAGGGAGGCCTCATGGACGGGAAAATCGTCGCCACCGGTATCACCTTCGACGACGTGCTCCTCGTGCCCCGGCATTCGGCCGTGGTGCCGTCGGAGGTCGACACGAGCACCCGGGTCACCCGCGGGATCGAGCTCAAGATCCCGATCGTCTCCTCGCCGATGGACACGGTCACAGAGAGCGAGATGGCGATCGCCCTGGCCCAGGAGGGCGGCCTGGGGGTGATCCACAAGAACCTCTCCATCGAGCGGCAGGCCGAGGAGGTCGACAAGGTCAAGCGCAGCGCCAATGGGATCATCATGGACCCCGTCACCCTGCCCCCGTCGGCCACCGTGGCCCGGGCGCGTGAGGTGATGGATCAGCAGAACATCTCGGGCGTGCCGATCACGGCCGACGGCCGGCGGCTGGTGGGCATCATCACCCGCCGCGACCTCCGCTTCCTCGAGACCGGCGAGACCCCGATCGCGGAGATCATGACCAAGTCGGGGCTCGTGACCGCCACCGGCACGGTGTCGCTCGACGAAGCCGAGACGATCCTGATGGCCAACAAGGTGGAGAAGCTCCTCCTCGTCGATGCCCAGGGGCTGCTCACGGGCCTGATCACGATCAAGGACATCGACATGATGAAGCGGTTTCCCAATGCCTGCAAGGATCGGCAGGGCCGGCTGCGGGTGGGGGCCGCCATCGGCGTGTTCGATCACGATCGGGCGGCCGCCATGATCGCCAAGGGCGTCGACATGCTGGTGGTCGACAGCGCCCACGGCCACTCGGCCAACGTCCTGGAGACCGTCTCGGCAATCAAGCAACGCTGGGAAATCGAGGTGGTTGCGGGAAACGTGGCAACCAGGGAAGGCTGTCGTGATCTCATCAAGGCTGGCGCGGATGGAGTCAAAGTCGGGATCGGTCCCGGGTCGATCTGTACTACGCGGGTCATCTCCGGCGTGGGCGTCCCCCAGATCACGGCGGTCTGGGAGGCCTCGCAGGAGGCGGCCGGCGCCGGCGTGCCGGTCATCGCCGACGGAGGCATTCGCTACTCGGGAGACATCACCAAGGCGATCGCCGCGGGGGCCAACTGCTGCATGATCGGCGGGCTGCTCGCGGGCACGGCGGAAAGCCCGGGACAGACCGTCCTCTACCAGGGACGGACGTTCAAGGCCTACCGCGGCATGGGATCGCTCGGGGCGATGGTCCAGGGATCGAGCGAGCGCTACCGTCAGAAGGTGACCGGCCGCGGCAGCGACAAGCTCGTGCCGGAGGGAGTCGAGGGTCGGGTGCCCTTCAAGGGGCCCATGAGCGTGTTCGTCTACCAGCTCGTCGGCGGCCTCCGGGCCGGCATGGGCTACTGCGGCACGCGGACCATCGACGAGCTCCGGACCGAGGCGAAGTTCATCCAGGTGACCGCCGCCAGCGTCCGCGAGAGCCATCCCCATGACATCGTCATCACGCAGGAAGCCCCGAACTACACCGCGGAGCACGCGAAGCCGGAGTGAGCCGGTCCTCGGGCTCCTCGCCGCCTTCCTGTTCGGGCTCGTGGCGACGGCCGAGGAGTGGAGGACGTTTCTCCGCGACCCGGACACCACGACCGTCTCGGTCGTGCCGGTCGCGGCCGAGTCCGACGCCGACGGTGAGGCGTCGGCGGAGCCCTGTGTCGAGGAGGCGGACGACTGCCGCGAGGCCCTGAAGCGGCTGCGGGGCGATCGGCTCGCCGGCATCGATCTCGACATCCGCGTGGGAGGCCGCCCCGGAAACGACTATCCGTGCGAGTGCCGCCTCGAGGGGGAAACCTTCGAGCCCCGTCGCTTCGCCACCACGATGTTCACGTGGAAGGCGGCCGGCTACTGCCACAAGCCGCTGTACTTCGAGGACTGGCAGCTCGAGCGCTACGGCCATTCGCACGGTCCGCTCGCCGATCCCTTCTTCTCGGCCGCCCACTTCTTCACGACGTTGCCCGTGCTGCCCTACAAGATGGGCGTCGAGCTGCCCTGGGAGTGCGTCTATCCGCTCGGCTACTACCGCCCAGGCGACTGCGCCCCCTGGACGGTGCCGGCGATCCCGATCAGCCTCCGCGGCATGGCCGTCGAGGCCGCCACGGTCACCGGCCTCGTATTCCTGCTGCCGTAGGCGTCAGCGCTTGCGGAGCGATGCGATGTAGGCGTAGCGCTTGGCCACCGACTCGAACGTGACGTCGGCCCGGCCCGCGGTGCCGAGCGCCGCCAGCGCGTCGTGGACTTCCGGCCGATAGTGCACGTGGAACATGGCGAGCCACCGCTTCAGGCCCGCCGCGAAGACCGGGGGCAGCCCCCCCTGGTCCCAGAAATCGACGATCACGAGGTGCCCGCCGGTCTTGAGGTTGGCCATCGCCGCCTCGATCGCGCCGGGCCACGTCGGGACCATCGACAGGCAGTACGAGAAGAAGATCGTGTCGAAGGGCTCGTCGCGGCCGAACATCGCCCGGGAGTCGAGCTGCTCGGCGAGCCCCTGCCGAAGCCGGATCCGCTCGTGGCCCGCCGCCGGCACCCCGGCGCGGGCGATGCTCGCCGCCGCGGTGTCGAGCATCTCCTGCGAGGCGTCGAGTCCGCAGAGCAGGCCGGGCTCGGGCCGGCGGGCGAGCTTGATCAGGTTGCGGGCGGTGCCGCAGCCCACCTCCAGCGTGGTCGTGCCCGGGTTGGTGACGACCTTGGCCAGCATCCGGTCGCGGCCCAGCAGGTAGTAGGCCCTGGTGACGTCGTAGACGTGCCGCGTGAGCCGGTACATCCGGTCCATCGCCACGGCCTGATCGGCGGCCACGGTCTCGCTCATGCGGTCTGCGAATCCACGAGCTCGTAGAGGTGGAACATCCCGTAGATCGCTGAGCGATCGCGGGCACTGAGGGCCCGGGCCTCGGCGGCATGCGACCGGAAGCGGGCCATGGTCGCCGGCGACAGCGACTTCTCGATCGGCGAGAGCTCGCCGGCCGTCCGGAAGATCACCCGCGTGCCGGGTGCGCCCACCTTCGCGATCTCGGTCCAGAGCTCGTCGATGACGGCCGGAGGCATCCAGTCCTGGCTGTCGAGGAGGATGAAGGAGTTGAGGCTCCCGGGCTGCTCGTGCCGGATCTGGTCGGCGAGCGAGGCGATGTGCGTCTCCACGCAGCCGACCGCCTGCTTGATCGTCTCGTAGTTCTCCCGCTTGAGGTAGTCCGGGAGCGCCCGCCGGCCCTCGTGGTCGTATCGCCGGCCGAAGGCCTGCCACGTGAAGTAGTTGTCGTCGAGCGGGAAGCCGCAGGCCAGCCGCCGCAGCCGCTGCTTGTACATGTCGAAGAGCCGCCCGCCGTCACCGTCGTGCTCCTCGAGCATCGCCGCATGCTGGCTCGGAGGGATGCCCAAACTGTAGACGGCGACGGGCTGTCTTCCCATCCAGCGGACGACGCTGTTGTCGAACAGCGGTGAGTACACCTCGTCGAAAATCCGCTCCTGC
>JBJTRH010000248.1:0-3489 GCA_046076065.1 Planctomycetaceae bacterium | reverse complement strand
CTCCGCAGGCCGACGATGCTCCCGATCCGGCCCGCCACCTCGATCACGCTGCGGAAGTCGTTGGTGGTGGTGAGGTCGTGCGGGTTGTTGGTCTTCGCGCTGATGGCGCCGTTGATGACGATCTCGTCGACGCTCGCCGCGATGATGCCTCCGAGATGGATCAGCCCCGTGACCGGGTTGTACATCGTGGAATCACCGGTCGTCTGGTTGGAATTCTGCGTGTTGATCCGGTCGGCGTAGGGGGCCTGGCCCGCGTCGAGCGTGATGTTGCCGACGGGCACGCCCGGGAGTTTCGTGGAGTTCACGATCGCGGCGGAGAGCTGGATGCCTCCGAGGCCGGTCGATGGAGCGGCCGTGTTGTTGCCGATCTGGAAGACGTTCGTGTACCCGGCCGAAACCATCGTGGCGAAGCCCGTGCCGGGCTGCGTCTTCAAGGTGTTGGGCGTGACGACCACCTGGAGGCCGTTGGAGGTCGTCAGCCCCCGCAGGTCGATCGTCGTCGCATCGGCGTTGTCGGTGGCCAGACCGGCGAGTTCCACGGTGAAGCCGGCGCCCGGGGCAAGGGATCCGGTGACGCTCACGGTCACCGTGTCGCCGTCGGCGTCGGTCCACGTGGCCGGGGTCGCCCCGTAGACGGTACCGGGAGTGATCGCCAACAGCCGCCGCTGCTCGAGGACGTCGACGCCCAGTGGACTCCGACCATCGGGCCTGGGGTTGACACGCAGGTGCCGGCGGGAGCGGCGACGCGCGAACGGCGACTGCATCCGAGAATCTCCTGGACTGTTCTGAGGGCGAAACGATGAGGACGGGGGCATGCGGCTTCCGCACGGTCGACCCCTGACGCTACGTCACGGCCGCGTGCGCGTCAAAGAACCGGTTCCCACGGGGAGTGAACGTGGTGCGGGCGGCTCCGAGCGGCGCTCTGCTACTCTGGAGCACCCCGCAGGAAGGAGCCGCCGTGGCAGGGCAGACCGAGACCGACGACGCGCCCCCCCTCGACACGCGGATCGCCGAGGTGCTCACGCGCTGGTGGGGCTTCGACCGGCTGCGGCCCCTGCAGGCCGATGCGATCACAGCCGCCCTCGACCGCCGCGACTCGCTCGTCGTGATGCCGACCGGCGGCGGCAAGAGCCTCTGCTACCAGCTGCCCCCGCTCGTCGACGGGGCGACCGACGTCGTGGTGTCGCCGCTGGTCGCGCTCATGAAGGACCAGGTCGATGCGCTGGAGGCCATCGGCTATCCCGCCGCGGCGTTGCACGGCGGCATGGACCAGGAGGAACGTCAGGCCGTCCGCGACCGGCTCGCGGCGGGGGAGCTCCGCCTCCTGTTCGCGGCGCCCGAGCGGCTCGTCAACACCGGCCTGCTTGACCTTCTCGCCCGCGTGGGCGTCCGCAGGTTCGCCATCGACGAAGCCCACTGCATCAGCCACTGGGGCCACGACTTCCGCCCCGAGTATCGGCAGATGGCGCTGCTCCGCGACCGCTTCCCCGCCGCGAGCATCCACGCCTACACCGCCACGGCCACGCCGCGGGTCCGCGCCGACATCGCCCGCCAGCTGAGTCTCCGCGAGCCCGTGGAACTCGTGGGCACGTTCGATCGGCCGAACCTCGTCTACCGCGTCGTGCCCCGGACGGACCGCATCGCCCAGACCATCGCGATCCTCGGCCGCCACCGGGGCGAGGCCTCGATCGTCTACTGCATCTCCCGGAAGGAGACGGAGCGGGTCGCCGCCCGGCTCGCCGCCGAGGGGCTGCTCGCCCGCCCCTACCACGCCGGCCTCGACGCGCGGGAGCGGCACCGCACCCAAGAGGCCTTCACCCGCGAGACGATCGACGTGGTCGTGGCCACCGTCGCCTTCGGCATGGGCATCGATCGCTCCGACGTTCGGCTCGTGCTCCATACCTCGCTGCCGAAGAGCCTCGAGGCCTACCAGCAGGAGACCGGCCGCGCAGGCCGCGACGGCCTCGCCGCCGAGTGCGTGCTGCTCTACTCGTCGGCCGACGTGTTCAGCTGGGAGTCGCTCGTCCGCAAGAGCGCGGAGGAGTCGGAGCTCGAGCCCGACGAACAGAGCCGGCTCGTTGCCTCGCAGATCGAGCACCTCCTCTCCATGCGGCGCTACGCCCAGGCGGCCCGCTGCCGGCATGCGGCGCTCTCCGAGTATTTCGGCCAGGCCTACCCCGCGGCGGCCTGCGGGGCCTGCGACGTCTGTCTCGGGGAGACCGACGCGCTGCCCGAGGCCACCGTCGTGGCCCAGAAGATCCTCTCCTGCGTGGCCCGCGTGCAGGAAAGGTTCGGCGTGCGGCACGTCTGCGAGGTGCTCCGGGGCGCGAAGACCGACGCGGTGGTGCGGCACGGCCACGACAGGCTCTCGACGTTCGGGCTGCTCGCCTCCGTCGACCAGCGGGCCGCCGAGAATCTCGTCCATCAGCTGCTCGATCAGGAGCTTCTCGCGCGGACGGCGGGCGACCGGCCGGTGATCACGCTCAACGAACGGTCGTGGGAGGTGCTCCGCGGGAGCCGCGAGGTGGTGCTGCTCGCTCCCCGAGCCGGCAAGGCCAAGGCCTCCAAGGCCGACACCGACGACTGGCAGGGCGTGGACCGCGACCTCTTCGAGCGGCTCCGCCGCTGGCGCCGGCAGATCGCCGAGGCCCGCGGCAAGCCCGCCTGGACGATCCTCGACGACAAGGCGCTGCGGGCCATCGCCCGCGAGCGGCCCGACTCGCCGGCCGCCCTGCTCCGCTGCAAGGGCATCGGCGAGAAGCGGCTCGCCGACTTCGGCCCGGCCATCCTCGATCTCGTGAACGCAGGGGACTCCGCATGAACGCCACCACCGCTCTGCACCGCCTCGGCCAGAGCCTCTGGCTCGACACCATCACCCGCACGATGCTCGACGACGGCGCCCTCGCCCGCTCCATCGCCGACCTCTCCGTGACGGGCCTGACGAGCAATCCCACCATCTACAATCACGCCATCAAGGGAAGCAGCGCCTACGACACGGCGATCGCCGCCAAGGCCCGGCAGGGCCTCGACGCCGAGGGCGTGTTCTTCGAGCTCGCCATCGAGGACCTCACCCGGGCCGCGGACCTGTTTCGCCCCACGTTCGAGCGGACGGGCGGCCTCGACGGCTGGGTGTCGCTCGAAGTGTCGCCGCATCTCGCCTACGACCCCGCGGCGACCCTGGCGGCGGCGAAGGAACTCTTCGCCCGCGCCGGCCGTCCCAACCTGTTCATCAAGATCCCCGGCACGGCCCAGGGATTGCCCGCGATCGAGGAGGCGATCGTGGCAGGCGTGCCGGTGAACGTGACCCTGCTGTTCAACGTGGAGCAGTACGAGGCGGCGGCCGAGGCTTATCTCCGCGGGATCGAGCGGCGGATCGACGCCGGCCTGTCGCCGCGGGTGGCGAGCGTGGCCTCGCTGTTCATCAGCCGCTGGGACTCCGCCTCGGCGGCCGACCTGCCGCCGCATCTGGCCAACCGCCTCGGCGTGGCG
>JBJTRH010000247.1:0-2505 GCA_046076065.1 Planctomycetaceae bacterium | reverse complement strand
CCGCTTGTTCTTGAAGTCGCTGGCGGCGGCGTCGTCGCAGCCGAACACGAGGTCGCTGTCCCAGCGGCAGAAGTCGCCGATCACCTTGAGATACGCCGACCGGGGGCGGATGCCGGTCGCCCGCGCGGCCGAGAACGACTTCGGAAACCGCCAGAAAGCCCCGTGCATCGTCATCAAGAGGTCGCCGTCTCCCACGTCGCGGATGCGGGGCCACTCGGTGTTCCAGCCGTGGGCGCCATCGTAGGAATGGCTCACCTTCGGCAGGCGGAAGGAGTGCCACGATCCGCTGTCGAGCACCATCAGGATCAGCGATCGTGCATCCCAACCGACGCTCCACACGGGATCGGTGTCGGGATGGGGATTGCCCGTCAGGCCGCCCGGACCCGTCACCTCGGTGAACTGGTTGCGGCGCACGAGCGACCAGTCCTCGCCCGGCTTCCTCCACTCCGCCAAGGCGCCGCTCGGCGTGGTCGGGTCGCCAAGCACAGCCTGCGCCGCCGCGGCCCGGTCGCCGTTGTTGGCGTAGACGACGCGTCCCTGCCCCGAATAGCAGCCCTTGCCGTGGTAGCCGGGAAGCTGCGAGACGAGCGTGCCATGCGAGTCTGGCGCATCGGCCTTCGGCGGCGGCAGGTTGCCGTCGCGGATCAGCGGGACCACGTCGAGCATGCGGACGTCGACCTCGTAGAGCCCCTCTTCCATCGTGGCCATGTAGACCTTGCCGGCAGGGTCGGTGAGATGGCGGGCCATGCCGGTGAGCCGGCCGGGCATGCGGTCGTAGGGAATCGTGCGGACGTCGCCCCGCTCATCGATCGCGTGGGGCCCGATGAAGAGCTGCCGCGACTCGACGTGGATCATCCGGTTGGCCGGCGTGCCGCCGATGCTCTCGGGCCTGACGACCCGGTGGAGATCGCCGGTGATCTCGTAGAGCTTGTCGGACGACCCGCGCGGCAGGTGGGGGCCATACGTGATCACCCACAGCCGGTCGGCCCACGGCACGACAGCGCCCGTGCCGCACTCGCCCTCGTCGTTGCCCATCGCGAGCTGCGGGTGAATGCCGGAGATGCCGGTTGCCGCCCGCGACGGCTGCGGCTCGCTTCGCGCCTCCGCGAGCGGGTGCAGGGCGACGGCCAGCAGGATGACGGCGGGAGCGAGTCGCATGCGTGGAGGTGTCGGATGGGAGCGTAAACGGCGATTCGTCGGGCCGCCATCGTAACGTGGAATTGCCACCGGCCGCTCCCTAGCATTCCGTCGGGTGATGTCATGACGCAATCCATTCAGGCGCGATTCGAGGATGCGACATCGATGCCCGCCGCCGCGTGGCGGACGTGGTGCCCGGGGCTCGACAACGACGACCGCACGCTCCGCGAAGTGATCGCCACGCTGCCCGCGGCGGCGCCGCAGGCAATCCCCTGGATCGTGCGGCTGTTCGAGAACCCGCAGGGCTGGCTCCGCCTCCACGGGGCCATCGATCTCTGTCGGCACGACATGATCCACGTCTTGCTTGGTCGCGGCCTTCTCGCCCAGGACGAGGCCTTCGTGATCGGCTTCACGATGGGCGCGACGAAGGCCGTGACCGGCTTCGAGGCCGGCCTCTTCAAGATGATCGCCTCGCGGGTGTATCCGTATCCCTACCGGATGCCGTGGCGGACGCTCGCCGCCTTCGACCTCGGCCTCGAGGCGGGCCGGGAACTGGCCGCCACGAACCTCCACCGCCGGCTCGACGACGTGATGCTTGACCGGCCGCTCGGGGAGACGCGCCGCAGCCTCGGCATCGACACCCGGCGACTCCGCGACTTCTACGCGCGGGAGCGGCGGGCCCTGCCCGATACTGCCGCGAGCCGCCGCCTGCCGGTTCCTACGCTACGCTCAGCGGCGTGAGCGCGTGCGGCCGTACCGCTGACGCGGTTACGCTTGCAGAGGGCGGCATCAGGAAGCCGCAATCGCGTGAGCGATGCGGGCCGCACCACGCAGGGCTCGGGGCTGCCCATGCCCCGTCGCCGGACGTTCACCTCGGCCATCGTGGCCTCGGCTCACTCGGATGTCGCCGGCACTTCGCCATCGTGGCTTCGTTTGGCGACATACGCCGGCTCTCGGGGCACGGGCAGCCCCGAGCTAAGTTCGAGCCTGTGAGTGGGGATGGGCAGGCCCTCGCTGTGGGTAGGATGAGCCTTTTGCCTGGTGGCGGCGTACTACCGGGTGACGGGGCCTTTTTCTCGGCGGGGCCGCCATGAGGCGCGTGCGGTCGGCGATGGCGCTGCGGGTCGAGCCGCTGGAACGGCGGCTGGCGCTCGCGGTGGCGGCGCAGTACTTCGTGAACCAGGCGCCGCGGCTGCAGCCCGGCGACGCGCCGCTGGCGGGCTATGCCGGCGGCGACCGCGACCGGGTCGACATCCTCTGGCAGACGGTGCCGGCGGGGGACGGCGTTTCCGACACGTTCGCCGTGGAATGGCGTCCGCTGGGAGCCGCCGCGTGGAACGCCGCAGCGGCCGGTCGTGTGATCGACAC
>JBJTRH010000246.1:0-6987 GCA_046076065.1 Planctomycetaceae bacterium | reverse complement strand
CCCCACACCCCACCCCCCCTCCTTCCCCCCTCCCCCGCCCCCCCCCCGCACCACCCGCGTCCGCAGCCAGGCGGCCTCGACGACCGCCGTCCGCGCGGAGTCGCCACGGCGCGCCGAGATCGCGAGCGGCACCGTCGTCTGGCGGGTGACCGCCGTCCACGTCTGCGCGCGGCCCCCGGCCCCCGCCGCCGAGGCGACGTCCCGCCGCCATGCATCACCGCGCATGCCGACGGTGAGCGACTCGTCGGCGGCCACCGTTGCCTGCTGGCGATTGACCGCCGCAGCGAGCGGCATGACCAGCGGCAGATCGAGCGGCACGGTCGCCTCCGCGGGGATCGAGGGCATCCTCAGGCGGTGGCGGATCAGGACGTTGCCGCTTCCGAGCAACGGCACCGGCAGGACCGCGCGGAACACGGCCGAGTCGGACTCGCCGGCGGGGTCGCCCGGAGACGGCGTCGGGTCGAGCAGCGCGTCGTCGAGACGCACCTCGAAACCGGCATCGACGACCTCCCGGGGAACCGCCAGTTCGATGAACTCGAGCGGCACGTGGAGCACCTCGAGCCCGATCGTCTGGCCCACGATCGCCTCCGACTCGCCGAGCGTCGCCTGCAGCGACACGGCCGCCTCGACCCGCCGCGGCAGGAACCGCCGGGCCGCCGTAAACGCTCCCTCGCTCGCGTCGAGCCGATACACCAGGGCGGTGCGATCCGCGTCGGACAAGGGCGCGGCACTGGCGGTCTGCCGCACGAGACCGGCGACTCGCTCCGCGTCCGGCACGAGTTCGATGTCGCTCCGCGACGTGACCACGACCGTCGCCGGCCCGACGAGATCCGCCCGCGGCACCGGCAGCCGCCACGACACCTCGGCGGCGTCTTTGGCGAGCGGACGGCTCGCCCGCAGCTCGACGATCGCGTCGCCGGCGAGGGCCTGGCTGAAGGGGATCGTGACCTGCCCCTCCTCGGCGGTCACTCCGGCCACGTCGACGGCACCCGCGGGGCCCGATTCCTCGATGACCCACTCGGGATCGAGCGCGAACGCGATCCCGTTAATCGGCGCGCCGCGAACGGCCACACGGAACCTCGCATCGAGCGTGACCCGCGTGACCGCGACGTCGTATCGGTATTCCGGTTCGATCACCACGCGGCTTCGGCGGGGCCGCACCCGCAGCGGGAGCGTGGCGGGCAGGCCGTCATACGCGAAGGCGGCCGCGAATCCGGGCCGCCGCGCCGCGGCGGGAGGATCGACACGTCGGACGTCGGCCGTGTCGCTCCACGTCAGCTGCCAGTCGCCGTCGACCACGAAGCTCATGCGTCCCCACTGCCGCCAGCTGGCGATGCCTTCGACGCTGAAGCCGATCGGATCGAAGGTGGCCACCCCCGAGGGATCGACCGACCGCTCGCACGACAGCGACACTGCCGCGGTGCCCGACGCATCGATCGGCACCGAAACGTCGACGGTGGGCGACTCGGGCGTGCCGCCGCGTGCCAGCAGCACGGCGGGCGGCCTGATCTCCCGCAGCGCCGTCCGCGGCGGCAGCGCGACCCGCAGGCGGCGTGCGCCGGCGGCGAGCCTCGACAGCGCAATGGTCGCGTCGATCACGGCGTTGCGACCGTCGACGACGACGACGGACTCCGTGACAGCCTCCGCGGCCGCCGGCGGCTCCAGCTCGGCAGCGGCTGAGATCACGATCCGCACGCGTCCCGACAGGCCGGCCAGCGAGACGACGCTCCCGCCATCGTCCGCGGCTGTCACCGAACGCTCGGGCGTTGGCGGGTCCGTTCGCACCGACGGGCTCGCGCGACGACTCGTCAGATCCACACGGGTGGCGACCGCCGCCGGCATCCGCACGAGAAACTCCTCGCGGTCACCGCCGCATTCGACCGGCAGCCGCCCCTCGAGCACCACCACGTGCCGCACGCCGGCGGCGGGCTCGGGCTTGGCGTCGAACCAGGCGCGATACCCGCCCCCGGCCTCGCCATCGACCAGCATCCGCCCGGGGCCCTCGTGCCGAGGCGGCTGCGAGAGCAGCAGGCCACCAGCTTCGAGCGGCACCAGGGCCCACCCTGGCGCGGCCTGGGTGATCGTGTACTCGATCGTGGCGGGGCACGTCGTGGAGCCGGTCGACGACGGGTCGGCTGCGGGCGGCTCGATGCCACGAGCATCGATGCGCACCACGACCTGCTCGAGGAGCGCGGCGGGGGGCTCGAGCGGCCCGGCGAGCCCGTCTCGGACGCGCAGCAGGTCCACGAAGTCGCGATACTGGAATCCCGGCACGGGAACGAGCCGACCGTCGTCCTGTTCGACGTACAACAGTTCGGGGCCGACCTCGCGCACGCTCGCGGCGACATCCGGCGGGTCGGCGCGGCCGATCGAGGGCTGACTCCAGACCGCGGCCACCAGCGCGATCGCGACCAGCGCGTGCGTTCGCGTCAGTTGGTCCTTGTTCTTCATCTGGCTGGTCGCTCGCGACTGCACGGCGTCACGTGCCCGGTGGATCTCCCTGCCTTGAAATCTAGCCCGAAACATCACGCAGAGCGCGCATTCCACCCAGTTTCGTCAGGCCATACGACCGCTCCAGGCCGCATTCCCGTTTCATCCGCCCCGTGGAAAGCGGGTCAAGGTGATTCCGGCGGGCGTCGGAACGTCAGCCCAGCAACGCACGAAGCGTGGCGAGCAGTTCGGGCGTGCTGGCGACGATCACCGACGGCGCGTCGAGATCGACGGCGTCGGGCTGACCGGCGAAGCCGCCGACCGCGCAGCCCGCCTCGCGGGCGATCAACAGTCCCGCCGCGACGTCCCAGCAGCAGATCCGCCGCACCCAGAAGGCATGCAGGCGGCCACTGGCGACGTAGGCGAGGTTCAGGGCGGTCGATCCGGTGCGGCGGATCGCCTGCACGTGCGGCACGACGGCGAGAAAATCCCGCACAGCCGGCGCGTCGGCCGTGACGTGCGGCGGGAAGCTCACCGCGGCCACGGCCTCGTCGGCCGCCCGCACCGCCGGCGCCGCGATCGGTCGGCCATCGAGGAACGCGCCGCCGCCCCGCCGCGCGGTGAAGCACTCGTCGCGGAGCGGGTCGTAGATCGCCGCGACGACGAGGTCGTCGCCATCCGCCAGGGCGATCGACACGCAGTAGGCCGGGAAGCCATGCACGTAGTTCGTGGTGCCGTCGAGCGGATCGACGATCCAGCGGACACCGGATCCGGAGTGCCCGGGGGCTCCGTACGGCGGAGGCGCCGCGGCTTCTTGCCCCTCCTCACCCACGAAGCCGTGGTGCGGAAAGGCCTCGAGCACGATCCGCCGCACCTCGGCCTGCGCGGCATGATCCGCTTCGGTGACGAGGTCGCGCGGCCCCTTGGCCGTCGCCGTGAAGCGGCCCCGCCAGGCCGAGAGCACCTCCCCCGCCGACCGCGCGGCATGCTCGCATACGGCGAGAGGATCGGGCGTGGAGGTGGCGGTCGCCATGGTCCGCGAGTGTAGCAGCGCCGGAGCGGCCACCGACGCTACAATCGCAACGCAGTCCGATCGCCGTCTCCCGAACCCTCGCGCTCCCGCGCGCACCGCATGCCATGTCCGACGCGACCACCACCCCGTGGCCCGACAGCGGCTGGTTCAGCACGCCCTCCGGACGATCCGTGCGGCTCGATCCCGGCGCGCCGCTGAGCGGCCTCGACGTGACGCATGCCGGACACCACGATCGCCTGCTCGCGCTCGACCTCGGGGCGACCGCGGCCGTCGCGCCGGTGGTGGAGCGATGGTGCTGCGGGCCCGACCTCACCGTGGTCGTCGAACCGGACGACGCACGCCTGCTCCGCTCCACCATGACCTGGCGATACCGTCCCGACGCCGGCGGCATCGACGCCTGGGAGGCGGTGATCTCGGCGCAGACGTCGCTCCTGGCGAGCGACGCCACGGTCGCGGTGGTCTCGGAGTGCGCAGCCGCCGACGTGGTCGTGGCCGGGGTGGATGGGTGGAGGCCGACGCCTGGTGGACCGCTGCCGTCGATGTCGACCGCGGCGCTCGTGCGACGGCCGACGACCAGCGTGCTCGTCGCCGTGCATCCGGCCGACCTGCGGCAGGTCGACGTGTCGATCCGCGACTCGGTCGCCCGCATCGGGTGCGTCCTCTTTGCCACGGCGATCGAGAAGGGCGTGCTGCTTCGGGGACGGGTGCTCGCGGCCGTGGGGCCGCGGAGGCTCGACGAGGACTGGGCCGGGCGACTGCTCGCAGCGTTCGCAGTGTCGCCCCCACCGCTCAGCACCTGACGCCCGCGGGCGTTCGGGACTTCGTCCGCCGTAAATATTGGCGTGGCACCGGAGGCGGGGCGGGCGTTACATTGCCCCCATCTTTCCTGGGTTCTCGTTCGCCACGGACCGGCGGCCGCGGTCACCACCGCGGGCTCGGGTGCCGGCCGCTTTCGCGGCCTGCCCGCCGTCGGCCCGTCATGGAGGAGGTGCGACCGTGGCCGACATCGTGTTTGCGTTCGATCCCGCGATCCATCGCCCGATCCCCGCGCCCGAGTCGGCGCCCTCGGAGATCGCAGCGGCAGTCTCCGGTGCCGCTCTGGCCGCACTCGACGAGGCCGCGTCCGTCGCCGCGAAGGCGGAGGCAGCCGCGCTCGTGGTGTGCGGGCGGCTGCTCGATCCGTCACGCGCCAGTCCGGCCCAGGCGGCTCGACTCAGGCGGATGATCACGACGCTGGCCTCCGCGGGCTGCCGCACCGTGGTCGTCGCCGACGACGCGCCGGCGTGCCACGACCTGGCCCGCATGCTGGGGGAACCGCGGGGTCTCGCCTTCGTCACGCCCGCGGCCTCGCTGACCCTCGACGTCCGCGGCCTGGCGGTGGAACTGATCTCGGCGCACGGCCCCGCGGGCGCGGCCGCGGCCGACGTCGTGTCGGGCGACCCGTCGCCCCTGCGCCGGCGCGTCATCCTCGGCTGGGACAACGCCCTCTGGTCGGCCGATCGCTGGGCACCCGACGAACCGGCCTATGGCGTGGTGCCGCAGCTGCGGCTCTCCGCGACGGCAGCGTCCTTCGCATCGGCCGCCACCTCGTCGGCCGCCTGGTCGCAGCCCGGCACCTTCTGGATCTGGGCGTCGCGGCAGTCGCAGACCCTGCCCGTCGGCGTGCACCCCCTGCCCCCGCTGCAGCCGCGATCGGCGGACGAGGCGGCCATCGGTGCCTGCTGCACGCTCACACTGCTCGACCGGACCACCGAGGAGGCCGAGCATGCCGGCGTCGCGGCGCCGCACGCCGAGTGGCGGGGCTCGTGGCGCGAGGTGCCCACCCACCGGGTCGCGTGGCGGACCGTCGCGGTGGAATCGCCCACCGGCGGCGACGAGGAACTGGCGACCGCGATCTGGTCGGCGCTCGAACAGGAGCCGCGGGACCGCTCGCCCGCCGTGGAACTCATCCGCTGCAGCATCGCCTGCGGCACGAGCGTGGCCCGCCGCGTCCGCGTGGGCGAGATCGCGGCCGAGACGCTCGCGCGGCTGCGGGGCCTCTACGACCCGAAGGCGTTTCCCTGGTGGTGCGTGGAGCTCGTCGCCGAGCCGACCGAATCGCTCGCGCCGCTCGGCCATGCCCGCTCGGGCGGCCGCCCCGGCGCCACCACGTCGTTCTCGTCGGCCCTCGCCGACATCGTGACCATGGTCGAGCAGTCGCAGACGCTGCCGCCGGCCGAAGCCCGCGAGGCGGGATGGCTGGCACTCGAGCTCGTCGAATCGGTCTGACCCCATTCCGTTCCCCTCCCGCGGAGTCCGCAGGATGTTCATCGAACGCATCGACGTCGAACGGTTCGGCGCCCTGGAACGCACGACGATCGACCGGCTTGGTCCCGGCGTGCAGGTGCTGCACGGCACCAACGAGACCGGCAAGACCACCCTACTCGAGTTCGTCCGGGCGGTGTTCTTCGGATTCGAGGGGCTGTTCCGCCGCGGTGTGCTCGACGCCCGTCGCCCGTGCGCGGGCCGGCTTCTCGTGCGGCTGCCGCCGGAGCGGACGCTGATCGAGATCGAGCGGCGGCACGAGGGCCCCGAGCTGGCCGGCCTCACCAACGAGAGCTACGCCGACGACGTCGTCGGGCTCGGCGGCGACGCCGGCGACCTGATCCGCATCAGCGACGTCGATCCGCGGCACGATGCCGCCGCGCGGCACAAGATCTATCTGCAGGACGTCGTCGGCGACATCGACGAGACCACGTTCACCAGCGTGATGGCGTTCGGCCTCGACGAGCTGCACGAACTGCGGACGCTCGAGCCCGAGGGCTGCGGGCGGCGGCTCTACGAGCTCGCCGCGGGGCTCGACCGGTCCACCGTGGCGAAGGTGCTGTCGCACCTCCGCGAGGCGATGCGGCGGCTCGACTCACGGGAGCCCACCGTGTCGCCGATCGCGTCGCTCGAATCACGCCGCGACGACCTGCTCGAGCGGATGGCCGCGGCCGGCGCGCCGGCGCTGGCGGCCGGGGCGCTGTGGTCCGAGCTCGCCCACCTCGACGCGGAAATCGCCGCCATCGAGCCGCGAATCACGGCCGCCGAGCGGGCCGAGGAGGTGATCCGCGGCGTGATCGCCCTCGAGCCGCTGCACCTTGAGTGGCGACGCACGGCCGACCACTTGGCGGCGCTGGAGTCGGTGCCGCTCGTGCACGCCGACCGCGATTCCTGGCGGCTCGCCAGTCGCCGGCTCCGCCGCGCCGAGCGGCTCGCGAAGAAGCGGAAGAAGACCCGTGGCAAGCTCGCCCGCGAACTCCGCGACCTGCCCGCCGAGACGGCCGCCTGGCGGAAGCGGGCGATCGTCACGGCGATCCTCGAGGAGGCGCCGAAACTGGAGCGGCTGGCGGCCGAGGCGGCTCGAGCCGAGAGCCACGCCCGACTCGCCGCCCGGCGGTTCGGCGAGCAGGTTGGGCTCGCGGGCCTGTCACGGGTGGTGCCAGTCGCCGCCGGCCTCGACGACGACGGCGTGGTGCTGCCCGACGTGCTGCTCCCCGAGG
>JBJTRH010000245.1:0-7197 GCA_046076065.1 Planctomycetaceae bacterium | reverse complement strand
AACCGCACGAACGTCGTGGCCACGGCTCCACTGCCGGAGATCGAGAGACTGCCGTTGCCGTTCTCGCCGACGCAGAGGGCGCTGGTACCCGTGGAGAGGCGACCGGCCTGAACGTCGATCGCGCCGTCGATGATCGTGGTGGTCGTGGACTGGAGCAGTCCCACCGTGCCGCCGCTCGTGAGCGAGAGCGTGGCCGTGGCGGCTCCCGTGTACGTGCCCGTGACCGAGATCGACCCCGAGGTCTGGTTGAACTGCAGCGTCCCGCTGTTGGACACATCGCCGGTCACGCTCCCACCGTCGTCGATCCGCACGGTGTCGCCGGCGGCGATCGAGCCACCCGGATAGGCCGGGCCCGACTGGCCGGCGGCCGTGCCGTAGACGGTCAGGGTCTGGGCGTGTGCGGCATTCGCGATCCAGAGGAACGAAGCGGTCAGCAGCAGCACGGTGCGGGGGGGAACGACACGGGACACAGCGGACACTCCATCGTCGGAACCACGGTGGGACTCGTAGCCAGGGCTGCGGAGACTACGGCACCCATGCGGCTCGCCCCGTGAAACGGTCCGAATTGGGACGAATCGGGCGCCGCGAGGGACGAATCGGGCGGCGGGTCAGTCCCGCGGACGAAGCGTGACGCCGGCCGCTCCGTCCGGCACGAGGCACTGGCCCGTCGCATCGTCGCGGAGTTCTCCCATCCCCGCGGGATCCCCTGCCGCCACGGGCGTCATGCCGACCGCCGCCCGCGCCGCCTCATCGTCCAGCCCGGTCAGGGCCGCAAGCGACCCGCCCCCGATCAGGACCGCCATCGGGTCGGAGCCGTCGCTCGAACAGATCACCGCCTTACCGGGGTGCGCGAGCCGCAACTCGCGAACCTGCCGCGCCGTCTGCGACGCAGAACGGCCCTTCGGTCCCTTCCATGTCCGCAGCTGCTGCCGCGGCGCGAGCCGCTCGCCTCCCGGCGGCGCGTAGGGGATGCCATCGGCGGTGTACCACCAGTACTTCAGGTCGATCACGTCGACCTCCTTCGCGAGCACGGCATCGGCGAGGATCGCGTCCTGCACGTCCCGCGTGCAGGAGAGCGCCACGAGCACCTTCCGGCCCGTCTCCCGCCGCCAGTCGCGGACCGTCTCCAGCCAGAACCGCACGAAGTGCTCCGGGCCCGTGTACTCGTCGCCCGTGGTCACGATCACGTTCGCCGACGAGGAGAGGACGTCGAGGCAGTGGCGGATGTAGGCCGTGTGAAGCTGCCGCCGCACCGGGTGCGTCACGTCGTAAAACGGCTCGGCCACGTCGATCCGGCCACCGGGCACGAAGTCGGGCGGCTCGCGGAAGCCGGTGTCCTGGAGGCAGTTGGCCGGCCGCCACGGGAAGTCCATCCAGTGGGCCGCCGACTCGAGGATGTTGTGCTGGAAGTACATGTGGGCGATCAGCACGAGCCCGTGCCGCTCGCACTCGCCGGCGAACGACTCGAGCCTCTGGAAGTACCACGGGTTGAACCGCGACAGGTCGTATTTTGAGAGCCCGTCCCACGCCGTGCCGGTGCCGCTGCGGGCCCACGGCTGCTCCTCGAACGGCGGCCAGACCTCCGGCGTGATCCGCCGCACGGTCTGGTGATCGTCGCGGCGGCGGTCGTACCACAGGCCCCAGTGGTGCTCGATCACGCGGCGGCCCTCGTCGTCGAGCTGCCTCGCCAGCGCGGCGAGATCGCTCGTGAAGGGGATGCCCTCGCGGCCGGGAACGAACCGCGTGATCGACGGCTGGAACTCCCGCGCCCGCGCCGGAAGCATGTGCCCCTTCCACCACGGCGGCACGAGCCGCGGCCCGGTGACCACGCGGCTGTCGATCGTCAGCCAGCCGTTTTCGACCGCGAGCCGCCAGGCCGCTGGGGCCACGGCCGGGGCCGGCGGAACCGCGACGTCTATGATCCGGACCGACCCTGGGGCCGGGACCGGCTCGATGTCGACCGGCACGGACTCGGGCACCTCGCCCACCCGCTCCCTGAGCTGGGCGGCGTAAAGGCTCCTCGGCTCCACGGACTGGTCGAGCTGCTTCCAGAACCCCTCGCCCACGACCTCGCCGCGGGGGCCAGCCGCCCAGTTGGCAGCGGTGGGCGGCATCCGGCATTCGACCACCGGCGCGGTGCAGCCCCACGCGGTGCCGTTTGCGGACGCCCAGCCCGCCCCCTGGTCGGTGATCTCGCGGTTCGTGAGCCGCAGCATCCCCCCGTCGATCTCCACGCCGTCGTAGAGCACGCCCGTGGCCCAGCTGCCGAGCGGCCCACTCGCCCCATGCGCCCGCAGCGCCCGGCAGTGGACGAACGCATTGGGGCCCGGCGCGAGGTGCCCAACGCCGAAGTCCTCGCGGCCCTCCTCGGCCGTGCAGTCCCTGACGAGCGTCTGCCCGCCGGCTATGAAGAATGTCCGCCGCCGCCAGCCGCCGATCTCCGACCGCGGTGCCTGCGACTGGCAACGGTCGACCGTCACCCGCGTCGCCGAGTCGAGCACGGAGACGGCGGACCCGGCGAACCCCGTGAAGGAGCAGTCGCGAACCCAGGCATCGCGGACGTTCCCGAGGCTCACGCCGTCCCACGCATGGTCCTCGTCGCACGCCCTGGCAGCATCGCCCACCGACTCCAGCTGCAGCCGTTCGATGCCCACCCGCACCAGCCGGTCCGGCCAGTCGAACCGCGTTACGGTCGGCTTCGCGACCGCCGCATCGAGCGCCATCGGCAGCGGCGCGTCGAGCGTGATCACGTCGCCCTCCACGGCCGTCACGACCCGCTCCCAGGCAAGGTCGAGCGTGCCGGGTTTCCAGTCCAGCCACGATCCTCCGCCCCGCGACGGAAACCGGTCCATGCCCAACGCGGCGATCCACTCCCTGGTGCTCGGGTGCTCGACCCGCACGTGGTCATCCACGGCGAGCCCGTGGCCGGGAGCCAGCGTCAGCTTCGAACCGCCGCACGGCACGTAGGGGTCGATGATCGGGATGTGCAAGGCGTCGGCCGGCGATGGAGCATCTCCCCCCGCGACGCGAATGAGCGCACGCCTGCCGAGCCCCGTTGCCCGTAGCGTCGTGCGGCCCTCGCGGTCGCGACCCCAGCCGCGGAGCACGACGCCCGTCTCAGCGATCCGCAGCTGTCCCTCGATCTCATACGTCCCCGCCTCCAGCAGCACGGCACCGCGAAATCCGTCGCCACCGACGGGGCGGCCGCTCACGTGGTCGATCGCCCGCTGGATCTCGGCCGTGTCGTCGCCGTCGATCGGCGAGACCACGACCATCGCCGGCACCAGTGGCGGCTCGACGCCGCCCCCATCGTAGCCGGCATGGGAATAGTCGGGCATCCGGTCCCCACGGGGCCCGGTCTCGTAGACGAGCCTGCCATCCGCACCGACGTGCACGTACCGCTTCGCGAAGTCGGCCGCAGACGCGACTCCGAACCACAGGAGCAGGATCGCCCCGCCGAAGGACAGCCCGACGCGTCTCATGGCCGGCCCCCGGGCGTCGTGGCCAGGTGGTCGAGGTAGCGCTCGAGGTTCGTCAAGTCGGATCCGGCCGGGATGGCGTTGCCGTCCGCCGGGCTCGCCGGGTCGAGGCCGTGGGCCTTCTCCCAGTCGTCGGCCAGGCCGTCCCCGTCGGCGTCGGCCGGAACGGGGCCCGACTTCAAATCGGGCCAACCTCCCACGTCGGCCTGGGTGTCGATGATCCCCGGCAGGCCTCCGCGGCTGCCCTTCACGGAGAACGACCGCTCCGCCACCTCGCGGACGATGCGGCGGTCGTGCTCGTCGAGCCTTGGCCGGTTCGCCCCCACGTCGGCCATCACGCTCGCGTAGGCCTCGTCGGCGGTGTGCTCCGTGATCAGCGACTCGCAGAACGGCCTCTCGAGCCTGATCAACGGGATCGCGTCGGCCGCAACCACCACGCCACCGTTCGCCCAGTTGTCGGCGTCGTACTGCGGCCGGTCCACCATCCTGTTGCCGGCGATGAAATACTGCTGGGGGTCGGCCGGCGAGCCCGTGTCGGGCTTCACGAGGTGAAACACCCGGGTCGCGGGGCCGGGGATGTAGTGGTTGCCCACGAAGGTGAGCGCCTTCACGCCACCGTCGGTGGTACGGCTTTCCCAGTTGTAGACCACGTTGTTGCGGATATCGAGGCGGCCGGCGAACCTGCCGCCGCGGCTCAGTCCCCCGGCGAGGCTCCAGTTGCGGCCCGCACGGTGCGCCAGCAGGTTGTGATGGAAGCTGCCGACATCGCCCGAGATGCTGCCGGCGAACGAGTGCCCCTTGCCGGGCTGGTACTTGCGGTGGTTGGCGATGTTGAGCGCCTCGGCCACGAGGCACCGCTGCACCGTGATGTTCTTGCCGCTGCGGGAGCTCACTCCCTCATCGATCGACCAGCTCACCGAGCAGTGGTCGATGATCGAGTGATCGCAGCTCGCCAGCCCGGTGCCGTCCTGCGTCTCGCCCGACTCATCGCCCACGCGGATCCGCACGTGACGAATCACGACGTCATGGGCCCCGAGACAGCCGAACGTATAGCCACGGACGCAGATGCCGTCGCCCGGCGCGGTCTGCCCGGCGATGGTCACGTACGGGTTGCGGACGATCAGCTTGCTCTTCAGGGGAATCGTGCCGCCGACGCGGAACACGATCGTGCGCGGACCCTCGGCGTCGATCGCCTCGCGCAGCGAACCCGGCCCCGAGTCGTCGAGATTCGTGACGGCGAGCACGCGGCCCCCGCGGCCGCCCGCGGCCAGCTGACCGTGCCCCTCGGCCGTCGCGAACGCCGGCACGCCGACGCGGAACCGCCACACGGGCCCCGCCGCCACGTGACCCTCCCGATCGACCGTGTCGACCCGCCAGAACCAGTCCAGATTCGGGCTCTGCGCCTCGCGACGGGCGGCGCGGGTCGCCTGCGCTGCCGTCATCGTGGTCGCCTTCGTGCGGCCGAGGTGCTCGCGACTCCCGGGCATCGCCGCTTCCACGGCGGCCCGGTCGGTGCCGAGATACACGTCGCACTCGACCGCCGATCCGGGCACGAGCCAGTGGAGCAGGGGACTCTCCACCGCATGCTCGTCGCCATCGGCGGGCACGGGTCGGCGGGCCTGGGGCCGCGGATCGGCGCCGTCGATCACGAGCCCATTGAGGAAGATGCCACGCACGACCTGCGGCCCCGACTCGCCACCGACCGCGGGGGCAAATCGCACCGTCACCGGCCGATCGGCCGCGGCGTCGAACTCGGCGAACACCACCGCCGCCTCGTCGTCGTGCTCCACGCGATGCGCGGGCCTGACGCCCTTCGCCACGTCGCGGCCATCGACCGCCACGTCGAACGCCACCGCCGGATCCTGCGACCAGGCCGAATGCCACGACGCAAGCGAGTGGCGGCCCACGGAGAGCCCCTCGATCACGAGTTCGAGCACGGTGCCATCTCCAGGCGGCAAACTCGCGCCGTCGGAAGCGAGCGTGGCCTCGAAATCGAATCCACGCTTCCACCAGTCGCTCGCGATCGTCGCCCCGTCGCCCACGGCCCGCAGCGTCAGCCGCACATCGCCGAAGGTGCCGCTCGCGGCGGTCGCACGGGCCTGCCCCATCGGGATCCGCCAATCGGTCCAGCCGCGGGTGCGGACGTCGTTGCGGCCGTTGTCACCGTTGAGCTCGACGCGGAGCGGAGCGGCGGACGCGGCCGATACCGCGATCAGGGCCGATCCAAGGAGAAGCGAACCGCGGATGCTGCTCATGGGAGTTTCGCGGGATCGATCACGACGTGCGCGATCGCCTCCCGGTTCCAGGTGTAGGTGACGTGAACGAGACCATCGGACGATTGGATCACGGCCGGGTAGGCGAACGACCCCGCCATGGTTTCGAGGGCGACCACGGGGGTCCACGTCGTGCCGTCGCGGGAGATCGCGACGTCGAGCGGCGTGCGGGCGGCCGACTTGGTGTGGTTGTAGACGATCACGTGCCGCCCATCGGCGAGCGTCACGGCATCGGTCCCCGAACTCGGCGTCGGCAGCGAGCCCAGCCGCATCGTGCCCCACGTGCGGCCACTGTCGCCGCTCTCCACCTCGAAGATCCGGCCCTGCATGGTCCGCCCCACCGCGAGCAGCCGGCCGCTGCCGAGGTCGAGCAGCGACGGCTGGATCGCGTCGACCAACTGCTCCTTTGCGACGCCCGCGGGGGGCTGCTCGCTCTTCGTCCGTGGCGACACGTTCACCGGCTTCCCGGCCGCGAACGTGCGGCCCCCGTCGTCGGACCGCTCGAAGTGGACCCGCCAGCCGTCGTGCTCCGTGCTCGCACCGGCGACCACGGTGCCGTCGCCGAGCACGAGTGGCTTGTTCTTGATCGGGCCGATCACGCCGTGGGGCAGCCGCCGCACGCTGCCCCACGTCGCGCCGCCGTCCTGGCTCTCGCAGGCCACGCCCCACCAATCCCGCGGCGTGGGTCCGATCTTGGCGTAGAGATGGAGCGGGCCGTCGGCCCGCCCCTTGAAGAGGACGGGGTTCCAGCAGGGCTCGCGATGGCCGTCGGCCTGCGAGCCCGTGATCACCATCTCGGGCTCGCCCCACCGCCTGCCGTCATGCCGCGAGACCCAGATCTCCACGTCCGGATTCCGCTCCGCCGTGCCGCCGAACCAGGCAGCCACAAGCCTTCCCGGCGCAGTCTCGCAGATCGTGCTCGCATGGCAGGAGAGCGTCGGCCAGCACCGTGGCGTGATCAGTTCCCGCAGCACGACCGCGGCATGGCCGAGGCCGGGATCGACGGGCGAGCCGTCCCGTGCCGGCTGCACCGTGATCTTCGACTCCAACTCCGGCACCACGCGGCGGAGCTCGTCGGCCACGATCTCGCCAAACACCTTCGCACCCGCAGCGTTCAGATGCGTGGTGTCGGTCGCCCCCTCCTTCGTCCGCGGGCTCAAGGCCTTGCAGCCCTCCGGCCCCAGCCGCTCGCAGACGGCGAGGCTGCGGTCGTGGAGTTCCACCAGCGGCACCTTCTTCGCCCGGGCGATGTCGCGGACGATCTCCGCCCTTGAATCGAGGCTGGAGACGAGCTGCTTTTGAGCCGCGGGATCGTCGAACTTCCGCCGCACCAGCGACGTCACCAGCACCGGCACCGCCCCCTGCTTCCGTGCCTCGTCCACGTAGCGGTTGAGGAGCGTGCGGTACTCGTCGGGCTCGGTCGAACGCCCTGGCTTGCCGGGCTC
>JBJTRH010000244.1:0-4923 GCA_046076065.1 Planctomycetaceae bacterium | reverse complement strand
CATCACAACGGCGACAGCGGCCTCCAGATCGGCCTGGCGAAGAAATCCCGAAACGACGGATCGCTCGCCGCCCACAACGCGGTGGTGAACTGCGACTCCTACCGCAACTTCGACCCCCGCACCCGCGGCGAGAACGCCGATGGCTTCGCCTGCAAGCTCTTCCCCGGGCCGGGAAACGTGTTCGTGGGCTGCAGGGCGTGGGAAAACGCCGACGACGGTTGGGATCTCTTCATGACGACCTTCCCGGTCACGCTCGAGCGGTGCTGGGCGTGGAGCAACGGCGATCCGTCCCGCTTTCCCGTGCAAGGCAGCTATGCCGGCGATGGCAACGGGTTCAAGCTCGGTGGGCAGGACAGGCCTGCGTCACATCTCGTGCGGCGCTGCATCGCCTTCGACCACCCGTTCGGCTCGGGCAACGGCTTCGAGGACAACAACAACACCGCACCGATCACCCTGCAGCACTGCACGGCATGGGGCAATCGGACGAACTTCCAGTTCAAGAAGGCGGCGCACGTCGTCGAGAACTCCGCCTCCTTCTCACCGACGAAGTCGAAGTCGGGCGTCGAGTTCGATGCG
The DNA here is from genome assembly GCA_046076065.1 of Planctomycetaceae bacterium. Taxonomy (GTDB): domain Bacteria; phylum Planctomycetota; class Planctomycetia; order Pirellulales; family UBA1268; genus QWPN01. The sequence goes on along the minus strand of JBJTRH010000244.1, from coordinate 4,347 downwards.
GAGGTGGTCTGCCGTGGGAACTCATGGCAGCCCGATCCCAACCCCGCGAAGCGGGGCAAGTACGTTTCGACGCTCACGGCGGACGCGTTCACCGGACTGGAGCCGGCACTCGCCGGGGCGGAGCGGATGTCCGACGGTGGCCTGCCCGACAATGGCTTCGCCCGCCCCCGGGCGGGGTCACCGTTGATCGATACCGGCATCGACCTCGGGCTTCCGTGGGTCGGAAAGGCCCCGGATTGCGGCGCGGTTGAGCACTGACAGCCCGGCCATGGCGGCGGCGAGCCAGACCAGCCACCCGGTGGCTGGCTCAGGTACCGCCGCGACCGGTCCTGAGGCGGTCGACCACTGGTACGGGCCGTCGTCGAGGAGGCCGGTCGCAACGAACGCGGCCGCGTCGATCACGTCGACCACCCCGTCGTAGTTGTAGTCGCCTTCGACCCAGCTGGCGGCCCCACCGCCACCGGCACTGGCCCCGGACACGAAGTTGGCCACGTCGAGGATGTCGACCTGCCAGTCGAGGTTGGAATCTCCCGGTGCAGCAAACCCGCACGTGACCGTGCCGTCGCCGTTGTCGAGCCAGCCAACCGTGCGGCTGCCGCCGCTCGCGGCGGCGGTGCTGGAGACGATGCCCGACGTCCCATTCCATGCTCCGTCGCCAAGGCCTCGCTGCAAAGCGGTGAGCAGGTCGTTTGCCGCGAGGCCGCCGGTCACCGTGATCATGCCTGTGCCCACGTCCACGAGTCCGCCGCCGGTGGGCCTCAGGCCGCCGACCGTCGCCCGCAGGCCTGGGGCCAGCGTGACCGTGCCGCCGGCGAGGGGCGCCACGGTCGTCGACCCGGCCGCAACGCCGTGGGCGAGCCGCAGTTCGCCACGCAGAATCGTCGTCGTGCCGGTGAAGGTGTTGGCCGCGGCGAGGATCGTCGTTCCCGTGGTCGTGACGACGAGCCCCGCGTTCCCTGCGGTGCCGCCGTTGACGATCGCACCGCTGAACAGCGTGGTGCCGCTGCCGGAGATCGTGAGCGTCCGCGGCACGCTGGTGCCGCGGAGCCCAAGCACGGTCGTGCCCGAAAACTCCAGCGTCCGGCCGACCACCGAGTTCTGGATCGCCCTGCCGCCGCCTGCGAGCTGCATGCCTCCCGAGAACACCATGCCATTCGTGCCGCCAAACACCGCCAGGCTCGTGTTCGTGCCGAGCACAAGCGGGGTGGGCACGCCGGCGAGCGTGGTCGCCCCGAGGAGCGACACCGTGGAAGAACTCAGGGGCATCGTGGTCACCGTTCCGGACGCACCGAAGGCAAGCGTGTTGCCCAGCACGACCGTGCCCCCGGCGAGGACGAATCCTCCGGTAAACCCGCTGTTCGAACCGGAGAGGACGAGCGTTCCGCCGCCGGTCTTGGTCACGGCGGCTCCGGTGCCGCTGATGCGTGCTGCGACGGTGACCGTGCGGCCGTCGTCCGCAGCGAGGGTCTTCGCGCCGCTCCCAGACAGGGCCAGCACCAGGCCGTTGGATCCCGCGATCGTCAGGTCGGTCGCGGCGTCGCGATTCTGGATCGTACCGCTCGACCACGAGAGCGTGCGGGTGGCTGTTCCGGACGAGGCTCCGCGGATCGACGCCGCCCGCACCATGCCTCCGCCGATGGTCCAGGTACCCGAGGAGGCGACCAGGATTTCACCGGTCGAAACCGTGCCACCCGTCACCGCAAACACCCCGCTCGTCGCGGAGCCGGACATGATCGTGCCACCAACCGTGAGCCCGCCGCCCCCCACCGTCGCGCGACCGGTTGAAGCCGTCGACGACCCGATCTGAAGGTTGGTGGCGACCCGCAGGCCGCCCGACGTGAGCGACAGGGTCGCCGTGGTGCCCGCCGTCGTTCCCCCCACCAGCAGCGTGCCCGCGTCCTGTCCCACGGCGTCCACGACGGCAGTCCCGGACGCGACCACGGCCGTGTCGAGCCGCGACGGCTGCCACGCCGTGTCCCAGTTCGACCACATGGCGTAGCGGACCGACGATCCCGTGGCGAGCACCGCGGGCAACGGCGCCGGCCAGGCGGCGAGGTCGTTGAGATACTCCTCGAGGTCCGTGTAGCCGTCGGCGTCGAAGTCGGCGTTGTTGTTCGCCACGGCGGGATTGAGCCCAAGCGAGGACTCCCACGCGTCGGGCATGCCATCGTTGTCGGTGTCGGTGGCCGCGGTCCCCGTAGCGAGCGTCGGGTAGCCGCCGACCTGCGTTCCCGAGTCGATGATCCGGCCGCCCTGTGTGGCGGGCTCAGAAAACACCCGGGCATCGACCGAATCTCGGTTCCAGTACCGTGCCCCCGCGTAGGCGAGCACCGACGCATAGGCCGCGTCGGCCGTCTGCGTGCTCACGAAGGTGGTGTTGCCCACGGCCGCCGTCGGTTTGCTCGGATTGGTCGAGGTGCTCGTCGCGATCATGGACCAGCCGGAGTCGACGCCGTCCCGGAGCAGGTCGCGGTCGGAGTCGATCTTATTGCCCGACAGAAACAGCCGGGTGTCGGTGAGCCCCACGAGGAACGCCCGGCCCCTTTTTGACGACGTCGTGCTCGGGCCCGCGACCGAATAGTTGCCGACGTAGTTCATGTTCATGACACCGGCTTCGTCGCCGTTGTAGCCGTTTTCGTTGCCCCAGTCGTAGTTCACGTTGTTGCGGTAATCGAAGTTGATCGTGCCCGTGACATACGAGCCGCTGACCGACAGGCCGGGCCGCGGATTGCGGCTGTCGTTGTGCGATAGGTAGTTGTGGTGGTAGGAGATCATGTCGCCGCTGATCAAGGCCCCGTAGCCATGCGCGCCCTTCGAATGCCCCGCATTGCGAAGGGCTTCCGTGATCGCCGACCACTGCACCGACACGTTGGTGGAGTTCGTGACGCTCAGCACTTCGTCGACGCTCCAGCTGGCGCTCACGTGGTCGACCATCACCCGGTTGACGCCTTCGACGTGCAGCGCGTCGGGTTCGTACGGAGTGGCGGTTCCCGCCATCGCCAGCGTCACGGAGTTGCCGGGGCGGAGGCGGATGTTACGGATCACGACATCGCTCACCCCGGACACCTGGGTCTGGCGGTAGGCGAGCGTGATGCCGTCGCCCGGCGCGGATTGGCCCGCGATCGTGATTTTGGGCTTGTTCACGTCGAGGGTGCTCTGCAGGTAGATCGTCCCCCCGGTCCGGAACAGGATCGTGCGGCCGCTGCTCGGGGCGGTCGCGAGGCCGTACCGCAGCGTTCCCAGCGTGGTGGTGTCGGCGAGGCTGGTTACGAAATACACGTCACCGCCGCGGCCGCCCGTGGCGGCGGCCCCGGCCCCCTCCGCGCCTGGGAACGCGGGGATGACCTGGGCGGTGGCGACGGAGGCCGCAGCAGCGAGTCCGAACCACGCGGCGAAGGCCAGCACCAGTCGCATCGGTTTCGCTACCCCTCCGGTTCGGCCCCGCCTCGGGTCGCCCACTGGCGGCCCACACCTCCTGACCCTATGCCGGCGAGGGCTGCCCCACGACTGTTTTCTTGCGCAATCCGTATTCCGTTGTGTGCACCCGCGACGACCCGCAGAAAACGGTGGATATGATGCCGTTTCCGGCATGCGGGTCCGATGAGGGCGGGGCACACGATGGGTGGACGGCGGAAGAACGTGCTCCTGGCACTCGGGTGGTACGACCACCGGCTCATCCAGGGTATCGGCGCCTACGCCGCCGAACACCACTGGCATCTGTCGTCGGCGAGCATCACGCAGGAGTTCGTGATTCCCTACCAGTGGCGTGGCGACGGCATCCTCGCCTGGCTGGCGAGCGAGGACGAACTCGCAACCTTCGTGCTCGGGCATCGCATTCCGGTCGTCGACTTCAGCCTTCGCCGCCGGCATCCGCGGCCCCGCGTCTGCTTCGACCACGAAATGACCGGCCGGATCGCCGCCCAGCACTTCCTCGATCGCGGGTTCCGCAACTTTCGCTACTACAGCTTCGCCGACAACTGGACCTACGAGGAGCGGGGCCAATCGTTCGTTGCGGAGCTGGCCCGGCATGGCATGGACTGCACCTGGCTCAAGGGCCACGCCCTGGAGGCGAGCCATCACGATCGGTCGTTCTGGGCGGCACGGCAGACGTGGCTCGAAAAAGAGATCCTCGCCGCCGCCAAGCCGCTGGCCATCTTCACCGCCAACGGTGCGCACGCGCTGGAGGTGATGGAGGTGTGCGAGTCGGCCGGTGTGCGGATCCCGGACGATGTCGCCGTGATCGGCTGGGAGGACGATCTGCTCGTCGGGCAGGCCAATCTCCGTTCGATCACCACGGTCGACCCCAACTACGAGCAGCTGGGCTACCGCGGCGCGGCCCTGCTCGAC
>JBJTRH010000243.1:0-9185 GCA_046076065.1 Planctomycetaceae bacterium | reverse complement strand
AACCCCTTGGTGAAGATATCGCCTAGCTGTTCAACAGTGTCAATTTTTAGCAACTTGATACCCCGTTTGTGTATTTCCTCACAAAACCAAATCGTCTTACTGGCGTAATTCACCGATCCGCCGAAGGCGGATTGGTCGTGGCTTCGCTTGACGGCATACGCCGGCTCGCGGGGCATGGGCAATCCCTCGCTGAGTGCAGGCCTGTGCGGAGGGCATGGGCGGCCTCTCGCTGGTGGGGAGAGGGTGATGGTTCGCCGCGGCCCCTCAGCCCGGATGGCGGCGGCCCCTCAGCCTGCGAAGGCCAGGGATGGCTTCGCAGGCGTACGCCGCCCGGATGGCGGCGGCCCCTCAGCCTGCGAAGGCCAGGGATGGCTTCGCAGGCGTAAAGCCAGTGGCGATACGTTTTCCACCGCAATGCCGTGGCGCCGCGTGATGCGGAGAGCTCGTTGAATAGAGAACCGGGGTGGCCTTGGATTCCGGGGCATGTGATCCGTTCGGGGCGGACGAGGCCGACACCGACGGCTGTACACGCTGCCGAAACCAATTGATTCAGCCCCCAACGAGCTTCGTTAAGAGCTCACCGGCATGGTTCGACGCATCACGAGCATGGCAGAAAACGTATCGCCGCGGGCTCCTTCCTTGGGGTGATTCAAGTCGTCGGGGCAGTATAGGCATCACTCGGCCCGGGATCACTCCTCGTGCAGATCGCGGCTGTACGGCTCGAGCGACTTCGTGTTGCGCTCGACCGCCATCACGATGGTCTGCCGCCCCGGCACGTCGGGCACGCTGGCCACGATCGGGATCACCTGCCGCTTGTTGGGCATGTCGACCCGGGCGCGAAACGTGCCGTCGGCCTGCACCTTCACCGGCTCGCCCTGGAGCGTGACGTAGGCGTCGGGGCGGGTGGCCCCGTACACGATCAATTCGGCGTCGATTTCCAGCTGGAAACCGAGCGGCATGCCGTCGGCGTCCTCCTCCGCCGGCTCGGCTGCGCGGCCGCCCTGCACCGGCACCATCGGCCGGCGGAGACGCTCCTCGAACAGCTCCTGGAGTTCGGTGCTGTTGTTCTCCGGGGAGAATCCGCCGCTCATCGCATACACGCGATCGCAGTCGTCCGAGATCTCGCCCCAGTGGGAGTCGAGAGAATCGGTCTGCGAGGCAGGCGGGGTGCTCACCGCGTTGCTCCGGGTGAGCGCGTGGAAGCGGCCGCCCGCCGTGCGATAGCCCACCTCCACCCGGCACCGCATCGGCTCGCGGATGTCGATGAACCAGTTCTTGACGCCCCCGTGCACGTCGATCTCGCGGATCACCTGCTCCGAGGGCGAGCCCTGCACGCCGTTTTCGATCCGCAGCAGCCGCAGCATGGGCCGCGCGCCGTGCCACTCCTGGCCGAGGGCCGACCGGGCCCGCTCGACGCTCCGCGGCGACACCTCCCAGAAGGCGTGCAGCCAGTAGGGGCCGCGGACCATCAGCACCATCCGGTCGCGGGTGGCCTTGCGGCCGCGGCCTCCCTCGGCCTGCGTCGTGAGATCCTTGGCGCGGGCAATCCGCTCGCGGGCCTCGGCGATTCGCCTGGCGACCTCGGCGGAGTGGGCCACCGCCGCTGCGCTGGCGGCCTGGGGCGGATGCTTGGCCCGCGGCGGCGCGGCAGCCGCGGGAGGCCTTGCGGCCGACCGGCGGGTGTCGGGTGTGAGCCCCTTCTTCGCCTTCCGCACCAGCGCCCGGATCAGCTGATCCTTGCGCATGGCATGCCAGCCCTGCACGCCGTGCTGCTTGGCCAGACGGGCCAGAACCCGGACGGGCTTTTCCTTGAGGCTTGCGGACGTCATCGGCGGCTGCTCCGGGCGAGGGCCGCTCCACGTGTCAGACGTGGCAGACGACCCCCACTCGCGAGGCTACCGAGAAAAACAACGCCACGCAAACTTTGGGACTCCGCGGCTGTGGCGGAAGTCCTTGGCGGGCTGGGGGTTGCGGCTTGGAGACTGGGTCAGTCGCCGCGGAGCTTCAGGCCTCGCTCCGTGAGCTTTTCCCGGACCTCGTTGAGGCTCGTCACGCCGAAGTTCTTGCACTCCAGCAGATCCTCGGCGGTCCGCCGCACGAGGTCGCCGATCGTGGTGATCCCCAGCTTCGTCGTGCACTTGCGGGCCCGGACGGAGAGGTTGAGGGCGGTGATCGGCAGCATGTGGGCTTCCTGATCGTCGGCCGACGCCTCGAACACCTCGGGCTCGCCGCCGGCCACTTCCGCCACCTGCTCGGCGATCTGGCCGAGGGAGAGCCCCTTCGACGCGAGCATGTCCTTGATCTCGACGAGGCTCGTTTCGCCGAAGTTCTTGCTCGCGAGGATCTCCTCCTCGGTGGTGCGGGCCAAGTCGCCGAGCGTCTGGATGCCCATCTTGGCCAGGCAGTTGCGGCTGCGAACCGAGAGCTCGAAGTCGCTGACAGGCAGGGCGAGAACCTGATCCAGGCGGGTCTGCTGCTTGAGCTGCTGCTCGTCGAGCTGCAGGTCGCCCGAGGCCGATGAGTCGCGGAGGAAGAGGCGGGCCCGGGGGTGATCGGGATAGGCTTCGAGCACCCGCCGGTAGCACTGCTGCGCCTTGGCAAAGTCGTCGCGATCCTCGTAGAGAATGCCAAGGTTGACCAGGGCACCCACGCTCGCCGGGTAGCGGCCGAGCGACCGCTCGTAGTAGCCCATCGCGTCGTCTTCGTTGCCCACGCGATCCGCGATCACGCCCATCAGAAACAGCGCCGCCGAGTGGCCGGGATCGATTGCGAGGGCCTTCTCCAGCGCGGCGACGATCTCCGCGGGAGGACGTCCGCTGTCGGCCAGCAATCCAGCCTTGGCGGCCCACACATCGGCCGATCCTTCGCCCTCGGCCCCGAGGCCGTCGAGCGTCTTTGCGGCGTCGTCGTGCCGCCCAGCCGCACGGAGCGATTCTGCCGCCAGGGCCACGCAGGTCGCCGCGTCGTAGCCGGCCTTGCGGGCCGATGCGAACAACTCGCATGCCTTGTCGTGCGTGCCCTCGGTGGCGTGCGCCAGGGCCTGATGAAACAGCGCGAGCGCCCCGCCGTCGGCGGCCTTGAGCGTCTCGAGCGCGTCGCGGGCGCGACCAAGCAGCCGCTGGCAGACGCCGAGTTTCACCGACGCGGCCGGGCTGCGATCAGCAGCCGACTCGAGATCACGAACGGCCGATCGCAGATCGCGATGGGCGGAGGCGTCGGCACCGAGGGCCTCGACCACGGCCCGGACTTCCGTCGGGCCGAACGGTCCGCTGCCGGTGATCAAATCTCGGATATCGACACGTGCGGTCGCGACCATCGTTCTCTCCTCGTGTGCTGGGGCGGGGGGCGGGCGGGGGCCCGACCGAGAGCCAGCGGCGGGAGTCGAACCCGCAACCCCCGCATTACGAATGCGGTGCTCTGCCAATTGAAGCTACGCTGGCACGCTGCCGGGGACCGGCAGGAACGGCCGTTGGTGACGGACCGTAGCCCCGCAAAACTAGCGCACGGGCCCCGGCACCGTCAAGAGCCCGCGGTTTGCCCGGGTTTCTCCGCATCCGCGCAAGAAAAAAGTGGGGCCTCCGACCCGGCAGGTGCATCCTGCCATGGGCGAGCGGGTCAGGGGCAAGGCGACCGCACGCCCGACGGAGGTCGGAGACCCCACCTTGGATATCAACAGGCGATATCGGGGAGTGGGTGTCCGGTTGCCCGGACGATTCTTTGGATGATGCACGCGGCGTGCCAAACGCCGTGTGGCAGTTTTGCCGGGGTTTTCGCGGAACGCCGCCCGGAGGGGCGTTCGATTTCGCAACGCCGCGCCGCATTTTGCGGCGGTCCGATACGATTGCGCCGGTCTCCCCGTACCGCGTCCATTCAGAGGAGCCGATGCCGTGAACCCCCGCCTGCCAGCGATGATCGGTCGCCATCGGTGCGGCCCGGGGCAGCCCCTCACCGTGATCGCCGGTCCGTGCGTCATCGAAACGGCCGACCTCTGCCTCCGGATCGCCGAGACGCTCGCCGTGCTGGCCTCGCGGCTGCCGATCCAGGTCGTGTTCAAGGCGTCGTTCGACAAGGCCAACCGCACGAGTGGGGCCTCGTTTCGCGGTCCGGGGATCGACGACGGGCTGGCCGTCCTGGATCGAGTCCGCCGGGAGACCGGGCTGCCGGTGACCACCGACGTGCACCTGCCCGAGCAGGCCACCGCCGCAGGTCAGGTCTGCGATCTGCTGCAGATCCCCGCGTTTCTCTGCCGCCAGACCGACATCCTCCTCGCCGCGGCCGCCACGGGGCGGGCGGTCAATGTCAAGAAGGGGCAGTTCGTGGCGCCCGGCGACATGCGGCATGCCGTCGCGAAGTTGCTCGCGGGCGGCTGCCACGACATCATGCTCTGCGAGCGGGGCACCTTCTTTGGCTACGGTCGGCTCGTCAACGACTTCACGGGGCTGGCGGTGATGCGGTCGTTCGGCGTGCCGGTGATCTTCGATGCGACGCACTCGGTGCAGCAGCCCGCGAGCCTCGGCGGGGCCACCGGCGGCGATCGCACGCTCGTGGAACCGTTGGCGCGGGCGGCGGCGGCCGTGGGCATCGACGGCGTGTTCTTCGAGACCCATCCCGAGCCGGACACGAGCCCAAGTGACGGGCCCAACATGGTGCCCATGGCCGATCTCGGCGGCGTGCTGGAGCGGGTGCTCCGGATCCACGAGGCTCGCCTCGCGGGAGAGCGGGCATGACTCGGGGCGTGGCCCTGGCGATTCTCGTCGGCGCCGTCGTCGGCTGTGGTCGCACCGTCGAGCCGCCGATCGCGGCCACGACGCCGCCGGCATCGCCGACCCCAGCGGCGCGGATCGCCCCGGAGAAACTCGTGGCCGGAGCGGTCGCGGCGGTGTCTCGGCTCGACGACTTCGACGAGCAACGCGCCTACGAGCAGGCCTTCGATCGACTGGCGCAGTGGTCGCAGGCGGCCCTCGCCGAACCGCGGGGATGGAAGCCGGATCCGCTGCTGGAGTCGCTTCCGGAGAGGCTCCGCGACGGGCTCGAGACCCGTCTGGCCGCCGGCACGTTCGACGCGGCGGGCGACGTGATGGCGCTCCGCGACCGCCGCTGGCTGGCCGACATCGCCGCGGCCTCGCGGGCCGAAGGAAGCGACGAGTTGGAGACCGCGATCCGGCTGTTCGAGTGGGTCGTGCGGTGCCTCGCGCTCGTCAGCGACCCGCCAATGGTCCCCACCGACGCCACGCCCGGCAGCCGTTGGTTTCAGCTCGGCGAAGTGCTCCTCTCCGGGCGGGCGAGCGCCGCCCAGCGGTCGTGGGTGTTTCTCGAGCTGCTGCGGCAGGCCGGCATCGAGGGAGTGATGCTCGCCACGGCGTCCGGCGACGCCGCGGAGGTGCGTCCGTGGATTCCCGCCGCCGTGATCGGCGGTGAGGCGTATCTCTTCGAGCCGACCTACGGCATGCCGATCCCGGGCCGGCGCGGCCGTGTGGCGACGGCCCGCGAGGCAGCCGAGGACGAGGGCGTGCTCGCCGCGATGTCGCTGCCCGATCGGCCGTATCCCGTAAAGGCCCGCGACCTCGAGTCGCTGACGGTGCTGGTGCCCGCCGATGCCTGGTCGCTGTCGCGGCGGATGCGCGAGCTCGATCGTGTGACCCTCCCCCGGCACGGCGTGCGTCTTGCCGGCGACGCCACGGCGACCGGCCACGCCGCGGCGGCCGCCCTGCCCGGCGGGGAGAGGCCCGTGTCGCTCTGGCCGTTTCCGTTTGAGACTGCGGCCCGGCGGCGGGCGGGCGGGGCTGCGCTGCAGGCGGCCCTCGTCCGCGACCTGGCTCCGCTCTCGGTCGTGACGGTGACGGACGGCGGCCGTGGCCAGCGGGCCACGCGGCCATTGTTCACGGCCCGCGTGAGGGACTTTCGCGGCGCGTTCGACGGGCCCGACGGCGCGAAGGCCGCCTACCTCGCCGCCCGGCCCTCCCGGGACACGCTGCAGCGTGCCCTGACGCAGGTGCCGGCCGACCAGACGGCCGCGGTGGAGCGGCTGTACCGCCAGATGAAGGAAGACGCCACCTACTGGCTCGGCCTCGTGACGCTGGGCGAAGGGCAGCCCGAGGCGGCGATCGACTACCTGCAGCGGATGACCCTGGAGGCGTCTCCCGACAGCCGTTGGACCGACGCGGCCCGGACCAGCCTCGGCAGGGCGCTCGCCGCACTCGGCAGGATCGACGAGGCCGCGGCGGTGCTTCGCGAGGATGGGTCGCCGCAGCGGTTCGGCAGCCGGCTCCTCGCCGACCGCCTGGAGCGGGAGCGGGCCGGCGAACAGCCCGCCCCTGCCCCGTGAGACGGCCCGAAATGGTCCGCGTTGCCGCCTCGCGATGCGTCGGGTAGAGTGAGGGGCTCGACGTTTTCCCACTCACCTTCGACTTCCGGGCCCTGACCATGAAAGACGGCATCCATCCGAACTACGGCGTCACCGTCGTCCGCTGCGGCTGTGGCAACACCTTTTCGACCCGCAGCACGGTGCCCGAGATCAAGGTCGACATCTGCAACGTCTGCCACCCGTTCTTTACCGGCAAGCTGAAGTTCGTCGACACGGCCGGACGCATCGAGAAGTTCAAGAGCAAGTTCGCGAGCGCGGGCTACGCCAGCCTCAAGAAGAAGAAGGCCGCCGAGGCGCCGGCTTCCTGAGCCGTCTCGTGCCGCTGGATGGCAGTCTCCCCCATGGCCGACTCTCCATCCGGCGGCGTTCGCGGTGATCTCGAGCAGAGGCTCGCCCGTTTCGAGACCCTCGAACGCGCGTTGGTCGATCCGACGGTCCTGGCCGACCAGGCGGCGCTTTCCAAGGTCGCCCGAGAGCACGGCACGCTCGCCAAACTGGCCCTCCGCTATCGCCAGTTCACCACGCTCGAGCGGCAGATCGCCGACCTCCGCGGCCTCGTCGCCGGTGAGGATCGCGATCTCCGGGATCTCGCCGAGGCGGAACTGCCCGACCTCGAGGCCCGCCGGGAGGCGGAGTGGGACGAGCTCCTCGACCTCTGCTCAGGCGACGAGGATGCCGACCGCACGCGGTGCATCGTGGAACTCCGCGCCGGCACCGGCGGCGACGAGGCGGCCCTGTTCGTGCGGGATCTCTACGAGATGTACCGCCGGTTCGGTGCCGAACTCGGCTGGGACTTCGAGGTGATGGACGCCAGCCCCACGGAACTCGGCGGCTTCAAGGAACTGATCCTGGGCGTGTCGGGCGACGCCGTGTTCCGCAAGCTCTGCCACGAGAGCGGCGGCCACCGCGTGCAGCGGGTGCCCGACACCGAGACGAAGGGCCGCATCCACACGTCGGCCGCCACGGTGGCGGTGCTGCCCGAGCCGGAGGACGTGGAGGTGGCCCTCTCGCCCGACGACTACCGCAAGGATCTGTTCTGTGCGAGCGGCCCGGGCGGGCAGCACGTCAACAAGACCGCGTCGGCGGTGCGGCTCACGCATCTCGCCACCGGGATCGTGGTGCAGTGCCAGGACGAGAAGAGCCAGCACAAGAATCTCGCCAAGGCGCTCCGCGTGCTGAAGACGCGGCTCTACGAGCACGAACGGCGGATCGAGCACGAGAAGCGGGCCACGGAACGGCGGGAGCAGGTGGGGTCGGGCGACCGCAGCCAGCGGATCCGCACCTACAACTTCCCGCAGAACCGGGTCACCGACCACCGCATCAACGAGAGCTTCACGCTCGACCAGGTGATGGCGGGGCGGCTGGGGCTGGTGATCGATGCGATCGAGCGGCATGGCCGCGAGCTGCGGAAGAGCGAGATGGAGCAGTCGGCGAAGCCGATGGCAGGCTGAAGGGAGGCGGTCGTGGGCGACGAGGCGTGGACGGTCGGACGGCTGCTGACGTGGACGACCGACTGGCTCGGCACCCGGGGCAGCGACACGCCCCGGCTCGATGCCGAGGTGCTGCTGGCCCACGTCCGCGGATGCCAGCGCATCATGCTCTACACCGCCTTCGACACCGTGGTGTCCGACGCCGAGCGGAGCCGGTTTCGCGAGCTCGTGAAGCGGCGGGGCGACGGCGAGCCCGTGGCCTACCTGGTGGGCGCCCGCGAGTTCTTCTCGCTCCCCTTCGCCGTCACCAGCGACGTGCTCATTCCTCGGCCCGAGACGGAAGGGCTCGTGGTTCGCGCGATCGACCTTGCCAAGCCTGCGGACGCGCCGCGAATCGTGGACGTGGGCACCGGCAGCGGCGCGATCGCGGTGACGGTCGCGAAGCACGTGCCCAAGGCCACGCTCGCCGCCGTCGATCTCTCCGCCGCGGCGCTCGCCGTGGCCCGGGCCAACGCCGAGCGGCATGGCGTGGCCGACCGCATCGAGTTCATCGAGGCCGACCTCCTCGCCGATCCGCGGCTTGAAGGTCCATGGGACGTGATCGTCAGCAATCCCCCGTACGTCCGTGACGACGAGTTCGCCGCCCTGCCCCGCGACGTCCGCGACCATGAGCCGCGAGCGGCGCTCGTGGCGGGGCCGACGGGCGTCGAATTGGTCGCGCGGCTGGCCGCCCACGCCGCGGAGCGGCTCGTTGCGGGCGGCTGGCTCCTCATCGAGATCGGGCCCACGACCGTCGCGGCCGCCGAGGCGGCGGTCGCCGCCCAGGCCGGCCTCGAGCCCGGGCCCACGCTCAAGGACATGGCGGGCCTGCCGCGGATCGTGCAGGCCGTTCGCCGACGCTGAGTCGCCGCGGCCGGCCTGTACGCGACGGCCCGGCTTGGCTACCCTCTTGGCGGTCCGGGGAGGAGGAATCATGCGTCACATCGTGCGCCAGCGGAACGCCCGTCGGGGTTTCACCCTCGTCGAACTCTTGGTCGTGATCGCGATCATTGCCGTGCTCATCGGCCTGCTCCTGCCTGCCGTGCAGTCGGCCCGCGAGTCATCCCGCCGCACGCACTGCGTTAACAACGTCAAGCAGATGGCCACGGCGGCCCTGAGTCACGAGCAGCAGCACGGCTTCTTTCCGAGCGGCGGCTGGGGCTACCGCTGGGTGGGCGACGCCGATCGCGGCTTCGGCCGCAACCAGCCCGGCGGCTGGCTTTATTCATGCCTGCCGTTTCTCGAACAGCAGGTCGTGTGGCAGCTGCCGGCCGACGGCAAGCCCACGGAGATCACCGATGCCCAGAAGGCCGGCGCGAGCACGCTCACCCGCACCGTGCTGCCGACGCTCC
>JBJTRH010000242.1:0-2762 GCA_046076065.1 Planctomycetaceae bacterium | reverse complement strand
TGCAGGTGCCCGTCTCGCAGCAGCCGCAGCAGTCACACTTCGGGCAGCCGGCATTCAGGCTGCCACCGATCACCGACGCGAAAGGCACGAGGCCCAGCGTCGCCCAGAGCACGAAACTCTTCATGGAAATACTCCCTGTCGTTGCATGAGGAATCTGAGTCGAACACGCCACGTCACGACGCGTGATCGTGGGAAAGCCTGCCAATATGCCCAGCCAGTCCGCCCGTGTGCGGGTCGAAAGGAGAAGGGCACGCGAGGCGGCCGACTCAGTTCCGCCAGACGCCGAACACGATCCGCGGCGGGCGGATCGGGATGGCGAGCGACGCCGCCAGATACTCCCGGCTGACGCCGAGAACCTGCGGGGCGACCGGCGGGAGGGCTGGCAGCCCGGTGGTCAGGGCCCCGTCGGCAAGCGAGAGCAGGGTGCTCCGGGAGTGTGCGAGCGGCTCATTGTGGCGAGCCTTCAGCTGGCAGTGGCAGGGCCGATTGCTGGTGTCAGGAACGGGGCAGCCGGATTCGGCGGCACAGAGTGGGCACCCGCCAGTCGATTCGTCGGCAGTCGCCGCTGCCCGCGGAGCGTGGCCGTTGGCTCGGCTGGCACAGCATGGCTGGTCGCAGGCCTGGCACAGGGCCCGGGGCGTGAGCTGTGCGAACACTGCCGCACATGCCGCCAAGGCCAAGACGAGTTGTGTCCGGCGCTGCACCATCGCTGCGACTCCTCTCATGACCGCTGCTATCTTACGCAGCAGGGTTCGTTTCGGTTTGGGACGGATCCGCTTCCGGCCATGTTTCCAGCCATTTTTGATCCTTGAAGGAGCCTTGCCCGATGCCGCCGGTCACCGTCGCCGAGTACGTGCTCACGAGGCTTTCCCAGCTGGGCATCGACCGGATCTTCGGCGTGCCGGGCGACTATGCGTTTTCGATCGACGACGCGGCGGAGCGCGTGCCCGGCCTCTCGTGGGTGGGCTGTGCCAACGAGCTCAATGCCGCCTACGCGGCCGACGGCTACGCCCGCATCCGCGGGGCCGCGATCCTCTCGACCACCTACGGCGTGGGCGAACTGTCGGCGCTCAACGGGGTGATGGGGAGCAAGGCGCACCGGCTGCCGGTCTTTCATCTGGTCGGGATGCCGAGCGAACGCATCCAGCGGCTGGGGCTGATCACGCACCACAATCTGGGCGATACGGCCTACGACCGCTTCATGCCGCTCTCCGGGGCAGCGGCGTGCGTGACCGCCCGGCTCACCCCCGACACCTGCGTCGATGAACTCGAGCGGGTGATCGCCGAGGCCCTGCGCCGGAGCATGCCGGCCTATCTCGTGATCTCTGAGGTCGAGGGCCTCATGCCCGTTCTCGGTACGCCGGTCGCCGGCAGGCCGTTGGCCACGATCAAGCGGCAGCGGAGTGTGCCTGCGGAGCTCGATGCCGCGGTCGACACCCTCCTCGCCCGGGTCGCGGCGGCCAAGAGCCCGGTCGCGATCGTGACGAGCCTCGTCGCCCGCTACGGTCTTCGGGAGCGGGCGATGGAGGTGATCCGCGCCGCGAATCTGCCCGTGGCGGTGATGCCTACCGACAAGGGCGCCGTCGACGAGTCGTTGCCCACCTTCATCGGGCTCTACGGCGGCGGGATGTCATCGTCGCCGGCGGTGGCGGCCGCGGTGATGTCGGCCGACCTGGTGCTCGACATCGGCGGGATGCAGCTCTTCGAGCTCAACACCGGCTTCTGGACCGACCTGCCGGAGCCCGGCCGGGTGGTTTCGATCCACGACAACTGGGTGCGGGCGGGCGAGAAGGTGTTTGTGAACGTCGCGATCGACGACGTGCTGGACGCACTCCTGGCACGGTTGAAGCCCCGGTCAGCGACCGCTGCGCTCCGCGTCGAGAACCTGCCCTTGGTGGGCCAGAGCGACGACCGGCTGACGTCGGCGAACTTCTACCCTCGTCTCCAGCGGCGGCTGCGGGCTGGCGACACGGTCGTCGTCGAGACAGGCACGTGCATGCTGCATGCGAACCGGATGCGGCTACCCGCCGGAGTGGGCGTTGAGGAGCAGGGACTCTGGGGCTCGATCGGCTGGGCAACGCCTGCCTGCCTCGGCGTCGCGCTGGCGAAGGCCTCGGGCCGCACGTGGCTCGTCACCGGCGACGGCTCCCACCAGCTCACCCTCAACGAGCTCGCGGTGATGGGGCGGTATGGCGTGAAGCCGGTGATCTTCGTGCTCAACAACGGGCTCTATGGCATCGAAGACGTGATCAGCGAGCGCGGCCACGCCTACGACGATCTCGCAGCCGTCCGCTACCATCTGCTGCCCGAGGCCTTTGGCTGCCAGGGCTGGCTCACGGCCAAGGTTGGCACGGTGGCGGAGCTCGACGCGGTGCTCGACCGCATCGACGCCCACGACGGGGCGGCCTACGTGGAGGTGCTGATTCCGAACGAGGAGAGCCAGCCGCTTCAGGCCGAGGCGATCGACCGCGGCTACAAGCTCCGCACGCCGCCCGTCGGCTGAGCGGCAGACGAGGACTTCTGGAGGAGTGGAACGTGCCTGAACGCGCCGCCGCCGTGATTCGTCTGGCGACCCCTGCCGATGTGCCAGCGCTCGTGGCACTCGAGAGCCGCTACTCCATCGGCAACCTTCCGCCGGAGTCGCGGGATAACGGCTTCATCTCGATCCAGCACTCCGCAGACTGGTTTGCTTCCGCGATCGACACGGCCGGCATTCACGTTGCCGAGCTCGCTGGCGACCTGGTCGGCTTCATCGTCGTGAC
>JBJTRH010000241.1:0-9029 GCA_046076065.1 Planctomycetaceae bacterium | reverse complement strand
GGCCTGCTCGGCACGACGGGCCGCGCGGGCCGACGACCAGCCGCTGGCGGCGAACAGCGCCGCCAGCGCGCCGAGGATTCCGAAGAACACCCAGAACAGGCGGTCCGACAGCCCGCGGGACGACGGCGGGGCGATCCATTCCGCCCGCGGGGCCACGATCAGCGGGGCCGAGCGGTGCCCGCCACGCGGCCGCTCCTCCGCGCCGTCGACCACAACCTCCGGCAGCGGATAGCGGTATCGCTTGAAAGCGAACCCGGGCACCCGCACCCGCTCGCTGATCGTCTCGCCCCGCGGCATGCCGTCGGGCAGCTCGCGAACGCAGCAGACCACCGGATACCGGTCCTGCACGTGACCTTCGATCGAGATCGGGGGCGTGTCGGCAAACACCTCGAGTTCCCAGTAGTGATCGGCCCCCACCTGGCGGCGCCGATCGGGGTCGTCGATCACGATCCGGGTGGCGCGTCGGGCCACACCGTCGACCACGACCGGATCCCCGCGATGCGTCGTGAACCACTTCCGCGCCGGGTCGATCAGCGGGATCAGGTCGGTCGTCCCTCCGGCCGCCGCGGCAACGGCGCCGGCCGTCGTGTCGCGCACGGCGGCGAGCGCGGCGTAGAAGGCGGCCGCGTCACCCGCCTCGAGCCGCCGATCGTCGACGACGTCGTCGAACAGGGCGTAGTCCATGCCCAGACCGCCGAGCATGCCGGCCGGACGCCACTCGACCGCGATGCCCGCCACGAGCAGGTCCGCCGCCGTCGAGGGCCACGGTTGCGAGGCCGAGGCGGCAGGCACGGGGCCCGCCCCCGCCGCGAGTGGCAGGCCCGTCACCGTGACCGGCTCGTCGATGGCCGTCCACCGGGGCCACGCCCGTGGCGCCCGCGGCACGACGACGTCGACCACCGCCCCCCGGTCGTCCACGCAGCGGAGCAGGTCGTAGGAGCCGCGGCCCGCGAGCGTGGCGAGTTCGCCCGGCAGTTCGAGCGGAGCCACGAGCGTGGCCCGGCCGCGAAGCACCACGAGCCGGTCGTCGACCGGGGTCGCGGCTCCACGCTCGGCCACGGGCGCGGCATCACGGCGCCAGGCCGCCACGAGCCCGGCGGGCGCCGGCATGCGGGCGACCACGCGGACGAGCAGCCTCTCCTTGTCGGCCGTCCAGGGGCCGGGGGCCGCGAGGGCCGCGCGATCGGCAGCGGCGATCTGCTTCGTCGCCAGAAATCCGTCGAGCGTCGAGGTCGGCTCCACCGCGGCCGCCGGCAGCGCGGCCAGCGTGCTGAACGCGATCGCGACTGCGAGCCGCCACGCTGCGAACGTGCAAGGGCACATGATGATCACTCCGGAGACGTCGGGGACCGGAACTCGGCGAGGGCCTGGTCGAGGTTCACGGCGGCCACCGGCGCAGCCGAGGTCCGGTGGCGGCCGGACGACCTCGATCCCAGCCAGGCCGCGGCGACGAGCGCCAGCACCGTCGCCGCCATGGTGATCGTGACGAACGTTGAACCGAGGCCGCTGCCCGAGGGCGGCGCGGGCCGCGGCAATCGCACGGGCTCGAGCGTCATGATCACCGGAGCCACGCGGACCGTGTCCGACGCCGCGTAGGCGTAGTTCTTGAAGAAGTAGCCGACCACCTCGGCGGGCTCGTCGATCGTCATGCCGGCGCGCATCCCCGCCGGCACGGCGAGGCACTGCACCACGACCGGCGACGCCGGCCCGCCCTCGGGCTCGAGCCAGCCCTGCCAGTAGCGGTCGATGCCGTAGTCGTTGGCGGGTGCCCGCACCTCCTCGAGTCGATGGAAGGTTCCGCGCATGGTCACGAGCCGGCCGCGGAACGATCTCGGCTGGCCGAAGAGCTCGCGAAACCCCACCCGACGCGGCATCGCCGATCGGAGCCCTGCGGCTCCGCCGTCACGGAGCGTGCTCCACGTCTGGAACCACGCGTCTTCGTCGGCCTGCCGGAAGAACGTGGCGTCGCGCACGCGAGCCAGCGATTCCCGCGACGCGGAGAGTTCGGCGGCGGGCACGTCGTCGAGCGGCTCGGACTCGCGCTCGATCACGATCTCGTCGGCGGCGGGCGGGCGGCCCGCGACCGAGTCGAGGCGGGTGTCGACCTCCGGACCTCCGCCCGCCGGCTTCGGAAGCCACGCGCGTTCGATCCAGCCGAGCGCGAGGAGCACGAGCGCCGCGATCGGAAACACGGTCCAGTAGAGCCGCCGTCGCTCGGCAGTGGCGAGGTAGTTGCGGGGCCGACACACCGCGGCGGCCGGCTCCGGAGCGGCGCCGGCGGAGTCACCGTCGTTCACGGCCCGCCCCGCGGCTCGGCGGCGACTTCTCCAGCCTCCGACGCGGCCTTCTGCCGGCGCATCTCGCGCCACACGTAGGCACCGAACGACCCCACGAGCGTGAACGGCATCGCGAGCATCAGCAGGATGCTGTAGAAATACCCACGGGCCACGTTCAGGCCGTCGGGGTCGGACGTGTTGACCGCATCCTTGCAGTTGGGGCAGCCAAAGGCCTCGGCGCAGACCACGCACGCCACGACCACCACGAGTGGCATCAGGCGGCGGATGGCTGCGGTTAAACCCCTCATCGGCACACTCCTCACCGTTATTCTAGGCGCGTCGTCAGCCGCCGGGAAACCAGTGGTAGAGCATGAGGTAGATCACCACGCCCGTCACCGAGACATAGAGCCAGATCGGCAGCGTGATCCGCCCCAGGCGACGGTGGGCGTCGAACCTGCCCCGCCAGGCGAGGAAGAACATGCGGAGGGCGAGCACCGGCACCGCCACGGCGAGCAGGATGTGGGAGATCAGGATCGCGAAGTAGACGGGCCGAATCGCCCCCTGGCCGCGGAAGGGCACGTGCCCCACGACGTAGTGGTAGGCCAGGTAGCAGGCCAGGAAGACGGCCGACGTAAGGAAGGCCGCCACCATCGCTGCGCGATGGGCGGCCACGTGGCCCCGCCGGATCAGGACCCAGCCGGCGACGAGCAGGACGGTGGCCATCGAGTTGAGAACCGCGTTGGTCGTAGCCAGCGGATGCACGGCGGCGGCGAGCAGATCCGTCATGGCACGATCCCCGATTCGGGCCCGCCCGCCTTGTCGGCGAGCACCTCGCGGATGAGCTTCACGAGCTGCCTCACCTTCTCGGGATCGAGAAGGTGGTAGCCGCCGCGAAGCCGGCCCCTGCGATCGAAGACGACGCCTCGTTCGGAGTGCACGCCGAGTTCCACCGGCAGGCGGAACACCTTCTGCCCGACCTGCTCGATGACTTTCAGGTCGCCCGTCAGGAACTTCCACCGCGCGGGATCCGCATCGAATCTCGCGGCATACGTAGCCAGTGCCTCGGGCGTGTCGTTGACGGGATCGCAGGTGAGGCTCACCACGAGCAGATCGGGGTCGTCGACCTCGCGAAGGATGTCGGCAATCGCCTGGTTCTCCCGAAAGCACGGTCCCGGGCAGTTGGCGAAGAAGATCGCCCCGAGCACCACGCGGCCCTCGAGCGCCGCCGACGACACCTCGGCCCCGGTCTGGTCACGGAGCGTGAACGACACGTCGGCGAGATTCGGAACCTCCGCCCCCTCGTCCCGCGTGGCAGCGGCAGCCGGCCGGGTCGGCGGCGCGGCGTCGGGCACGCCCCGGGGAGCACACGCCCCACACGCGGCAAGGGCGGCCATCAGCGCCGTCGCAAAGCGGCCCGTCGTCACGAGAGAATCGGTCAATGCGCCTGCTCCGCAAACGGCCCCTCGGCGCCGGCTTTCTTCAGGATCTGCACGTCCGAGCCGCGGGCCATGTGGAGGGCCCGTTCCTGCGACACCATCCGGTTCCGCATGCCCACGTCGGGAATCAGCATGATCCCGAGGAACAGCGCCATCATGGCGGCGGGAATCGTGAGCACGTACTTCCAGTTCGCCTCCCACCAGACGTGCATGAAGAACAGGATCACGAGCATCGCCTTCGTGCACGACACCGCGAGCATGAACGTCCAACCCACCTGCGCCTGATCCCGCCACGGCCAGGCCGGCGAATACGTGAAGAACGACATCGTGGTCAGGCCGCAGAGGGCGAGGAACACGAGCAGGTACTTCCCCAGCCCGCCGTGCGAGTGGTGGTCGCCATGGCCGGCATGACCGGCATGACCGGCCTCTGCGGCGTGGTGGAGCGTCTCGTCGGCCGATTCGCCCGGGCGGGTGACGGGGCCGTGGGTGCCGTGGTCTGCCATGGAATCGCTTTCAGAACAGGTACATGAGGGGAAACAGGAAGATCCAGACGAGGTCGACGAAGTGCCAGTAGAGCCCGATGTTCTCGATCGCGCCGGCCCGCTTCGCGTTGAGCGTCCACGTGAGCATGATCGCGAACACGAGCAGGCCCACCGCCACGTGGATGGCGTGAAAGCCGGTGAGCAGGAAGTAGGTGCTGGCCCACATGTTGCCGCCCGGGATGACGGTGGGCAGCTTCAGCCACGAAAAGGCGTCGTTGAGGCCGTGGCCGCCGCCGTGATCGGCCCCCTCGGCGGGAAGCGGCATCACCTGGTCGGCCACCACCGCCATGTCGAACGGCTGCTGCTCGGGGCTCGCCACCATCTTCTGAACCTGCTGCAGGCGGGCGCGGGCGGTCTGCTGCTCCGCGGTGAGCCGCTCCGCCGGGGCGTCGTCGAGCCGCTTGAGCACGTCCACCGTGTCGCCGGCCTTGGCCTCCGCGTCGGACGGGTCGCGAAGCGCCGCCGGCACCGATCCGACCGGCACCTTGCGCAGCTCGTCGAGCCGGGCCCGAACGGCGGAGCCGTAATAGAGGTCGGGCCGCTCGTAGATCCGGCTGTGGGGCATCGCCGGGTAGATGCCGTGCGCGAACTTCGCCCGGTATTCATACCCCTTCACGCCGAGGAACAGCGTGCCGAGCAGGAGCGTGAGCAGCATCCAGAACTTGGCCAGCCCCGCCTTGTTGACCCGCGCGGCCTCGAGGGCCAGCACGATGGTCACGCTCGAGCAGATCAGCACGAACGTGTTGAACGCGCCGATCGGCTCGCTGAGGTGCACGTGATGCGGCTGCGGCCATACCGGGGCCCCGAACCGGAGCACCACGTAGCTGCCGAGCAGCGCCGCGAAGAACATGATCTCGGTCGACAGGAAGAGCCACATGATCAGCTTGCCGCGGGTCAACGGCAGGCCGGGCTGGTACTGCAGCGTGAGGTGGCCGTGATGGTCGCCGTGGCCGGCATGGCCGTGATCGTGACCGTGGGCAATCGTGGCGGAGTGGGCGTTCATGACGAAACTCTGCGGGCGGATGACGGGGTCAGACAGGCCTCCCGAACGCGACCGCCGCGGTGAGCAGGCCGAGCAGGGAGCCGAGGGACGTGAGGAGCAGCGAGCGGGCGGAGGCATCGTCGCGGCGGACCGCGAACCGAACGGTGGCGAGCACGTAGGACACCGCGGCGACCGACGCCACGAGGAACAGCGGGATGCTCGCCGACGGAACGGCGAGCACGAGGCTCGCGGGCAGCATGGCGAGAGCGGCCGCGAGCGACTGCCCCGCCGCACGGAGGCCGGAAGGATCGACGACCGTCAGCATCCGCAGGCCGGCTGATTCGTACTGGCGACGGTACAGCCAGGCGATCGCCATGAAGTGCGGGAACTGCCAGAGGTAGAGCACCGTGGCCAGGGCGGCGACGGCCAGCGCCGAACGGGCATCGCCGGCCGCGAGCCGCACGGGGCCGCCGGCGGCGCACCAGCCGATCGCCACGGGCAAGGCCCCTGCCACGGCGCCCACGGCGGTGTTGAGCGGCGTGATCCGCTTGAGCGGCGTGTAGGCGAGCACGTACAGCAGCCACGTCGCCACGGCCGCGGCGGTGGCCCCGACGCCGCCGCCGGCCCAGGTCACGACCGAGCCGACCACGAGCGTGGCGGCCGTCATCCACCAGGCATCGCGGACCGACAGACGGCCCGCGGCGATCGGCCGCGAGGCGGTCCGGGCCATGAGCTGGTCGGTGTCGCGCTCGAGGATCTGGTTGGCGATGCTCGAACTCGCCGCCACGAGCGCCGTGCCGACGAGCACCGCGATGAACCCGACCACGCTCTCCGGCCGTCCGGCCGTGAGCCAGAAGCCGCTCGCGACGGTCGCCAGCACCATGACCGCGATCCGGGGGCGAACGAGCCGCCCTGCCTCCGCGAGCCACGATTCGGCCCGCTCGTGCACGACGACCCCGACTCCTGGAAACGGAGCGGGAACGGCGACCGCGTCGGTGAAGGCCGGAGGCGTCACGCGAATGCCCTCCCCGACGCGAGGCCGTGGGCCGCGTCGCCGGACGGGGCCATGGTGCCGACGGCGCCGGCCCTGATGGCGAGCACGACCGAGGCGGCGAGGATCATCATCCCGAGGACGACATGACCGGTGACGACGCTCGCATTCCAGAGGCTCCGGGCCCGCAGCGGCTCGCTCCACTGCCACGCCTCCGGCAGCAGCCCGGACGGGACGCCCCAGTTCGCGACCCACGCGGCCGCGCCCAGCGCGAGCTGCCCGATCACGAGGGCCACGATCGCCTTCGACCACCGCCGCGCGGCAGGAGCACCAGCCTCCGAAAGCGCTGCGGCCGCCACGACCGCCAACACCGTGACGGCGACGGCCCCGAGGATGTGCAGTCCGACGAGGCCGCGAAACGTGGCGGGCTCGACGGTCGCGTCCAGATGCCGCAACTGGGCCCCCGCCACGAGCTGCAGGTAGGAGACGACCAGCAGGGCGACCGGCACTCGCGGGGACGGTGTTCCCGTCGCCACGGGCATCGTCCGCGAGAGCGTGGCGATCGCCACCGCGACGGCGAAGAACAGCGGCCCGGTGCAGGCATGAACCTTGGCGATGGTCTTGTCGTCGAGGAGCACCCGAGCCCCGCCAAGTCCACCCTGCACCACCACGAGGGCGACGGCGGCCACGGCCAACCAACGAACGGCGGTGCTCGCCCCCGACCGCCAGGCAACGGCCGTGAGCACGAGCGTCACGAGTCCGGCCGTCGCCCCGAGCAGCCGGTGGCCATGCTCGAGAAACAGGTCCCACGGCCCGTGGAACCACTCGGCCCACGGAAACAGGAACATGTTGTGGCCGTACGTGGCCGGCCAGTCGGGCACGGCCATCGCGGCTTCGTAGGTCGTCACCAGCGCCCCGAACGAGAGCAGCACCGCCGTCACGCCCACCAGCAGGCAGGCGACGAGATGCGTCGGGTTAAAGGCGGATGACTTCATGGGTGACCGTGCAACGCGAACGCCCACGACGGTGGGCACGGGGAGAGGCCGACGCTCAAAGAGCGTGGAAAACAGGCCGCTTGGCCACTCCCGCCAGGCTCGGTCGCTCCTCCTAGGCTTGGCCGCTCCTGTCAGTGTGCTGCCGCGGCGGCGGCAGCCGCAGCGGCATTCGGCGGGTCGGTCTGCATCAGGTGGTCCTTCTCGACGCCCGGCACCGAATACTCGTACGGTCCGCGGTACACGACCGGCTGGTAGTCGAAGTTGCCGTGGCCCGGCGGGCTCGGGGCCGTCCACTCCAGCGTGTTGGCGTTCCACGGGTTCCGACCGGCGATCGGGCCCCAGAACATGCTGTAGATGAAGTTGGCCGCGAAGATCACCTGGGTGGCCACCATGCCGATGGCGCAGTACGTCATGAAGGCGTTCATCGGCTGCAGGTGATGGAACGTCTCGTAGTGGTAGGCATCCGCGAGCCGGCGGGGGAACCCGACCGCCCCGAGGATGTGCATTGTGAAGAAGGTACCGTTCATGAAGATGAAGGTCAGGAAGAAGTGCACCTTCCCCCAGAACTCGTTCATCATCCGGCCGAACATCTTCGGGAACCAGAAGTAGATCGCCCCGAACACGCCCATCGCGGTGCCGCAGAAGAGCACGTAGTGGAAGTGGGCCACGATGAAGTAGGTATCGTGGATGAAGATGTCGACCGGGGTGGCGGCCATGAAGATGCCCGACAGCCCGCCGATGATGAACATCGACACGAACGAGATCGCGAACAGCATCGCCGTGGTGTACTGGATCTTGCCGCCCCACAGCGTGCCCAGCCAGTTGAACGTCTTCACGGCGCTCGGCAGGGCGATCATCATCGTCGACACCATGAACGTGATGCCGAGGGCGGGGTTCATGCCTGACATGAACATGTGGTGCCCCCACACGATGAAGCCCAGGCCGGCGATGCCGGCGATGGAGTACACCATCGGCCGGTAGCCGAACAGCGGCTTGCGGGCGTGCACGGTCAGGATGTCGCTCACCATGCCCATCGCCGGAAGGATCATGATGTAGACGGCCGGATGGCTGTAGAACCAGAACAGGTGCTGCCAGAGCAGCGGCTGGCCGCCGCCGACGCCGTTGACGGTGTTGTTGATGATGCTGCCCTCGGGCGAGAAGAAGCCGGTGCCGAGGACCCGGTCCGACAGCTGCATGAAGCCCGCCGCCGTGAGCACCGGCAGGGCGAAGGCCTGCAGCACGGCGGTGATGAACATCGCCCAGATCGTCATCGGCAGCCGGAACATCGTCATGCCGGGCGCCCGCATGAGGATGATCGTGGTCATGTAGTTGACGCTGCCGAGCATGCTCGACACGCCCACGAAGGTCAGGCCCAGCAGCCAGAGCGTCTGTCCCCAGCCGCCGCTCACCGCCGCCGCCGGATTCGTCGACAGCGTGGGATAGGCGGTCCAGCCGCCGGAGGCCGCGCCCCCCTCCACGAAGAAGCTGGCCCCGAAGCAGATGAAGGCCGGCCACATGAACCAGTACGACAGCATGTTGAGCGTCGGAAACGCCATGTCGTCGGCGCCGATCATGAGCGGGATCAGGAAGTTGCCGAAGGCGCCCGCGAGGATCGGGATGATCACGAGGAAGATCATCACCGTGGCGTGCATCGTGAAGAGCATCGTGTAGAACTCGGGCGGCATCTGGCCGCCCTCGAGCGGGAACAGCTTGCCCACCACCGGCACGTCGGACCACGGCCAGGCCACCTGCCAGCGGACGGCGAGCGCCAGGAGCCCGCCGATCAGAAACCAGAGCAGCGTCGAGA
>JBJTRH010000240.1:0-3856 GCA_046076065.1 Planctomycetaceae bacterium | reverse complement strand
GGAGAATCTCGCCCCGCTCGCTGCGGATCGTGCCGCCGGGCAGTTCGAGGTTCTCGCGGCGGACGATGTCGGCCACCTTCTGGAGCGACAGGCCGTACTTTCGGAGCGTCTCCTCCGAGATCTCGATGTCGATCTGGTAGTCGCGGGCGCCCATCAGGTTGGCGGCCGACACCGCCGGCAGGGCGAGGAGATCGTCACGGACAAGCTCCGCGACGTCCCGCAATTCGAGCTCCGCATCCGTGTCAAACGCGGCGCCCTCCGGCGCCAGCACACCCACCTTGATCGCCGGCGTGCGGAGCGTGACCTGCTCCACCTTGGGGTCCTCGGCGAGTTCGGGTATGCTCGGGATCCGCTCAACCTCGGAGCGAATCTCCCCGAGCGTCTTTTGCACGTCCTTGACGCTGTCCTGCAGCTCGAACACGCAGTAGCCCATCCCCTCCTGGGCCACGCTCGTGATCTTCTTGATGCCCGTGACGCTGCGGCAGGCCTCCTCGATCTTCTGGCAGATGCCCTCCTCGACCTCCTCGGGGCCCGCCCCGGGATACGGCACCGTGACGAGCACGATCTCCAGGTCGAACTCCGGAAACACCTCTCGCCGCATCGATGCGAAGGCCATTGCGCCCACGAGCAGAATGGCGATGACAAGCGTGTTCATCGCCGGCATGTTGCGGACGGTCCAGCCGATGATCGTTCTCATGTCGCGTCCTCCCGGCTGCGAGCCGTGGACCTCACGGCCGGCTTCTCAGCCGCTTCGGTCTCAACCACGGCCATGCCGTCCCGCGGCGAGGCGATCTGGCTGACAACCACTCGATCGCCCGGCAGCAGGCCGGATGTCTTCGACTCGAATACGAGGCGGCCATCCACGGCCTGCACCGGCCTCGGCTTGAGGATCTCGAGCCGCCCGTCGCGCATCACCCACACCTCTCCGTTGGGTCGTTGGGCCTCCTCGGGGATCGACACGAGCGGCTCGGGCGAGTCGACATGCACGTGGACCTGCACGAACATCCCCCGCATGAGCGACCGGGGGGCCGTCGCGGGGAGATTGGGGATCGCGGCACCGTAGCGGTCGAGCGCCCGCACGGCCCCCGGGTCGGCCACGATCACCCGGCAGGGGAGCGTGCGGGTCTTCTCGTCGAGGCCGCGGCCCTGCTGCCGCGAGAGCACCCCATCCCACTCGAAGGCGGCATCGCCGATCGTGAACGTCACCGTGGCCGGCGTATCGAGAGCCTCGCGATCAGCGGCCGGGTCGATCTTCCTGCCGCCCCAGATCCGCGCCACGTCGTTCATCTCCAGGCTCGTTCGCACCTCGGCGACGCCCGTGTCCTCGATCGTCACGAGCGGCGCGCCCTTGGCGACGAACGACCCCTGCTCCACCTTGTCCTCCACGATCAGCCCATTCATCGGTGCGGTGATCGTGGTCCGCGCCAGATCGAGCCGAGCCTTTTCGAGCATCGTGGCCGCCAGCGACTTCGCCTCGGTGAGCTTGTGCCGCCGCTTCTCGAGCACCCGCCGCTGGCCGCCGAGCGTGGTCACGGCGTTCGCGGCCGTCAGTTCCTCGCGGATCGCCCGGTCGTGCTCCGACTCGGTGACGATGCGGCTGGCCTTGAGGCCTTCGAGGCGGGCCGCCTCACGACGGGCGAGGTCCACCTGGCGGCGGGCCAGATCGAGCATCTCGGCATTCTGCTCGGCCTCGGCGTCGATCTCCTCGATGGCCAGATCGGCCTGCTTCAGCTCCCGCTCGAGGCGCTGCACGTCGAGCTCGTAGTCGCGGGCGTCGATCTGGAAGAGTACCGTGCCCTTGGCGACCACCTGCCCCTCGTTGCACGCCGCCGCCTTCTCGGCCACGCGGCCGGCGACCTCCGCCGCGAGCGTCACCTCGCGCAGCGGTACGACCACCCCATCGCTCACGATCGTCAGGCCCTCGGCGACGTCGTCCACCGGCACGGTGCGGACGGGCATTGCGGCAGCCGGAGGCTGCTCCTTCCGCGGAGGCGGCGGCTGGCTGCCCATGAACATGAAGGCAGCGATGCCAATGCCGAGAATGACCAGCGGCGTGATCCAGCCGAGGAGGGTGCGAACCATGCTCATGCAACGTTTCCGGGAACGGTGGGGCCGGTCAGACGGGCGAGCGGCTCGCCCGCGCCGAGGGCGGCGAGGGTCAGGCGTGTAACGTGATCGGCGATCGCGTGGGGCGTGTGGTAGGCGTCGATCTCGCCAGGCGGCACGAGCATCGCGACCACGCCCCCCGCCGCCCGGTAGTGGAAGCACTGGCCGATCACGCTCAGGGCCACGCGGCGGAGTTCGAACGGCGGGAGCGAGCCGGCCGCGAGTTCATCGAGGATCCCGAGCAGGATCCCGAAGTGGGGGCGGATGTAGTCTTCCACAAGTTCGCGGCAGGCCTCCGTGGGGTGGAGCACCTCCCGCATCATGAGTTTCACCTGCCAGTGCGCCTGGTCGTTGCCCAGCATCCGTTCGAGCAGGCTGCCGACGAAATCGCGAAGCCGCACCGGAGCCGGCGTGCCGGGCGACCATTCGGGCCACGGCACCTGGCGAACCCGCTCCTCATGGGCATGCTTCACGCTCTCGATGTAGAGCCGGTGCTTGTCGCCGAAGTAGTAGTTCACCGCAGCCACGTTCGCGCCCGCGGCGGCGCAGATGTCGCGGACGGTGGCGGCCTCATAGCCCCGCTCCGCAAACTCCCGGCCGGCGGCGAGCAGAATCCGCTCCCGCGGGTCGCGGGCGTCGTCGGCGACGGGTCCGGGGCGGTTGTGGGCGGGCATGCGGCGGGGTCAGAGTCAGGAAGGCGGAAAACGACGGATTCAAACAGCCGTTTGAATCGATTGTATGAAGCGAAACCGCAGCGGCAAACGGGGATTAACAGCCGGATTCAGCGGGCTCCGCCAAACGGGGCAGCATTCGGCCACCCGCAGGCCCACGTCAGCCCCGCAGCAGGTCGCGGTAGCGGTCGAGGAAGTGGGAGGCCACCTCCTCGTTGATGTGGCCCCAGGCCTCGTTCACGAGGTCGCCGGCGAGCAGGCCACCCGCGGCCTTCGACGCGACCGTGCCGACGACGTCCACGATTCCCGTCATCGGGTCCTTCCCGAGGAGCCGCTCCTCCTTCACGTGGACAAACTCATTGGCCACGAGCGACATGGTCGGCAGCTTCGGCACGGGATCGCGGCCGTTCACGTAGCGAAAGATCCGCCCGGCGAACTCCCGGTCGAAGGCGGCGCACGCCTCGCGGTTGCCGATCATCGGCGCTCCGAACGTGCATACTTCGTGGACCTGGACGAACCGCCGCTTGAAGAGCCACGCCGCGAGCAGCGCGAGCGCACCGCCGAGGCTGTGCCCCGTGATCCAGAGCGGACGGTCGCTCGCCTTCAGGTCCGCCTCCACCGCTGCCACGAGCGGCTCCCAGATCTCCGCGATGGCATCGACGAACCCCTTGTGGAACCGCGCCCCGACGCCTGCCGCGGAGAGGTCGTGCCCCAGCCGCCCCTCGGGCACGACGAGCAGGTTCATGGCGTCGGTGAGGAGGATGTCCTTGAGGCCGTCGAGCGTGGTCGCCGACTCGGTGCCGCGAAACGCCACCACCACGTTCGCCTCGTCCACGCCCAGCCAGGCCTGCGTGTTGTCGACACTGAACAGTCGTGCGTCGAGGCCGAGCGTGTCGCGAAAGGCCCTCCGCCCCGCAGCCTCGGGGAGATACGCCAGCGCGCTCGCCTCGCAGAGGAACCGGGCGCTGTCGCGATTCCCCAGTGGTTCCTCCCGCAGCGTGAACTCAGTTGACATACCGCCGCTCCACGCCCGCGTCGGCCGCGGCATTCTTCCAGCGGCGGAGGATCGCCGTGGGCAC
>JBJTRH010000239.1:0-2006 GCA_046076065.1 Planctomycetaceae bacterium | reverse complement strand
AAACCGATTCCAAGAAACACGATCTTAGTCCGGCAGACTTTATCCTTTCACCCAGTTCTATATCCTCGTGAGATACGCGCAGTCTCTCATCAAAGCCACCAACAGAAAAGAATAGCGCACGTTTAATGGCTAAGTTTGCTGTACAGAACATGCCTGCAGAGCGAACAATCGGGGCATACCAGAAAATACTGTCAGGATAATCAACAGGCTCAACCCTGCCTTCAATCACATCCCAGTTTCCTGATCGAGACAATTCATAGATCTGGGAAAGCCAATCAGGACCTGGCAATTCATCATCGTCAATAAAGACGATCCAATCTGCTATTGATGCCCTTGCAACATGATTGCGATTTGCAGCAATTCCATGAGACGGTCCCTGTATCCAACGTGCAAAGCCACATGCCTGAACGGTGTTTCGAGCACTGGCATCTGGACAATCATCGCTGACAATCACCTCATAAAGCTGTGCGGAAAGGACTTGCCGCTCCGGCGCGAGGCACGCCAAACACTGTTTGAGCAGCGCAGGACGACGAAACGTGATAATGCAAACGCTGAATATTGGTTGAGTCATACCAGCTTGTGAAACAACGAACCCAGATCAGCCCCCAACCTTTTAGTGTTGTAACGAAGATCTACCAATCTCCTGCCACGATTACCCATGGCGAGAGCTTCGTCAGGATGATCAAGCATCCACTGACACCCACGCACCCAGCCTTGAGAGTCGCCAGCCTCAACATAGAGACCAATTCCAAGCTTTTCAACATCAAGATCGATTGCACCCGTTCGTGTCATAACAACCGGGAGACCACAAGCCATGGCTTCCAAGAGATTGGTCATGCCAGCGGCATCATCCTCGATATTCTTCAATGGAATCAAACAAGCTAAGGCGCGGTGGAAGTATTGGGAACGGAGCTCCGGGTAAGATATACCGCGATCTGTGTTTCCATCTGGCGAGCCTGAGGCAAGGAATATATTATTAGGTAGACTAAGATTAGCCAGATATCCTCCGTAAACAACTAGATGGATCGGCGCGGGAATATCCTTGGCCGAAGCAATTAAGGTAGTGTAGTCACGATTTGTTTTTCCGCAGGCGAAAAAGAATCTTTGGTTTCTCGGGCCTGGCTGAAACTGCTCGTCATCAACTCCCCAATCCATTTGGCAAACGCGCAACCATGGCATGTCTCTGCGATAGGCTTCTGCAGAGCGCTGAGTGAGGCACAGGAGAAGATCAGTGCCTCGATTAAAGAGTGGAGGGTTTAACTCACGAAAAGTCCACCAAGGAAATCGACGACGCGGGACATAGGTCCACCGAACAATGCGAGGCCGGAAGAGGCCCAGTGACCTGAGCAGCAATAAACCGAACAGTCCACCCGCAGCAACATAAGCGATATCAATCTCCTCCCTTCGTTTCCAGATTTCCAACTCCTGATCGAGATCGCCAAAACGATGACGAGTCAGGCGATTAAGATAACGGGCAACAGAACTAAACAGACCATTGCCAGAAGGCGGAATGATCTTAACATCAAACTCTTCCCCTGGTAAAAAATCAACCCCCCATAAATGATGACCTGGATAATGGCCAGACTGGATAAGATCCTGTCTTCCTTGCAGATACGTATTGACGAGACCAACCCTTATTCTTTTCATCGGACTCGTGCAATGAGGTTGAGGAAATCAGTATCGCCACTTGAGCTCAGAGGTCTCGTTTGACCGGAATGACCGGACAACACTTCAAAGCGATACCCAAATGGCAATAATAATTCCACCAAATCTTGCGTGGTCCAACCTGCCGCAGAATATGTATGCGGACAAACCTCTATACAGAGGGTTGGACGATGGGACTCAAGGGTTTGAAGCGAGCCCTTTAGGACATCAATTTCAGCACCTTCAACATCAATTTTGATGAAATCTACGTGAGAAACATTGAGGGCGTTTATTACAGAGTCAAGCGTACGGACTTCGACCTCAAACGCTGAGCCTCCTGAGTGCCAGTCATTGGAGTAGAG
>JBJTRH010000238.1:0-4423 GCA_046076065.1 Planctomycetaceae bacterium | reverse complement strand
CGTGACCGCGGGAGGGCTGCCGGTCTGGGTGGAGAGGCTCATTGCTTCGGCTCCCCGCCACCCTCGCGACTCTCCCCCGCCGACGGCCCACCGGAAGCATCGTTCTCTATCGCGGGACTGGCAGCGTCGCCTGCTGGCTCCGCAGAACGCTGCAGCACCTCCGCCCGCGCCAGAACCCGCTCGTCCACATCGATCTTTCCGCCAGGTATCGGCGCAGGAACGCCTGAGGCGACCCATGAAGTCCACTCTCGGGGCTTCAGTTGCCCCTCCACCAACGATCCAACTGGAATCCGGCGCAAGACTTCCTCGAGTTCCTTGCCGCACGCCTTCGCCACGATCAGCCCCTCGATTTCGAGAAGGAAGCATGCCGCGGCGACATCGGCCCCCATCTCTTGCACCTTACCTTTCGGAGTGCATTTGCTCTCAACATACTTCTGCAGCGACGCGAAGTGACGCGGTTGATCAGTGATGTACGCAGCGACGGCTTCTTCGTACTTGTCGAGCGCTTTCTGATCAGCCGTTGCATCGCTGCCCTTCTTGCCCGCGACGGGCTCGACGGGCTTCTCGCCGTCATTTGTGTATTTCTCGCGGCACCAGTCAGCGAAACTGGGCCGGCCCGCCAACCAATCACGGAGATACTTCCTCCATTCCTCAACCGTCTGATCCTTCGCAGATGGCCGGCCCCATTGAACAACGATGTCCTCGGCGTCGCTGTACTTAATCTCCTTCACTGACCAAGCGCTTGCTGTCGCGTGCACGAGCGCCTCGAGCATCTGTCGATTTACGGTCTCCAACACCCGACTCTCGCCACTGGACGAACTTTGAACACCCACATACCTCGGCTCCTTCACAGGCGACACGGGCTTGTTGTGATTCTGTTGGAGCAACATCCGTCGTGCCCGAGAGTTCCCCCACGCCGATGACGACAACCGCCTCACTTCGCCCCCCACAACCTCGATGCGTTCCGTGAGCGTGCATGGAAATTCATGTATAGCCACATCGGTGGACTTGTTCGTCATATGAGCCGTGATTCGGATGTCCGCTGTGTCGCCCTTCGAACTGGCTTTCACCTGGACCTTCAGCGCGGCCTCCGAAACTTGTATGTCGCACGACACCAGCCTGAACACCGGAACAGCCTTGACGTTATCGGGCAACGCAACTTCCTGTGACTCGCTCTCCTGGAAAAACAGGTCATGAAGCGTGGGGGCCGCGCTTGGCAACAAAGTTCGCACAGGCGGAGACAGGACGATCCAGTCTTCTTTCCCGATCGGCGAGGCCGCATCCTTCGCGAATCCGATGGGCAGAAACATCAGGTCATCCTTGTGCTCGTTCCACGAGCTCCCTTTCCTTATCGAGAACTTCTCTTTCAATTCAATCACGAGCACCTGCTTGTCATTGATCCGGACTTCGGCTCCCCCAGAAATCCCTACAAGGTCTGTCTTGAGACCCGGACGGCCAGCCACTTTCTGACATGCCGATAGCGTCACTGGAAACAACTCGACCGTTTCACCCTTCTCGAGCTCTTGAAGAACCCCCCCCTTCCTGACGCGCTTCATAAAATCAGCGATCGCCGTCGGTAGTTCGCCCGCTGTCGGCGCACCAGTCGTCTCCGGGCTTCCGCGGCCTACGCCTGCTCGTTTCGGGTACAACCTCTCTAGGGCTTTTTTCAGAGCTGAAATACTGGCAAGGTCTTCCTCACTGACTCCCCGAACAAACGTCTTCCCTTGCTTGTCGTCACCGAGCCTGTCTTCGCTAAAACCGGGTAAGCCAACGATTGCCTTCCAAAGGACATCGCCAACCTGCTTGCCACCACGGTCTTCAGTAGTCTTTGCCAGTTCGCGCAGGTCGCGCAGGTCTTTCACAAAACAGGCAAACGTCTCGAAGTCTGCAAAGGGGCCTGGGTGAAGGCCGTCGAGCAACTTCGAAAAACTCTCATCTTCGACGCCCGTGAGATAGCGCAAGCCACGCCCATGCGTCGGATCGGCGTCTGCGAGTACTTTTTCTGTCTCGCCCAAGAGGTCCTTAAGTTGTCCCTGCGTCTCCACCGCTGACGCCGCGGACGTGCCACTTTCCAAAAAGCCATTTAGGAACTTGACATAATTGTCTTCCGTCCCTTCATTGCCTGCCGTCAGTTTTTCAGGCATGTCGAGCGCCAGGCAGTAGGACTCGTGACTTGGCGGAGATTTCTGGACGGGATCCTGCGCGTAGGCCTGAATGGACTTTAAAGCTGTGCTGCGTTTGACGCGACACTCCTTGGTTTCGCTGAGCGCGTTGGCCAAATCTTCCCACCTTCGAAACCCCTCGTTGCTATGACTCGCAGCAACGATGGCGCGGTCGCTTGCGTGTGCACCCGGACACAACACGTCAATGGACGCCGAGAAACCGTCCCCGTTACCGCTCGGATTCATAACCGTCTGCACAACTCCAAGAACCTTTCGTAGTTCCAAATCGCTCGAAACCGCTTGGGTCTTCCCCTTCGGGACCTCGTCATCGGCCAACCAATCATTGAGAAACTGTGTCGCTTTCTCCGCATCATCGTCTGAAAGATCCTCGGTCGTGATGCGGGTTGCAGTCCTCAGATCCGCAACCGTGGGCGGGTTCTTTCCGCTGGCGGCATAGGCGTGAAACCTGTCCAGCGCCCGGCTTTGAAACACGCCGGGCAGGAAGAGCATGGCGGCGACACCCCCGAGCGAGACCATCAAAGCTGAGAGCCCGAGCGCAAGGATGAACAGTTTTGAACGTGCCTTTGGCCTGCGTCGCTGACCAGCCGGCACGCCGTCCCACACGCCGCCGCCGATCGGTGCGAGCGTCCGCGGGCCGCCCACACCTGGCGGAGCCGGTGGGGCTGGCGGGCCGCCCGCGGCAGTTGAACCCGGGTCGTTCCCCATGGCCCGCTGAGGGCCTTGCCCCGACACCTGTGGGCCAGTCGTGCCCGCTGGCACGCCGGGCCGAGGCACCACGGGCCGCGGCGGACCCTCGCGGGCGATGGTCACGAGGTCGCCGGCCGCGAGGTTCGAGGGGATCGCCTGTGGCCGGGAGAGGTCAACCACGAGCACGCCGGGCTGGGCAGCCTGACTCTCCGGGCTTCCTGCGTAGGTGCCTCTCCAGAGCACGCCCTCGGGCGACAGTGACGTCGTGTCGAACGTCACGCTCCACCGCTTCGCGGCCGGCACGATCGCCAGCGCCTCCTGAAAGAGCGCGAGCATCCGCCGGCATGAGGCGGGCGATGAGTCCGGGCCAATCACGAGCGTCGGCTGCCCGCGCACGGCACGCTCCGCCAGCACGCCAGCCCACCCCGCATCGCCCATCACTTGCTGCCAGAGACTGCACGGAGCGGCCTGGCTCGCCGGGATGCCGGCGAGGGCGAAAGGCGACTGCCGCTCCTCGGGCGGCCCCGGCCACGTGCTGGCCAGCCGACCCTCGATGGCGGCGAGCGCCGCGGCAGGCGACGACGACCCGACCTGCCCCACGTCGGCCGCCTCGAGCGCGACCATGTGCGCGAGTTTGTTGGAGCGGTTCGAGAAGTCGACGCCCGCGTCGACGATCCTGCCCAGCACGCTCACCTGGCCGGCAAACGTCTTGGTGATGCGGTGGAAGTAGCAGACCGGGTTGGGAACACCGGAGGGCAGATGCCTGTAGCCGGCCATCTTCTCCAGCTGCGAGGAGAGGTCGTCGCGCAGGCCTGCCGTCTGCATGGCGACCTGAAACCCGGTGCGGCCGAGTTTCACGCCACGGGGAACGCTCGTGATGACGATTTCGCGTGCCATGGGTGCGGCTCAGCCTGCGACGGAGGGCACGAGTTCCGGAATGGCGCCGTTCAGGAGCGCCAGGAGCGGCACCTCGGCCCAGATCGGGGAAATGTCACCGAACCGGTGGTAATACTTCCCCTGTTCATCTTTTCCTGCGGGGCCGCAGCCAGTGGCGCTGACGGGAACGAACAGCGTGCGGGCCGGATCACACCGCTCCTCGATCCGCGTGAGCATCGGGGAAGCGTGCTTCGCAAGCATCTCGCGGCAGGCAGCCGACGCCCGGCGGACGGCAGGCCGGTCAAATACTCGGATCGACCCCGCCCCACCCTTGAGCGGCACGTCACGCCACGGCTCTGGCAAGGACTCATCGCCCAGCAGAAACGACCAGGCGTCATACTTCGGCAGCGCCACGACGAGCGGCGTATCGACACGATCGGTCGGCTGGAGGCCCCGGAAGCGGAGCACGCGGCCCATCGCCTCGCTGAAGAGCGTCTGCTGCCGACTCATCCGCAGGTCGGCCCACTGCGGGTCGCTGCTGCGTTCGCGGCAGGCCGCTCGAAAGCTCGTCTCCTGCGTTGGATCGAATACGAAGAGCAACCCCCGGGCCTTCGCCATGTGCCGCGTGACCGGGCTGTCTTCTGACTCGCT
Source organism: Planctomycetaceae bacterium (assembly GCA_046076065.1). Classification (GTDB taxonomy): domain Bacteria; phylum Planctomycetota; class Planctomycetia; order Pirellulales; family UBA1268; genus QWPN01. Next base: position 26 of record JBJTRH010000238.1, on the reverse strand, counting down.
GCCTGGCTCGAAGTGCTCGCCGGCAT
>JBJTRH010000237.1:0-2870 GCA_046076065.1 Planctomycetaceae bacterium | reverse complement strand
ACGGCGAAGAACTCCGCGTCGCTCTCGGCGGCGTAGTCGTCGAACGCCGTGATCCGACCGTCGTCGAGCGCCGCCTCAAACCGCTCCCGCGCCGCCGCCATGCCTCGGAGCCAGGCGGCGCGGTCGGCCGGGGGCAGGGGGGGCACGCCATCGATGTCGCCGTTGAGCGCGTCGAGCAGATGGGCGAACTCGTGGATCACCACGCTCCGCGGCCCGTCGCGGAGCCGGCCGCCATCCACGACGCCGGGCCACGACAGCGCCATGCTCCCGCCCGCCCACGTCTCGCCCACCCGCGCCTCCCGCCACGCCAGCTCGCCGCCGCCCGCGAGCGGAGTCGATCGGGGCACGAGGTAGTCGCCCGGGTAGACGAGCACCGACTTCAGCGTGTCGAACCACTCGTCGCCGAGGCCGAGCGCGACGATCGCCGCCTGGCCCGCGATGCAGACCCGCACCTCGTCGGTGATCGCGAAGCCCCCGCAGCCCTCGAACCGCTTCTCGGCCAGGAACACCACCAGCCAGCGGCGGCAGGCCTCGGCCTCGGCCGCGTCGAGCCACTGCCAGGGCTTCACGCCGCGGCGCAGCATGTCGTGCCAGACAGCGGGAAACGGCTGCTCGGCGATCGCCCGGCGGCGTCGGGAGCGGAGGAACGAGAACAGCATCGCGTCGGCCTCGCGGCGGACGGCGGGCCTACTGCGGCGGAACGGGCGAGAGGGGCATCCGCCGCATGAACAGGTCGAGCGCCAGGATCAGGCAGCCGATCGACAGCGCCACGAACGAGAGCGCGAGCATCACCGTGTCGATGTTCATCGGCGAGCGGCGCTGGGGCTGCTGGTCGTCTGCCATCTGGATGCTTCCTCGAACTCCGACGGTGGCTCAGGCCTTGAGCCGCGTGGTCACCTTGTCGCCCCGCTGCACGACGCCGCGGGCATATGCCTTGACGATCTCGGCCACGGCGTGATCCGGCATCACCGTCTTCACCACCGCCCGGCCGATGTACTCGCCCTCGCGATAGACCTCGAGCGTGTGGCCGACCTGGAGCCCGTCGTCGCTGCCCAGCGAGACCTGGATCGAGCCCGCCGCGACCGCGATCACGTCGCCGTCGAGCGTGGGCACCCGATCCTTGGGAAGGCTGTCCACGGTCAGGCCGTTCTGCTTGAGCAGGATGCGGGCGTTGGCGACCTGCTTCTCGAGCTGCGCCTTCCGCTCCTCGGCGATCGTGAGCTGGGCCTGGGCCTCGGCGAGCGATGCCGAGAGCTGGGCCGACTTGTCGACCTGGGCGTCGACCTTCTCCTGCTGGGCCTTCACGTGGGCCTGGAGCTGCTCGACGGCCTTGTCGGCGGCGAGCAGATCCTCGCGGAGCCGGCGGACGTCGGCGACCGCCTTCTCCATCTCGGCCTGACGCTTGTCCTTGTCGGCCCGGAGCGTCTGCAGCTCCTGGTCCTTCTGCACGATCGCCGTCTGCAGCTTGGCCACCACCTGGTCGCGAGACTGCTCCGACTCGGCGACCTTCTGCTGCAGCGACGTGATCTCCGCCTGGAGCCTGGCCCGCTCCGTCTCGGCCTGCTGGATCTGATACCGGTAGCCGGGCTGCTGGCCGGGCAGGCAATCCTTCGGGTCGCGCTCGACCTCGTCCTTCCAGTTCACGTGCGACATGTAGATGACGCCCGCGAACGTCATCAGCATGAGGCTCATGACGAAGACCGCGAACACGAAGATCTTGCCGATGATGTTCATGGAATCCCTCGCCAGCGGACCGACCCGCTCCATTCTCGACCGGGGCCGACGGCCCGGGCAAGCAATCCGCCCGTCTGTTGTTCGGCAGGCGGGTCGCGCCGGCTCAAGGCGGGGCCAGCCCGGCCGTCGCGGTCAGCCATCCGGCCGGCTCTGGCGGCGGGCCGCGCGCGGCTCGGCAAGCGTCAGGACCGTCACGATCGTCACGCATGCCCAGGCCGGAAGGCTTCCCCAGAGGAGCCACGGGCTCGCGCGGCCATCCCGCCGCACGGCCGCGCGGAGGGTCGCGGTCTGGCGGCGGGGGCCACGGGCGCGGAGCCGGCCCGAGCCGTCGATGGCCGCGGAGAATCCGGTGTTCGCCGCGACCACGACGGGCGTGCGGACCTCGACGGCCCGGTAGATCGCGGCGGCCAGATGCATGTCGAGTTCACTCGATCCCCAGAACCAGCCGTCGTTGGTGAGGTTCACGATCACGTCGGGGCGGCGTCCGGCCGCGCCGAGCGTCCGCACGAGCCCGCGGATCGCCTCGGGCAGCGCCGTCTCGTAGCAGATCGTCGGCGCCACCTCGTAGCCGGCGATCTCCACCGCGAGCGGTGCCGTGCCCGGCGACAGACCGGCGGGGAGCGGGGTGAGCCGGTAGAGCACCGGAAAGGACTCGGCGAGCGGCACGTACTCGCCGAACATCACCGGGTGCATCTTGTCGTAGCAGGCGATCGGGAGGCCTGCGGCGTCGAGGAACAGGCCGCTGTTGTAGTGTTCGGCACCGCCGGTGGCGCGGGGCGTGACGACCTGCCGATCGACGCCCACGAGCCAGACGGTGCCGTACCGCATCGCAAACGTCTCGAGCGCCTCGAACCGCTGCCGCTCGAGCGCCGCCCGACAGCGGGCCTGACGGTCGGCGGCCGAATCGCCCTCGGCGGCGGGGCCGAGCATCTCCTCGACGACCGCCTCGGGCAGTCGTTCGGCGGGGTCGATTGCCAGGAGCGGCCACCGCCACATCGTCTCGGGCCAGACGATCAGATCGGGCGTCTCGTGCGGCGTCGCCTTCAGCCCGGCGATCGTCAGTTCGTCGTATTGGTTCGCCACGTCTCCTGCCGCCGCAGGATCATGCTTGAGCTCTGTGTCGATCGATCCCTGCA
>JBJTRH010000236.1:0-9778 GCA_046076065.1 Planctomycetaceae bacterium | reverse complement strand
CACGGCGGTCGGCCTGGGGAAGGTGCCCACGTGCAGCCGGTACCGTGAGGCGTCGTCCCCGCCGAACGAGGCCTCGCGGATCCGCACCACATGGCGGCCGTCGACGGCCGCCACGACCGAGAGGACGGCGTCCTGCTGGGTCGCCGGGCAGTCGTCGGCAGCTGCCAGCTCGGAGCCGGCCGGGTCGAGGATCGCGATCGAGGGATCGAAGCGGTGGCTGCCGAGCCGCAGCCCCTCGACTTCGACGGACAGACGCTGGCCCTTCGTCATGTCGACGGCGTAGCAGTCGACGTCTTCGAGGGCGACGAGCCCGTGGACGGTGTGGTTGAGCGGCACCGCCTGGGCCTTGTCGGCCGCGTTGTTCGGCTCGGCCTCGTCGACCACCGGCAGCAGGCCGACCCAGAACGAGCGAAACTCGCTGATCCCCGAGGCTGTCCGCACCTGCACGAGCTGCTCGCCGGCGGGGCACGTATCGGGCACGTGGATCACCGCCTTGAACGACGAGCCGTCGCTCCCCGAGGCGAGCGACTTCACCACGAGGCCGTCGTCGCCGTGAAATAGGATCTCCTGCGCGTCGGCGAGCCGCTCGCCGCGGAACTCGAGCTCGCGGTCGCCCCCGCGCTGCACGCCCCGCGGCAGGATGAGGGACAGCGTCGGCGAGGCAGCCACGACGGGACATGCCGTCAGTACCATGCTGGCCAGCACGACCATGACGCGAGTGAGGGGGTGCCCGTGCCCCGGGAGCCGGGCTATGGGAGCGAGCGAAGCCTGGACGGCGAAGCGAAGCGGACATGCAGCGAGCCGAGGCCACGATGGCCGAGGCGAGCGTCCGGCGACGGGGCACGGGCAGCCCCTCACGGCAACTCGATTGCTCATCATGTCAGCCTCACGTGATCAGCTGCTCGACCACCTTGCCGCCGTCGACGATCTCGATCGGCCGGCCGCCCGGGGCCATGAGCTCCTTGCGGGCGTCGATGCCGAGCCGGTCGTAGACGGTGGTGGCCCAGTCCTCGACGGTGAGCGGGTCGTCCTCGGGCTCGGCCGCCGTGGCATTGCTGGAGCCGTGGACGATGCCGCTCTTGATGCCGCCGCCGGCCATCACGATCGAAAACACTTTCGGCCAGTGGTCGCGGCCCGCGGTCGGGTTGATCTTCGGCGTGCGGCCGAACTCCGTGCTCACGCAGACGAGCGTCGAGGCCAGCAGGCCGCGGCGGTCGAGGTCGCGGATCAGCGTCGCGAATGCCTGGTCGAAGGCGGGCGCCTGGCTCTTGATGCCCTTCTCGATCTTGTCGTGATGATCCCAGCCGCCGTAGGTGAGCGTGACGAACCGCACGCCCGACTCCACGAGCCGGCGGGCCAGGAGCATCCGCATGCCCGCCTGGCTGCGGCCGTATTCCTCCTTGATCGCGTCGGGCTCCTTCTTCAGGTCGAAGGCGTCCTGGGCCTTCTGCGAGCTGATCAGGCCGTAGGCCCGCTGGTAGAAGGTGTCGAGGGCGTCGAGCGAGTCGCTCTTCTCCCGCTCGCGGAAGTGGCCGTTGACCACGTCGAGCATCCGCCGCCGCTTGTCGAACCGCGCGGTGTCGATGCCCTCCGGGAGATCGAGGTCGCGAACCCGGAACTTTCCGTCGGCCGGGTCGGCGCCGAGGCTGAATCCGGAGTAGGCGCTCGACAGGTAGCCTGAGCCGGCGAACTCATTGGGCACGGTGGGGATGCAGACGTAGGCCGGCAGGTTCTCGCGGGGGCCGAACTCGTGCGAGATCACCGAGCCGAAGCTCGGATACTCGAGCGCCGGGCTCGGTTTGTAGCCGGTGAACATGTTGTGGGTGCCCCGCTCGTGGGCCGCCTCGCCGTGCGTCATCGAGCGGCAGATCGCGAGCTTGTCGGCGATCTTCGCGGTGTGCGGTAGCGCCTCGCCGAAGCGAACGCCGGGCAGGGCCGTCTCGATGCTGCCCAGCGGGCCGCGATACTCGACCGGGGCGAGCGGCTTGGGGTCGAACGTCTCCTGCTGGGCGACGCCGCCGGGCAGGAAGATAGAGATCACCGACTGGGCGATCGCCTGCCGGGGCGACTGGGCGGGATGCGCCTCGGCCCGGGCCGACTGCATCCGGAAGTAGTCGCCAAGCGAGAGCCCGAGGCCGCCGATGGCCCCGACCGAGAGAAAGCCCCGGCGATCGACCCCGCGAGAGAAGGCAGGCATGAGGCACCTCCACGAAAATGGCCGCGGCGGCACGGAAACCCACTTCCTGAAGAATACTTCAGTCTGCCGAGGCGTGCGACTCCCCGCCCGGGGTGGGGATCCTGAGCGTCGGCGGTTGCTCCGGCCGAGCGGTCACTCCAGCCGCGGCAGCGCATGCGTTTCGACGGTCGTGAACCGGCGCACCAGTTCCTCCGCCTGGCGAGGAGCCAGCCACGAGAGCAGCAGGTACCGTCGCCCCACGTCGGCAGGATCAGCCGTGTCCGTCCCCGGGTTGACCACCGCCATCAGCTGCGGGCCGGTTCGCGGAACGCGCTCGAGCGCGTACGGCATCGTGGTGCCGATGATCGCTTCGTCGACCGTCTGCGGCTGGAACGGGATCTGCGGGATCAACCTCCGGGGGCTGCCGTCGGGGCCCGGCTGGAAAACATCCGGAACCATCGCGGCCGTCTCGATCACGAACGCGGTGGGCGCGCCCGACGACCCGGTCGCGAGATATGTCCAGATGACGGGCGGATAGTAGGGGATTGTGCCCGGCACCAGCACGTGATCGCGGAGCTGCACGACCGAGGCATTCGCATTGCGGATCGAATCGGCCAGGGCGGCACGGATCGACAACTGCTTCACACCGAAGGCCTGATAAACCAGGTAGTTGTGGATGCAGCCGCCGATGCCGACGACCGCGACGAACGCCACCCCGGGGATCCACGCCCAGCGGCCCGCGGATCGCCAGAGGCGGGTGGCGAGCATCAGCAGGCCGACGAGCATCATCGCGACTGGAAGCGGGCAGAGGATGCAGTTGCGGGTGAGCCAGCCTTCGCTTGCCAGTGACTGTCCGACGACGATGTAGGGAAACGCCGCCGCGAGCAGCAGCAGGGTGCCCCAGCCGAGCAGTCGTGGTCCGGTGCCGCGTGCCGGTTCGAGGTCGGCCGTCGCGTCAGGTGTACGGCGGACCGCGACGGCGGCGGCCACGGCAGCCGCGGCGGCGATGACCAGCCAGGTCGGCGACCCGAGCAGGTCGACGAGCCAGGGGACCACGAACTGGACGGCGAGGCCGACGTAGCCCGCCGCGAGTCGGGCGGGAGCCAGTGACGGCTGGTTGTAGCCGGTCGCATAGAAGCCGCTCGTGGGCGTGAACCAGGTCTTCCAGAGCCAGAAGACCACGGGCAGGGCGAGAAAGTCGGCGTGACGGATCGCGGTCCGCGGCAGCCGCGCGAGCAGCGTCGCCGGCCGCAGACTCCCCGGATGAAGGCCCACGAGTGCCGCGGCGACCGCGTAGAACAGCACGAGGTTCGAGTTGAGGTCGAAGGAGACGAAGAACAGGGCGAGGGCAGCCAGGCGCACCGCGATCGCCCGCCGGCCGGCCATCGACGAGAGCCGCGCCAGGAGCACCCACGCCAGCCAGAAGAGCAGCACGCACGCGGTGTTCATCCACAGGGCGAGCTCTCCCAGCAGGTCGAACACCGGCAGGGTGGCGACCAGCACCGCGATCGCCGTCGCCACCGAGGCCCGCAGGCCTCCGAGTCGCTGCAGCACCGAAGCGATGCAGACGGCGGAGCCGATCCAGGCGGCCGCCCCGAGCCACTTGGCCCAGGCGACCGGATCGCCACCGAGCCAGCGGATCGGCAGATAGAACCACATGTCGAGCGGCCGGCCGACCTCGTGGAACAGCCGCGCCATCACGGGCGATCCCTCCGGGCGGACGAGATCGGCGGCATACCACCAGCCATCCCAGAGCACGTAGTCGGTGAGCGGCATCAGGCCGTGGGCAAGAAGGCCCGCGGCCACGATCCAGGCCCAGGTCGGAAGGCGGGTCCAGGCAGGCGCCGGCTCGGCGACGTCGCTCGTCGGCGGACCGAGGTCACTCACAGACGATCACCGCCTGGATGAAGAGGTCGGCCGGGGAGACCGAATATGAATCGAGCCGCCAGCCTGCCGACCGGATGATCTCCTCGACCTGCGTGCGCGACTGGATCAGGGTGATCTCGGGCGGATGCAGCTCGACGGCCCGCTCTCCCCGCTTGTTGAGCATCCGGTGCCAGAGCCCCAGCACCTTCACGCTCGGGGCCGAGGCAAGCGGCCAGAAGGCGATCATCTTGCCGCCGGGCCTGAGCACCAGCCGCATGTTGTCGAGGATCCTGCAGATCTCCTGCGGCGTGAAGTGCTCGAGCACCCCGAGGCTGTACACGCCGTCGTAGCCGCCCGGCACGTCCCGCAGGTTCATCAGGTCGGCGTGGATCGTGCCTGCGGCATGGGGGTTCGAGCGGCGGTAGCGTTCGAGGGCGCCCGGCGAGATGTCGAGGCCGGTGATGCGGAAGTGGCGGCCTACGAACGCGTCGACCTCGCCGCTGCCGCAGCCGGCGTGAAGCAGCCGGGCGTCCTTGGGGAACGTCCGCTTGAGCCACCAGGCCAGTCGCGTGCAGATGAAGATCCGGCGGTAGATGCTCGCCAGCAACGCATACACGCGGTGCGACCCCCGGGCATCGGTGGCCCAGTAGGCGTCCCAGCCTTCGTGCTTCGGAGGCGCGGCGGTGTCGGGCACCGATGGCTCGTTCATGGGCGACAGATCTCCCGGCGGCGGGCGGCGAGCCGGAGCAGCATCGCCACGCTCTTGAGCAGTTCGCGGACCGACATCTTCGAGTTGCCGTAGGTCCGCTTCGGCAACCGGATCGAGAGCTGTTCGATCGAGACACCCCGGGCGTGCAGCACCATCAGGCTCTCGAAGAAGAACGCATAGCCGTCGCTCTGCACCTGGTCGAGCCAGTCGGTGCCGAGCCGATCGAGGTGGTAGAGCCGCAGGGCCCCGGTGGCGTCGTATGGGAGGCGCAGCAGCCACGTCGTGGCCAGATGGCCGCCACGGGTGAGCGCCTTGCGGAGCCAGTTCCAGTCGGCGAGCGACTCCGGATCGGCGAATCGGCTGCCCACCACCACGTCGCCCGTCTCGCAGGCTACGAACCGCGCGCAGTCGCTCGGCTGGTGGGTGAGGTCGCAGTCGAGCGTGAGCAGGCGGCGGTAGCCGCGGCGGGCCGCCTCGCGGATGCCGTCCTTGTGGGCCGAGCCGATGCCGAGCTTGCCCGGACGCCGCATGGCATCGATCGCGCCATCCTCGCGGGCGAGCGCCATGATCGCGTCGTACGTCCCGTCGGGCGAGTTGTCGTCGCAGAACAGGATCGGCACGGGGCCGAGGTTGTACCGCAGGCCTTCGACGATAAGGCGGACGTTCTCCCGCTCTTTATAGGTAGGGATGAAAATCAGCAGGTCGTTGTCGCTCATGCCGGTCCGTCCGCGCCACCAGATCCCGCACCATCGCGCCGAACTCCAGGGAGGGTCGCCACCCCGTGTCGGACGTGAGTTTGGTCGAATCGCCGACCAGACGCCAGCGGGGGCGGCCTTCTGCCGGGGTGGCGACGACGTGCCGCGTCCAGTCGAGCCCGACGGCCTCGAAACAGGCTGCGGCGAAGTCGCGGACGGTGTGGCCGTGGCCGCTGGCCACGACGAAATCCTGGGCGCGATCGGCGCGGAGCATCGCCCGCATCGCGGCGGCGGCATCGCGGGCCGACTGCCAATCGGCCAAGTCGTCGAGGCTGCCCACGGTGACGCGGACCGATGGGTCGGTCCTGGCCGCGAGGGCGGCCAGCGCGAGTTTCTTCGACAGGAAGGGGGCGGGCCGGAGCTCCGACTCGTGGTTGAAGAGGATGGCGGAGGCGACGAACGTCCCCAGCTCGCGGCGATAGAGGTCGGCGATGCCCATCCCCGCGGCCTTGGAGATGCCGTAGGCGCAGATCGGATCGCGGCGGGCGGTTTCGTCGAGCAGGCTGCCGTCGCCGAGGCCGAAGATCCGGCACGACGAGGCGTAGACCGTGCGGGCGGCTGGGGCATGCCTCGCGACGCCGGCGAGGAGCGCGGCGAACGAGGAGGCGTTCACCGACAGGCTGCCCGCGATGTCGGCGTCGAGCGGCGGCGGCCCGTCCTGCGACGAACGGTGATGGGCCGCAAGGTAGTAGATCTCGTCGGGCCGGACCTCGGCCACGAGCGTGGCGAGGGCCGCGTGGTCGGCGACGTCGATCGGGCGATGGTCGACCGCGGCCAGAGGGGACGGCCGCCGCGAGATCGCCGTCACGCGGTGACCCTCGGCGAGCAGTTGGGCCGAGACGAGCACACCGTCCTGCCCCGAACCGCCGATCACCAGGCAGCGCATCAGTAGCCCACGATCTCGATCTCAGGCAGGGGAAAGATGAGCCGGCCCCCCCGTTCGAGAAACTCCCGCTCCCGCTGCACGATCCCGTCCTTGAAGTGCCACGGCAGCACGAGCATGTAGTCGGGCTTCATGGCCCGCGCGTCGGCTTCCGACACGATCGGGATCGCGGTCCCCGGGGTGAGCCGGCCCCATTTGTCCTCGTTGACGTCGCTGATCGCGACGATGTCGTCAACGCCGAGTCCGCAGAACTGCAGGATCACGTTGCCCTTCGTCGACGCGCCGCAGCCGATCACGCGCTTGCCGGCCCGCGTGAGCGAGTGGACGAGGCTGCGGAGTTCCTGGCGGTGTTCCCAGATGCGGCGCTCGAAGTCGCGGTAGACGGCCGGATTGCCGAGGCCAAGGTGCGACTCCCGCTGCATGATCCACGACGAGATCGCCGTGGCCTCGGGATGCCGCGACTGCCGCCGGGCCGCGGTGATGGCGAAGCTGCCGCCGTTGACCGCATTCATCCACACGTCGACGACCTTCATTCCCTCCGCCTCGAGCATCTCGCGCACGACCGAGAACGAGTAGAACTCGAGGTGCTCGTGGCAGATCGTGTCGTAGGAGTTGAGCCGCAGCATCGACGGCATGTAGCTCTGCTCGAAGTGCCAGAGGCCGTCGTCGGCGAGCGTGTCGCGGATGCCCGCGATGAAGGATCTCGGCGACTCGAGGTCGTAGAACATGGCGATGGAGGTGACGAGCGCCGCCCGGGCGTCGGGGCCGAGCGCAGCCGCGACGCGGTCGCGGGAGAAGAAGTCGACGACCAGCTCCGCGTCGCCCTCGTAGTACTGGCGGAACTTGCCGGCGGTGGGATCGACGCCCACCTTGCGGAGGCCCGGGGTCCGATACGACCGGAGCAGCGTGCCGTCGTTGCTGCCGATGTCGATGACGAGGTCGCCCGCCGTCAGGCCGGCCACGCGCTCGAGCGCGTGGCACTTGTTGCCGAGGTGCTCGACCATCGAGCGGTTGAGGCCGGACCGGTAGCCGTAGTTGTCGCCGTACATCTCGCCGGCGTCGTAGCTGTGGTCGAGCTGCACGAGGTGGCAGTTGTCGCACCACACGAGCCGGAGCGGCCCGTGACTCACGGGCTCGCCCGCCGTCCGCGGAAACACGCCCGTGAGGTGCTGTTCGCCAAGGTCGACGACGCGAATCAGGCCGGTGCCGCCACAGCAGCGGCAGGCGGAGAGGGGGGTGATGCTGCCCATGGTGTCCAGACGAGGTCGGCCCGGTCGGCGGGGGACCCGCGGAGGGGCCCGCCCCGCCGAACCACTCGATCGCCGCCCGCATTTTTAGGATAGGTCGGCCTCACGACCGCCACAAGCCGCGGCGGCGAAACAGGGACGCCGCAGCGGCTCCTTCAATGGCGGCGACCGCTGGGGTAGAGTGCGGAGGGCCGTCGAGAGTCGGAGGACGAGGGAACCACCCGCACCGCATGTCTGCCCGCGACAAGATCAAGCCTCTCCCGGAGCTCGCCACCGCCCTCGCCGGCCTCCGTGGGCAGGGGCGAAAGGTCGTGCACTGCCACGGCGTCTTCGACCTCCTCCATGTCGGCCACCTCCGCTATTTCGAGGAGGCCAAGGGGCTCGGCGACGTGCTCGTCGTCACCCTGACGACCGACAAGCACGTCAACAAGGGGCCGCATCGCCCGGCCTTCACCGAACAGCTTCGGGCCGAGGTGCTCGCGGCGCTCGAGTGCGTCGATTTCGTGGCGATCAACCCCACGCCATCAGCCGTGGAGTCGATCCGGCTGCTCAAGCCCGACGTCTACGTGAAGGGGCCCGACTACAGGGATGCCTCGAAGGACGTCACCGGCAAGATTCTCGAGGAGGAGGCCGCCGTGAAGGAGGCGGGGGGGCGGATCGCCTTCACCTCCGGGGAGATCTTCAGCTCCACCGCCCTCATCAACCAGCACATGGGCGTGCTGCCCCCCGAGGTGCAGGCCTACCTCGCCGACTTCGCCCGCCGGCATCCGGCCGCGGAGATCCTCGACTACCTCCAGAGGGCGAAGGGCCTCAAGGTGCTCGTCGTCGGCGAGCCGATCATCGACGAATACATGTACTGCGAGGCGATCGGGAAGTCGTCGAAGGAGCCGACGATGGTCGTCAAGCGGCTCTCGAGCGAGAAGTTCGCCGGCGGGATCCTCGCGGCGGCCAACCACGTGGCCAGCTTCTGCGACGAGGTGGCCTGCCTCACGCAGCTCGGCACCGAGAACTCCCACGAGGCCTTCATCGAGGGCAAGCTCAAGCCGAACGTGAAGCGGATCTACCTCCACCGGAAGAACTCCCCCACGATCGTCAAGCGACGGCTGGTGGAGCACTACTTCTTCCTCAAGCTGATGGAGGTGTACGAGATCAACGACGCCGCCCTCACGCCGGAGGAAGACGAGGCCGTCTGCCAGGCGCTGATGGAGCATGTGCCGCACTACGACCTCGTGATCGTGATCGATTTCGGCCACTCGATGCTCTCGGAGCGGGCCCGGAAGATCCTGCGGGAGCGGGCCAAGTTCCTGGCGGTCAACGCCCAGTGCAACGCGGGCAACCTCGGCCATCACGCCCTCTCGAAGTATCCGGGCGTCGACTACATGACGGCCACCGAGACGGAGGTGCGGATCGAGTCGCGGGATCGCCACGGCCCAGTGCGCGGGCTCGTCCAGGAGGTCTACGAGAAGCTCGGCTGCAAGCGGCTGATCGTGACCCGCGGCAAGAACGGCTGCATCTGCTGCGACCCTGCCGCGGGCGTGATCGACATCCCGGCGGTGGCCGGCAAGGTGGTGGACCGGATCGGGGCGGGCGACGCCTTCCTCTCGGTGTCGTCGCTCCTCGCGGTGCAGGGCGCGCCGCTCGACGTGGTGGGCTTCGCCGGCAACGCGGCCGGGGCCCTGGCCGTGGCCACCGTGGCCAACCGCGACGCGATCGACCGCGTCGCCTACTGCAAGCAGATCGAGTCGCTCCTCAAATAGGGACATCACCATGAACGGCGTGATCGAAGCAACGACCGACACCTGGCAGCGGTACGTCGACGACCTGGCCCGCGTGCTCGGCGGCCTGTCCTTCACCCGCGCCGACGGCAGCGGTCTGGAGGTGGACGACGGCTACGCCATGTGGCGAGATCTGACCCTCCGTGTGCGGTCGCAGCGGCGCACCGCCTACCTGATCGGCAACGGGGCGAGCGCTTCGATGGCGAGCCACTTCGCCGCCGATCTGGCCAAGAACGGCCGCGTGCACACGCAGACCTTTTTCGACCTCTCGTTGATCACGGCTCTCTCCAACGACATTGCCTACGAGCAGGTGTTCGCGGAGCCGCTGCGCGGCCGTGGCGCGGCGGGCGACATGCTCGTGGCGATC
>JBJTRH010000235.1:0-2220 GCA_046076065.1 Planctomycetaceae bacterium | reverse complement strand
CTTCTTCATCAGAGAACCCTTTCCAGCCCCTGTCGAGGCACCAGGATTCTCTCACAAGACCTGGCTCAGGATTTGGGGAGGGGGTCACCGTTCGGCATCCCCGGTGGCCAGTGCCACGCTCGTCACGTCGGCGGGCACGGTCGTGCCCTCGAGCGACACGGCGAGCGACCTCACCGCGAGCGGCTCGGTGGTGCCGCGGGTGCGGATCACGATGCCGACCACGGGGTTCACCGGCTTGCGGGTCAGCACGGGGCATGCGGGCCTCGTCGCCGTCGCGTCGACCAGCAGCATTGGGCCCTCCTCCTCGAGCGACACGTCGTCGATCATCACGCCCTTGCCGGGGGGCGTCGTCGCGCGAAACGCCAGTCGCGTGGTGCCTGCGGGAATCCGCGCCTCGACCCGCGTGAGGAAGCCACCGGTCTTCACGTCACCGGCGTCGTGCACCTGCGAGAATCGCCCCTGCCCGTCGCAGGCCTCGATCGTGAAACGAAACGGCCGTGCCGCCGTCCAGCGTTCCGCCCAGAACGCCAGCAACGCCGAGGTCGCGAGCGGCGCCGGCAGGGCAAGCTCCACGGCCGCGTCGTCGCCTCCGATCAGCCGCAGCGAGTGGCGGCCCGCGTGGGCATGCTCGGCGTGGATCTCGGCAGCGCCGCCGTGGGCGGTCCAACGGCCCACGCTCGAGTCGACCGCCGTGAGCGGCCCGGCTTGCGCCGCCTCGAACGTCTCGACGCCGCGGGCGGGCTCCGGAGCGATCACGATCCACGCCGCGAGCACGAGGAGCAACGGTCGTACGAGCACGACATTCATGGTTGGGCTCCCGGAGGGGCGTGCCGGCCGGGCATGCGGCCGCAGGCCTATCGGCGCCGATGGGTTCGCGGGCGTTGCTGCCGCGGACGGCCCGGGGCGGCCTCGCCTTCGGTGGGCTGCAGGTCGCCGTCGGCCGTCAGCCGCGAGAAGACCTCCTTCTTGCCCATCACGACGTGCTCGCGGACGATCCGCTCCGCGGCGGCGCCGTCTCTTCGGGCCAGGGCCCGCAGGAGGCGACGGTGGCTCCTCCACGTGGTCACCGCCGCGGCGACGGTGAGCAGGTGCGGCAGCCGGCGCTGGGGAGAAAAGCCGAACGCGAGAAGTTTCAAGTCGATGGCGATCTTCGACAGCCAGCGATTCCGCGATGCCCGGAAGACGATTTCGTGAAACCGCCGATCCCCCTCCAGCCAGGCCGTCATCTGGCGGGTGTCGGCGTGGCCCCGCGTCGATGCCGCGATGCCACGGATGATGCGGAAGGAGTCGGTCACGATTTCCCGCATCTCGGCGGTCTCGGCGGCCGTCGCGTGCTGGGCGGCGCACGCGGCGGCGAGCGGCTCGAGCGCCTGCCGCACGTCGTACAGTTCCGCGAGTTCCTGGCGCGAGATGCGGCGCACGAACGCCCCGGCTCCGGGCACGTGCTCGACGAGCCCCTCGCTGGCCAGCCGGGTGACCGCTTCCCTGACGGGCGTCATGCTCATGCCGATCTCGTCGGCGAGCTTCCGGTTCACCAGCTGCGTGCCGGGCTCGAGTCGACCGTGGGCCAGCATCGAGCGGAGCTCTTCGTAGGCCTTGACCCCAAGCGTCGGTGGCATGTCGAGGGTTCCCGGGGAGGCAATCACTCCGTTATAACAGACGTCGCGAGGAAGCGGCGTGCCGTGTCGCTTCCCGACGGGCCCGTTGCCCACGCCTCCCGACCCGCCGGAGCAGCCATGACCGAACTGGTCGCCGCCACGCACTCGCCGTTCGATGCCTCCGGGGCACTGATGCTCGCGGCCGTGCCGCGGCAGGCGGCCCATCTCGCCGCCGCGGGGATCGACGGCGTGTTCATCGGCGGCACCACCGGCGAATCAACCTCCCTGACCGTCGCGGAACGGATGGCTCTGGCCGACGCCTGGCGGGCTCCGGCCCGCGAGCATCGGCTGCGGCTGATGGTCCACGTGGGCTCCTCCACCGTGGCCGACGCCGCGACGCTCGCCGCCCACGCCGACGCGCTCGGCGTCGACGCCATCTCCGCCATGGCGCCGTCGTACTTCAAGCCCGCCACCGTCGCGGATCTCGCGGCGTCCCTCGCGGAGATCGCCGCCGCCGCGCCCGGCACGCCCTTTTACTACTACGACATCTCCCCGCGCACCGGCGTGACGCTCCTTTCGAGCGAGTGGCTCGAGCGGCACGCCGACGCCATACCGACGCTCG
>JBJTRH010000234.1:0-4155 GCA_046076065.1 Planctomycetaceae bacterium | reverse complement strand
CGCTGCACGTCTTCGAAGTTGGTCTGCATGTGCCGCTCGTAGCACGCCTCGCCGCAGACGACCGGCCGCCGGGGCTCCCGCTCGCGGCAGGCCTTCACGAGTTCGAGCGTCTTGTCGATCGTCGTCTGCCCGTCGTGCCCGATGGCGACCATGTCGAAGTCGAAGGCCGCCTGGTCGCGAAGCGTGGTCCGCGGATCCCCCGGCGCATGATGGCAGAGCGGATGGCCGTAAGGATCCACCCGCTTGACGAACGCCGCCACCTCGGACCAGGGGCCATACGCATCCTTCACCTCGCCGCCGACGATCCAGATCACAGGCAGGGCTGCGTAGCGGGCGACGAGATGCCGCCAGTGCCTGGCGAACCCTTCCAGCCCGACCTGGGCGAGCGTGCTCTTTCCGCCGGTCTGCGGCCGGCCCCAGCCCCCCACGATCGCCGGCACAAGCCCGGCATCCACAAGCCCCTGGATGCGGCGGTCGATCGCGGCGAATGCCTCCAGGTTCACCTCGCCGAAGCCACGGTCGAGATACGGCATGCCGCCGTCGGTCTCCCATCCCGGCTGCAGCATCGCCTCGTCGGGGTACGGACCGACCACGATCTGCACGACGGTGAACCCCTTCGCAGCGCGATCGGTCGCGAGCTCGCGAAAGTCGTCGCACGACATCCGCTTCGACAGGCACTTCCACCACGTGTCACCGAGCCAGAAGAAGGGCGTGCCGTCGGCATGGGCGAAGTGCCGCCCGTCGGCGGCCACGCGCGGAAAGCCATGCCGCAGGAGTCGGTTGGTGCCGACCGCCGCCGTCGCCGTGAACGAGCGCTCCCCGGGATCGAAGCCGCCGTCGCCACCGCCAGCCACATCGACCCGGAAGCGATAGACACCGGGCTTCGGCGGTGCAAATCGCACCGTCCACGAGTCGTCCCCCGCCCAGAACGCCGGCACCCTCCAGGCGTCGGTGCCGCTGGTGAACACCACGTCCACCTCCACGCCGCCGAACGGGTCGCGGTGGGACTGCGTCGAGGTGAAGGTCGCCTCGAACGGCCGCCACGCGGGCACCGTCGAATCGCCCGCAGCCAACCGACACACGATTGCGATGGCCACGGCAGCCACCACCCGTCCGAGCCGTCGTGGAATCGACGCGTTCATCTGCGGAATCATACCGGCTTCACGCCCGCCGCCGCTCCGTACCCGTTCGGGTGACGCGCAGGGCGGCGCCTGCGGCCGCGGCTACACTGGATGGTGGTCAGACCTGCCGCCGCGCTCGCCATCCATGCCGCAGCCTTTCGCCGATTTCCGCCGATCCCGCCTCGCCGCCGTGGCACTCGCGGTCGTCGCGGCCGTGGCCGTGGCGACTCCCGCCGCTGGCCAGTCGCCGCCGCCCTCGGGCCTGGCAGCCACGCTCGCCGCCGAAAACCGCGACTCGCTCGTCGCCGACGTGACCCGCCGGGGCGATCCCGCCCGCGGCTCCACGATCTTCCACACGCGGCACCTCACCTGCGTGCAATGCCACGTGTCGGGCACCGGGCCGTCGCCGCTGGGTCCAAATCTCGCCGCGATGCCGGCGGGTGTGCCGCAGGAAAAACTCGTCGCCCACCTCGTGGAGTCGATCCTCGACCCGTCGGCCGTCGTCCGGCCGGAGTATCGAGGCGTCACGATCGTCACCGATGAGGGCAAGAGCGTGACGGGCCTGATCGCCCGCGAGACCGCCGACGAACTCGTGCTCCGCGATGCCGCGAGCGGCGGCGGTGAGACGTCGATCCCGAAGAACACCATCGACGAGCGGGTGCCGTCGGCCCAGTCGCTGATGCCAGCGGGATTGCCCAACCTCCTTCGCGATCGCGGGGAGTTTCTCGACCTCGTCCGCTACCTCTCCGAGGTGGCGGCAGGCGGCCCGGATCGGGCGGCGGCGCTGCCGCCTGATCCGGCCGTTCTTGCAGTTCAGGGCCCGGCCGCCTACGAGGCCGACATCGACCATGCCGCCTTCCTTCGCGACTGGCGGAGCCCGAAGAAGTCACGGGCAGCCTTCGCCCGCGGCGAGGCGATCTATGGCCGCGTCTGCGCCAACTGCCACGGCACGCTCGACGCGCCGGGCTCGCTCCCCACAGCCCTGCGGTTCGCCGAAGGGAAGTTCAAGCATGGCGGCGATCCGCACGCGATGTACCGCACGCTCACGAACGGCAACGGCCTGATGGTCGCGCAGACCTGGATGGTGCCGTCGCAGAAGTACGACGTGATCCACTACATCCGCGAGACGTTTCTCAAGGATCGCAACGCCGCCTTCTACACCGCCGTCACGCCCGAATATCTCGCCTCGCTACCCAAGGGCACGACGCGGGGCCCCGAGCCCTCCACGATCGAGACCTGGCGGCTGCACGACTACGGCCCCTTCCTCGCGGGCACCTTCGAGGTGGGCACCAAGGCCCGCAACGTGGCCCGCAAGGGGCTCGCGGTGCGACTCGACCCGGGCACGGGGGGCGTGGGTCGCGGCCACGCCTGGATCCTCTACGAACTCGACACGCTGCGGGCCGCGGCCTTCTGGACCGGCGACGCCTTCATCGACTGGGCGGGCATCAACTTCGACGGCCGCCATGGCCGGCATCCGCGGGTGGCCGGCGACCTGCAGGCCGAACTCGCCACGATGCCCGGCTGGGCCGATCCCGCCACCGGTTCGTTCGCCGATCCGCGGCCGCTCGGCCGCGACGACGCGCCCTACGGCCCGCTGCCCCGCGAGCACGTCCGCATGCGTTCGGTGCACCACGCGGCCGCAGACGGCAGCACCGCCGATGCGCCACGATCGGCGGTCGTGCTCGACTACCTCGTGGGCACCACGCCCGTCCTCGAAACAGCCTCGCTCGCGCCGCCCTTGTCGCTCGACGATCGCACGGTGCCCGTGGCGATCCGGTCGTTTGCTCTCGGCCCGCGAGCGAAGCCGCTCACGGTGCGGCTGGCCGCGGCTCCGGCCGCCGCGGCGCTGGCCGGTCCGCAGCGGGCCGTCGGCCCCATGGCGAGCATCGCGGCGGCTGACGGCTTCGTCGATCTCAAGATCCCGGCCGGCGACGAGCCGCTCGACGTGGCCGTGGCGATCGCGGCGGCCGACGCGGAGGCCCTCGCCGGCCATGCGGCGGCGCTCGACGTTCCCCGGCCCCGCGCGCTCGTCGGCCGCCCCGCGCCCCCGCTCTGGCCCACCGTCGTGCAGACGTCGATCACTCCTGGCGACGACGCGTCCCCCTTCGCCGTCGACACGCTCTCGGCCCCCGACGCCAATCCCTGGAACGCCCAGCTTCGATTCTCGGGCATCGACTTCCTCGGCGGCGACGAGGCCGTGCTCTGCACGTGGGACGGCGATGTCTGGCGGGTCCGCGGGATCGCGGCGGCGTCGGGCCCGCTCGCCTGGCGGCGGATCGCCTCGGGGCTGTTCCAGCCGCTTGGCATCAAGCTGATCGGCGGCACGATCCACGTGGCCTGCCGCGACCGGATCCTCACGCTCGTCGACATCGACGGCGACGGCCTCACCGACCGCTACGACACCTTTAACGACGACCACCAGGTGACCGAGCATTTCCACGAGTTTGCGATGGGCCTCGAGACCGATGCGGCGGGCAACCTCTACTATGCGAAGAGCGCCCGCCACGCCCTGCCCGCGGTGGTACCGCACCACGGCACGCTGCTGAAGGTCGCTCCCGACGGCTCGGCCACCGAGATCGTGGCCAACGGCTTCCGCGCGGCCAACGGCGTGTGCGTGGAGCCCGACGGCACGTTCTGGGTGACCGACCAGGAGGGGCACTGGAACCCGAAGAACCGGATCAACCACGTTCGGCCCGGTGGCTTCTACGGCAACATGTTCGGCTACCACGACGTGACCGACGACCGCGACGAGGCGATGGTGCCGCCAGCCTTCTGGATCACCAACGCCTTCGACCGCTCGCCGGCGGAGCTGCTCCGCGTGTCGAGCCCGCAGTGGGCGTCGCTCACGGGCGGGCTCCTCGAACTCTCCTACGGCGAGGGCCGCGTGCATCTCGTGCTTACGGAGCCCGTGCCGGGCCGGAGCGACCTCGTGCAGGGGGGCATGGTCGCGCTGCCGATGCCCGACCTGCCGACAGGGGTGATGCGCGGAAGGTTTCATCCGACCGACGGCCAGCTCTACGCCTGCGGACTCTTC
>JBJTRH010000233.1:0-4573 GCA_046076065.1 Planctomycetaceae bacterium | reverse complement strand
CATCGAGTTCCTGACGAAGCACCGCGAGTTCGATAGGCTGCGGCTGGTCATCGCCATATGCATCTCGAAACGCTGATACGGCATCCCTAAAATATGCAGCCGCAGTCGTCCGTTTTGTTGTCTCCAACTCCTTACCTAGCTTCAGCAGGTTTGCTTCGTAGAGACCCTTGATCGCCCTTTGTGTCGCGTATTCGGCCGCTTTACGCTGCTGCTCCTCGGCAGCGCGCGATGCCTTTGCCTCGTCGCGTTCCTTGGCCGCGATCACTCGCTGCTGCTCACTTAATCGTCGCTCCCTTGCGGCGCGGATCGCGAAAGCCGAAATTCCTGCAACCGCAGTGAGCAGACTTAGCGCTACGACCAACACTGCGCCGGCCGCGGCCCTGTGTTTCCTCGCTAAGAGCATTAGCGTGTCGAGCATGCCGGGCGGCGCCGCCGTGATCGGTTCGCCGGCCAAATACCGCGCGACGTCAGCGCCGAGCTCAGCAGCGCTTGAATACCTTCGCGATCGGTCTTTTTGAAGGCACTTCCCCGCAATCACCGCCACGTCTCGACGAAGGGTTTTGTTTAGGCTGGACAGCGGCCTGGGCTGCTCCTCTCGCACAACGCGGGCGACCTCATACACCGCCTTGCGCCGAACGTCGTAGGGAGGCTGGCCCGTCAGCAGCTCGTACAGCATGACCCCGAGTGCGTATACGTCGAGTCGCACATCAAGATCGTTGGGGTCGGCGTCGAACTGCTCGGGGCTCATGTATTGAAGCGTTCCGATCAGCCTCCCCACGTCGGTCTGCATCGTCGTGAGGGCCATGTCGCTGTCGGTGCTGCGTGCGACGCCAAAGTCAATGACCTTGGGCTGACCTGATGAGTCCACGAGCACATTGCCGGGCTTCAGGTCCCGGTGGATCACGCCCTTCTGGTGCCCGTGGGCCACCGCGTCGCACACCTTGCGAAACAGCTCGAGCCGTTCCTTCGTCGAGAGCTTTTTATCCTCGGCATACTTCGTGAGCGGCTTCGCGTTTGGGATGTATTCCATCACGAAATACGGAACCGGTTGCCCGCGCACCTCGTGCGCGCCCATGGTAAAAATCTGTGCGATCCCAGCGTGCCGAAGACGCCCGAGCACTTGGGCCTCGTACTCAAAACGCCGAAGCATCTCGGGCGAGACCAAACCGGGCCGAATCAGCTTGACGGCGACTGGCCGCCTTGGGCGCTGCTGCCGACCCTCATAGACGCGTCCCATGCCGCCTTCTGCGATCACCCGCACAAGAGTCACACCGCCGACGTCTGTGCCGAGAAGCGGGTCATGGTCTGGCTCTACGGGGCCAAGGCCCAGCACCTCCGATAGCCCGCCGAGGCGA
This sequence comes from Planctomycetaceae bacterium, assembly GCA_046076065.1. GTDB lineage: Bacteria > Planctomycetota > Planctomycetia > Pirellulales > UBA1268 > QWPN01. Next base: position 3,218 of record JBJTRH010000233.1, on the reverse strand, counting down.
CTATCGTCGCCGTCGGGGATCTTGTTGCCCGGAACCGACTGCGTGTCGTCGTCGTCAGCACTCATTGGCATCAAAGGTGAATGGCACTCAAGCTATCAATGCAGGTGCAGCAGGTTCCGAATGCCTTGTACGACGGGCGCACCGGCCAAAAGGGGCCATGACGATCTTCAGCGAGGTTGATCACCATCGCCCAGCACCGCATCATTCAGCAGTTTCTTCGCGGAGTCCCAACGTCGTTTTACGGTGCGGACGGAGCACCCCAGCATGCGGGCCGCTTCTTCCTGCGACATGTCTAAATACCAGACCAGATGAAAGAGTTCCTTTTCCTCGTCTGGAAGCGATGCGGCGGCCTCGTGTAACCGCGTCCAGCGAGTCAATTGGTCAGGCGGTTCGTGATACGCCGCTGCTGCGTCCACCTTCCACACTTCATCGCCTGCCGCCCATTTTACATTTGTTTCGTGGTTCGCAGCATACGACTCCGGGCCCGCGTGCTTTCGGGCCAGGTCGAGCAGTTCCCGACGAATATGCGTCGCCGCAAGCCCAAGGAATCCACGAGCGTCTTTGGGAGTGATTCTGGATAGGGACGCATAGAGGCGGATCGCCGCATTTTGCAGAACGTCGTCAGTCTCGTCCCAACGCCTGACGTTTGGAAAGCGCCTCAGCATGCGTTGGGCGATCTCCCGCATGCGATCACAAGCAAGAGCCAGCAACTCAGCCCGCGCCGCTGGATCACCGCCCGCCAAACGATCGATGCAGGCGTCAAGACTGCCGTGCGATGCCTCGGAATCCGGATCAGCGTCGTGCATCGCACCGGTCGTCCGATTTCGGCGGATGGGTGATCTCACCCCCCCTATTTTGGCTGCGGCTTGCGGGGCCGTCAAACCTAGGGCGCGGTTTTCCCCGGCATGAAACCCGATTGGCACCTTTGGGGCCCCGCTCTCGTCTATCCCCACAGAAGGGCCTGAGGGTGACGCCGTGAAGCCTGGTGAACGTGACCACGCATCTGACGATGCATCACGACATGACGGCGATGCCTCCACGAGAAAGTCGGCGGCACCTGATACATGGTACTACCTGCACCGCGGCGTCTCCTACGGACCGATATGCAGAGCCGACCTTCGCGCTGCTGCGCACCTTGGCTTCATCAAACGTGACGATCTGGTTCATCGAGCCGACAGCCTGCAGTGGACGCCTGCTGGCCTACTTCACTGGTTGTTCGCGGACGACGACACCGCGTCCTGAATAGGAAAGGTCGTGGCACTGCTGCAGCCAGTGCGGCTCAAACAACGCAGAAGCACGCACACCATGCGAAAGAAGACGCCGTCTTCCCGCAGGAACAAGGGCGGAGTTCCAAAGGCATCGCCGCTCGTGACCGCATGTGATCGATTGTATGACCGGCTTATCTGAAGTACTGGGGTAAAAACCATGAATACCTACTGGGCATCTACCGTGGGGTGCGTTTGGGCAGTGATTTCGGGACCATCGTTCCTCATAACCGATGCCACCGCACGGAGGTCGCTCAGGACGACCCGTCGACACGACCGGCGCTCGCTCCGCCGACTACCGATCGCCTGGCGGTGCCGATCCGCAGCTGGCGTGGTTTCCTTGTCCGTGGCTCTCTCTTGCCTTGCAACGGGCGCCCAGGGAGCCCCGACCATTACCGGTACCACATTTCGATACGCCGTCACGACCGTTTTCGACCCCGATGCTGGTAAGTACGTGGCGAGCACATCGAACGCAAAGGCGTACAAGGACCCATATCTTGCAAACTCATCATTCTGGGCTCCCGTGACACCCGGAAAAGGAGAAGTCACGCTCCAGTTCTCGTTTGCCAATCCGGTAATAAGCGGTTCGTGCTTCGCGCACTTTTACGCCGCTAATTTCGGCGGGGCATCCGGCAAGGCATCGTTCTGGGGATCCACTGACGGAAGCTCTTGGGAGTTGCTCATGGATGTGCCTACCCCTACCGACGTCATCGCAGTCGGCCCGGATTACCGCGGCCTGCTACCGAGGTCTTTCTTGGGTTCGAGAAGTCTGTGGTTCCAGGCTCGGATGGAGTCGACCGGCAATGCGCTGTGGGCGCAGTTCATGAGAAATACGGGTCGTTCCATCGAGTTTCCGGCTTTTGGGCTCACCGCTGAGATGCTGCCGGAGCCTGTGCTGCCCGCGTCGTACACCGCCATCCACGTGCCGAGCGACATCAAGACGCAGCGACAGGCAGGGTACGGACGGCTGTTCAGCACGACAGCGTTTGTGAAAACAGGCACAGGCACGCTGGTCCTCGATCAAGCCAACGAGCACACGGAAGGGATGGCTGTGCGGGACGGCAAGATTCGGCTCGCGCATTCAGCCGCCCTTGGTTCAAGCGCACTGGCCGTCCTGGCTGGAGCAGAGGCGCAGATTGCCCCGGATGTTCACACAACTCTCGCGGGCCTCACGGTGTCAGGATCTGCCCGCTTCGACGTCACCACGGGTCGCGTGACTGTTTCGTCTGGCCTGACCGAGAATCAACTTGTCGCCCAGATCATTGCCGGCCGTAATGGCGGGGACTGGCAGGGAGCAAGCGGCATCACTTCCAGCATCGCGGCTGCCTTTGTGAACGCTGGCGAGAATCGAGCCGTCGGCTGGCTCGACAACGGCGATGGCTCCTTCACGTTCGGCTACGCAGTGCCAGGCGACACCAATCTGGACGAGTGCGTTGATATTCTCGACGTCGCAAATCTCCTTGGAGGCGGAAAGGCAGACTCGGGGGCGGTCGCCACGTGGGCCGACGGGGATTTCAACTACGACGGCAATGTTGACGTCCTCGACATCGCAGAGTTCACGTCGTCGGGCCTTCTGAATGCCGGCTCTTACGCTCGGCAAGTTGGGCCTATCACTGCGGTACCCGAGCCAGGGACACTTGGGCTGCTCAGCTTCTTCTGCGCTCTCGGCGGTCTGGCCATGCGGCGGCGGCGATCGGCCGGATGAAAAGGCAGCTGTCGGGAGATGTCGCGGTTTCCAGAGCTTGTCACGAGCGCGTGCACCACAGGCAGTCTAGGCGCACCCAACAGCGTTGCGGATTGACGTTGTTCACCCAGAGTCGATGGGGGCCTGGGATGGCTCGGCAGGAGGATCGGCGGAAGCTGGCGGTAGGCAGCAGCGGCTAACGCGGTTGCGCGCGGAATCCGCCACGTGTTTGGCCCGTGAATAGTCCTCACGGTCAGCATTCCGCTGAT
>JBJTRH010000232.1:0-2287 GCA_046076065.1 Planctomycetaceae bacterium | reverse complement strand
TCGTGATGAGATCAGCGACCTGTTCGGCAGGCATCTCGGCACGCCCCCGACCGACAGTCCCGAGGAACTGACGATGATCGCCCGCCGGCACATGCGGCGGCTGTACGTCGACGCCGACGTGGGGATCACGGGGGCCAACTTTCTCGTCGCCGAGACGGGCCAGATCTCGATCACGGAGAACGAGGGCAACGCCCGGCTCACGGCGGCGCTGCCGCGGGTGCACATCGCGCTGGTCGGCATCGAGAAGGTCGTGGCGAACCTCGACGACCTCGCCGTGCTGCTGCCGATGCTCGCCACGGCCGGAGCCGGCCAGCCGATGACCTGCTACAACACCCTCTACGCGGGCCCTCGACAGCCGGGGGAGTGCGATGGGCCCGAGGAGATGCACGTCGTCCTGCTCGACAACCAGCGGACGGCGATCCTCGCCGATCCCGAGCAGCGGGATTCGCTCCACTGCATCCGCTGCGGCGCCTGCCTGAACGTCTGCCCCATCTTCAAGAACGTGGGCGGGTTCACCTACGGCACCACGTACCAGGGGCCGATCGGCTCCGTGATCACGCCGCACCTCCGCGGCCTCGCCGACTGGAACCATCTCTCCGGTGCGAGTTCCCTGTGCGGCGCCTGCACCGATGCCTGCCCGGTGCGGATCGACATCCACCACCACCTGCTCCACAACCGCCGCAACGCCGCCCGCACGAGCCCGAGCCGGCTCGAGCGGCTCGGTCACCGGCTGTTCGTGACGGTGGCGAGACGGCCGTGGCTGTTCGCCGCCGGCGGGGCGTTCTTCCGCCGCACGCTCTGGCTCGCGAAGAAGCTCCGGCCCCCGCTCCTCCGCGAGTGGCTGGCCACCCGCGACCTGCCGCCAGCCCCGGCGCAGAGTTTTCGGAGCCAGTGGAGGTCGCGGGCATGAGCGAGCAGGCGACATCGGCTGCCGCGACGATCCTGGCCCGCATCCGCGAGGCTCTCCGCGTGCCCGCACCCCTGCCGCACATGCGGTCGCATGCCACCGAGGCCGTGGCGGCCGCCGGACCGGGATCGCTCACGATCCTCCCGGCCGACGTGGCCCGCCCCTGGCTGCCGGACGGGGGCGACACGCCCGAGGAACGGGTGACCATCCTGGCCGACAATCTCGCAAAGCTGCGGGCCGAGGTGCATCGCGTGCCCGATCTCGCCGCCGCGGCCGACATCGTGGCCCGGATCGCCGCGGAGCGGTCCTGGAAGCGGGTCGCCTGGCACGGCCACGAGGCGGTCACCCCGCTCGCCGCGCGACTCGGCTGCGAGACCTACCGCGTGGACGGCGGGCCGTTCGACAAGAATGCCCTCGAGGCCTGCGATGCGGGCATCACGGCCTGCGAGGCTGCCGTGGCCCAGACGGGATCGATCCTCGTATCGAGCGGCACCTGCGGCGGCCGGGCGCTATCGATCCTGCCCCACGTGCACGTCGTGATCTGCGGGGTGGAGCAGGTGGCCGGCACGCTCGGCGACGCGTTCGAGATGATCCGCGCCCGGCATGCCGGCAGGCTCCCGAGCATGCTCTCCTTCATCACCGGCCCGAGCCGTACCGGCGACATCGAGCGGATCCTCGTGCTCGGGGCCCACGGGCCCAAGGAACTCATCGTGCTTCTCGTGGGCTGATCGGCCCGAACGTGGCGGGGGGCTGCCCGTGCCCGAGAGCCGGCGTATGCTCGCGCCCATGAGCACCTGCCGCTGCCCGATCTGCTCGGGCGAGACCCACGAGATCCGCGCCAAGCTCGTCTGCCGACAGTGCGGCGCGATCCTCGAGACCTGCTGCGAAGGCGGCCCCATGGGAGCGCCGGCCGACGATCCGGCCGCGCCACCGTCACGATCGGCGTTACCGGAAAACCCTCGCGACGAGTGAGTTTTCGGGTCGGGAAAGATCGATCTGGTGAGGGAAGTTTGCCGGCAGCGCAAACCCGGCCGATCGCGGTGTCCCTGCGTAGCGGGACTCCCTGACGGCCGGGAATGCCGGCAGGCCGTCACGTGCCGTCCGGTCGACAGCGCCACCGCTGGGGGTGGCACCTGCGACCGTGCGTGTGGGGCGATGGTTTCGCGAAACGTTCGAGTGCCTTTCCCTTTCCCTCTGGAGGTTCTTGTGAAGAAGCGTCTGACTTTCAGTTTCCTGCCTTGGGCCGCTGCGGCCGGCGTGTGCGTGGGCGGTTTCGCCCGCGGCGCCGACGCCGTGCCCGCCGCCCCGACGCCGGCCGATGCGTCGGTGCTCGCCGCCGATGCGGCTCCGGTCGCCGGGGAGGCCGCTGCCGTCGCCGAC
>JBJTRH010000231.1:0-2347 GCA_046076065.1 Planctomycetaceae bacterium | reverse complement strand
TTGCTGGATCGTTTGGTGATGATTATGGGCGGCCGAGTTGCAGAGGAGATTGTGTTTGGTGATGAGACCAACGGCGCGCGCGGGGATATCAATCAAGCGACCAATATCGCTCGAAGGATGGTTTGCGAGTGGGGAATGAGCGACAAGATGGGCATGGTCGAGTACGGCGAGCACGAGGAGCATGTGTTCTTGGCTCGGGATATGGGGCGCGGCGGAAGAAATTATTCTGAGGCCACGGCCCAGTCGATTGACGCGGAGGTGCGGCGTTTGTGTGACGACGCGTATGCGCGCGCGACGGATTTGTTGGTAAAAAATCGGGAGAAACTGGAGCTCATTGCGAAGGCACTGTTGGAGTACGAAACGCTTTCGGCGGACCAAGTTCGCGAGCTCATTGACACGGGTAATCTTTCGAATCCACCGACCCCTCCGCGTCCGCCCAGCGAACCGCCGCCGTTGAAACCTCGGGTTGACGCGTCGAGTTCCGATGCGGTGAATGAATTACCGCCGGGGCTTTCTGGTGCTCCGGCGTAGGAGGCGGCGTGATTGGAAAGTCGAATTGGGCGAGGTGGGAACGTCTTGGCGAGGAGAAATCCCTTTGAACTATGTCTGAGGGATTGAATCAGGAATCGAGTGCAGTTGGTGGCGCGGTGGGTGATAATTCAGACTCAGGCAATCAGGCGAGTGTTGGTGCGGAAAGCGGGCCTGAGCGGGTGGCGATGGAGGAGGTGGGAAAAATTTCCCTCGAAGTGCTTGGCCTTTTGCCGGTAACGGCTTCGCGCGTTTTGCATTTGTGGTCAGGGCGAGGCGCGCTGGCTCTGAAGGTGCGCTTGCGGAATCCTTCGGTGACGTTCACCTGCGTGGATTTTGAGGAGGAGCCCACGGAAAGTTCGTCGCGGTTCGCAGACGAGGTTTACCGAGCGAATCCTGAACTGCTCTTAATGGACAAGGTGGAGGCGTGGGCAGGGCGCTACGATGCGGTGGTATTGGATCGCGGCTGGGAGAACGCTCGGAACCCGCGCGAGTTGGTGAGGGCTGCGTCCGAGGTGGTTGAGGAAGGAGGCGTGGTGGTGATTCGTCAGGCGAATGGTTCGAGTTGGTGGGTGGTTGCGGACTTGTTGGCGGGGGTATGGGACGGGGGTGGAACGGTGGGGCGAGGGCCCTATTTCAGTTCGGATTCCGTGCGGGCTTGGATTGAAGGGTGTGGGCTTCAAGTGATGGGGGTCTTGGGTAAGAAGGGGCGCGCGGATGTTCCCGAGTTTGCGCGAACGGTTGGGGTTGCTGCGGTGTCGCCGGATCTATCGTTGGAGGAAAGGGTTTGGCGAGGGGTGAAAGCGCGGGATGTTCAGCGGATTCACGTTGCGTTTTTTTCTGCGGGAGCTCGGGGATGTGAGGATCGGGTTCGGGCTTGGCTCGCTGCATTGTCGACCATGACGGGTGTTTCTGTGTCGGTTTTTGAGGGGCGGATGCAGTTACCAAATGTGGTTGCGGGTGTGCACAAGGTGCTCGTTTTGCACCGATTCTTCCCTGCGACCGAGGCTGAATGTTTGAGAGTGCGTCAGGAATTGGAAAAGAAGGGGTGGTCGGTGGTGTTGCTGTTGGATGAGCATCCCGACGATTTGCCCCAAGGGTTTCGGGGTGAGGGTTCGGCTGTATCGCCGGAGATTTTGAAAATCTGCGATGGCGTGATGTGTGCCGCGGACTCACTCACCCAATGGGTTGGCGCGACGGAGGCGGATGTGAGGGTTTTTGAGGACGGCTTGCTGGATTTGCCGGTCATGGCGCCACGCGACGTTTCGAAACCGTTGATTTATCTGACGGGATTGGGCGGGTTTGGAGCTGAGCATCCGTGGGTTGCTGAGACGAACCGCATCCTTTTGAGAAATCCGAATGCGACGCTTTTGATGGATAGTGATCGGGCGGTATTTGATGCGATTCAGGCGGTTAACAAGCGTTTCGTTGATCGTTCACAGGGCGTTGGCGGTGAATCGTTTGCCAGTTGTTCGATTGCAATTTTGGGTGAGGGGCAGGGGGAAAGTTTGCGTGGATTTGGCCGGCATTTCCTTCGGGCGGCTTCGTATGGAATGGCCTGTGTCGCAGCAGGTTCCGTTTACGAGGGGATTGTGAGGCACGGGGTGACCGGCGCGCTGGTTGGAAGTGCTAGCGGTTACGGTGAAGCCCTTGAAATTTTGATTCGCGAGCCTGCGCGTTGCGTGTCCATGGCGAGGGCAGCGCGCGCTTGGGTGAGTGAGAAGCGTATGCTGTCGCGAACGATGGGAGACCAAGTGGCTTGGTTGAGGAACGTTGCCACGCGTGCTGGGGCCCCTCAAAACCCTGTCTAGATTGTCTC
>JBJTRH010000230.1:0-23357 GCA_046076065.1 Planctomycetaceae bacterium | reverse complement strand
GACCACCGCCTCCACCATGCCGAGGTCGAGCGCCTGAACGGCATCCCGGAGCGTGGCGTATTCCTGGGGGCTTCCGCCCCGCTGCCGCACGCACCCGGTGGTCACGGCGGCACGCTGCACGCCCACCAGCCTGCCGGCCAGGTCGCGCGGCCCGTGGATCACACCCGTCACCCGCTCCGCCGTCATCGTCGCCGTCAGCACGCTGGTAAACGCGGCGATCAAGCCGATGCCGCCCACCATCCAGGCAAATGCCAGCGACCTGCCGAGCGGGCCGTCCACGTGCTTGTCGTCGCAGCCGCCGGTGATGATGGTGGAGGCGATCCACCACATCGCCTCCGCCACGCCGCGGGGATACTCGGGCGGAAACGACTTGGGATTGTGCCCCCGCTCAAACCACCAGAGCAGGTGGCCGGAGACGATGGCCAGGGCGAGCACGCCACCGAGCAGCTGGAGCAGCTGCCACGACAGCATCGACCGCGCCGCCTGCAGAAGCCCGCCATCATTCTTCTGCCGCACGGCGATCCGCATCCCCGAATGGAAGACCGGGTGCGTGAGATCGAGGGATCGTTCGCGCTCCTCGGTGATCGCCAGCGGACCGAGCGCCACGTCGATGCTGCCGTCGTGGACCGCCGTCATCAGGTCGCTGATCGTGTCGATGCGGACGTAGTTCGTCTCGACTCCGATACGTCGGGCGAGATCCTCCCAGATCGCGAGCATGGCGCCGTCGGGTCGATCGCTCTTCCAGTCGACGATCGATGCGATCGGCGTCACGCCCACCCGCAGCGGCTTGTTCTCCGCGGCGGCCGCCGCCCCCTGCCAGGCGATCGCGGCCCCGACCGCCGCCATCATCCAGAGGCGTCTCCCGTGCGTCATCCGTCGATCCGCGTCCATGGCGTTCTCCAGCGTCCGTGCCAGCCGCAGGCGATCGTCACGATGCCCACGGCCAGACATCCTAGCCCGGCCGCGACGAACCAGACCGGCAGCGCCGGCGAACCGCCCGCCGCGACGGCCTCCATCTCCTCCGCCGACGCCATCGCGACCAGCACCACGGGCGTGGCGTTGTGCACCGCATGCGCGACGATCGCGGGCAGGAGACTGCGGGTCGCGAGCGTCATCCAGCCCGCGAGGAGGCCGAGTGCGAACGTCTGGGGCATCCGTTCCGGGAGCAGATGGAAGGCGGCGAAGGCGGCCGCCTGCAGCACAATCGCCGTGACGGCCCGACGCCGGCTCGGAGCTGGGCCGGCGAATCCGGCGAGCATCCAGCCGCGAAACAGCAGCTCCTCGCAGGCCGCCGGCATCACGGCCAGGAGCAGCACCGCCGACCAGGCAGGGCCGCCACGGATCACGTCGACGAGCCGGCGGGCGAGCAGCGTCGCCTCCTCCGACACGCCCCCGCCGCGAACCGCGAGGGTGGCCGCCGCCCCGGCCACGAACAGGCCACCGCCGGCGAGCGCCGCGGCCACCACCGCCACGACGGCCGGAATGGGGGCTGCGGACGGCCAGCGCAGGGAAAAGGTCCGTCGGGCGTCGACCCGCTGCCACCAGGCGAGGGCCACGAGCGGCATGAGCACCGCGACCGCCTGCTGCGTGATCAGTGCCGGGACGAACTCGCGCGGGGCGAGTCCCTGCGCGTACCAGAGCGCCGCCACGCCCGCCACGGCGGCGGCCGCCGCCTGGCCCGCCGTGGGCATCCACCGCGGCAGCGGCCGCGAGAGCCCGCGTGTCGCCACGTCCGGGCCGCGAAACAGGATCTCCTCGTTGGTGACCAGCGACGACGTGAGCAGGAGCAGCAGCCAGGCGACGACGGCCGACGCCACGAGCGACACGACCAGGCCCGCGGCCACGCGAGACGCCGCGGAGTCGTCGATCGTGCCCTCCTCGACGACCACGGCGAGGGCCCTCTTTGCCACCGCCACCTGCCCCGCGAACGGCACCGCCGCCACCCAGCGATCGGCGGCCGCCGAGGGAACGAGCGCCGCCGCCGCCAGCGCGGCGATCAGCATCACCACCGGCGTGAGCGTGTTCTGTGCCTCCTTGGCGCTCCGCGAGGCCGCCGTGACGGTGAGGCAGAGGGCCGCGGCCACGGCGGCCAGGCCGACGTAGGCGACGAGCGTCACGGCCACGCACGTGGCCACCGCCTCGGGGGGCAGCGCCCCGACGGTCCCTTCCGGCAGCACGCGCACGAGCACGGCCGACGTCGCCGCGATCGACACCACATTGGCCAGGAGCGTGGCGAGGGTGACCGCGAACACGGCGAGGAACTTGCCGCACACCACGTCGAATGCGCCGCACGGCGACATCAGCAGGGTCTCGATGGTGCCCCGCTCCTTCTCGCCCGCGATGGCGTCGATCGCCGGGTAGAAGGCGCCGGTCGCGGTGAGCAGGGCGAGCAGCACGAGCACGGCGGCCACGGCCGTGGGCACGAGGCCCCGGACCTCCGCCGCCGGGCCCGAATCCCGGCCGCCGGCGAACTCGACGCGAAGCGGCTCGACAAGCGTCGCGGGGATGCCCGCCCGTTCGAGCCGTGCGGCCTTCACGTCGTTGCCCACGCCACGCATCACCGCCAACACGATGTCGCGCACCCGCGGGTCGGGCGGTCGCGCCGTCGACACCCGCGGCTCGAGGACCACGGTTCCGTCGCCCGCGAGTCCGGCGAGCGTGCCCGGCCCCAGATCGAGCCAGGCATCCACCTCCCCGGCGTCGAGAAACGCGACCGCGTCGACGTCGGCGACGATCCGCACCGCGATGCCCTCGGGCCAGCCCTCGGGCCGGTCGCCGCCCCGTGTCGCGATCGCCCCGATCAGCCCGGCGAAGCCCTCCGCATCAACGCCGCTCAGGGCGAGGGCGAGCTGCTGGCTCTGCGCATCGCGTTCCAGCTCGCCGACCGCGGCCCGGATGCCGAGGGTGCTCGACAGCGCCAGCAGCGGATACATCGCCATCGGCATGAGCAGCGTGATCACCAGCGCGCGGCGATCGCGGACGAACTCCAGGAGGTCGCGGCGGGCCAGGGCAAACCGCGCGGGCCAGCCGCCGGTCGCGGGGGGCGGCGAGCCGGTCATCGCGCCTCCCGCGGACCGATCGCCGAGAAGAAGGCCTCCTCGAGGCCCGCCCCGCCGCCCCCCACGAGGTCGTCGCGGGTGCCTTCCGCAACGATGTGGCCTGAGTCGATGATCACGAACCGGTCGCAGCGTCGCTCGATCTCGTGGAGCCGGTGCGTCGAGAGCAGGATCGTGCGGCCCTCCGCGCGAAGCCGAGCCAGGAGCTCGAAGAGGTCCCTCGCGCCGACGATGTCGAGGGCGCTGGTGGGCTCGTCGAGCACGAGCACCGGCGGATCATGCACGAGCGCCCGGCCCAGCGACACCCGCTGCCGCTGACCCGACGAGAGCCGGCCGCAGGGGCGGTCGAGGTAGGCATCGAGCTCCAGCGCGGCAGCCAGTTCGACGATCCGCGCCTGCCGACAGCGGGCGTCGAGCCCGTGCAGCCGTCCGTGCGAATCGAGGATCTCGCGGGGCGTGAGCCGGTCGGGAACCCCCGTGGTCGCCGACACATACGCCAGCCGCCGCCGCACGCCGATGGGATCGAGCCGCACGTCGCGGCCCGCCACCACGGCCGTGCCCGAGGTCGGCGCCAGGAGCGTGGCCACGACCCGCATCGTGGTCGTCTTGCCGGCGCCGTTGCCTCCCAGCAGTCCCACCATCTCGCCGGCCGCCACGGTGAACGACACGTCGTCCACCGCCCGCACCGCCGAACCGCTGGCGCCGCGATACTCCTTCACCAGGTTCCGGACCTCGATCATCGCCAGCCTCGCCGCGGCACCGGGCCGGCTACTGTTCCATGACCTCGGACTCCTTGGCCCTCGCGAGGTCGCTCACGGTGGCCTCGTACTTCTTGGTCAGCTCCTGCACGTCTTCCTTGCAGCGGTCGCAGTCGTCCTCGGTGAGGCCGCCGTCGCCCTTCTCGGTGTCAGCCGCCTTGTTGCCGTCGCGGCGGACGTTGCGGATCGCGACCTTGGACTCTTCCGCGAGCTCCCGGATCCGCGCCGACATCTTCTTGCGAACGTCGGCGGAGAGCGGCGGGATCACGATCCGGATCACGCGGCCGTCGCTCTGCGGATTGAGACCCAGGTCGCTGGCCTGGATCGCCTTCTCGATGTCCTTGATGGTGCCCGGGTCGAACGGGCGGACCACGATCTGGTTCGGCTCGGGGGCGCCGACGCTGGCCAGGGCCTTGATCGGCGTGGGCGATCCGTAGACCTCGACACGGAGCGTGTCGACGAGGCCCGGATTGGCCCTGCCGGTGCGGATGCCGGTGAGGGCGTGGCGGAACACCTCCACCGCCTTCTCCATGCGTTCCTCGGCGTCGAGCAGGATGTCATCGAGCGGCATCGGGCGGGACTCCTGGGTTGGTGGACCGCCGGAGTATACGCCCCGGACCGCCTATCGCCGCTGCCCGACGATCGTGCCGAGCTTCTCGCCAGCCACCGCCCGCTCGATGGTGCCCTCGCGGCGGTAGTTGAAGACCAGGATCGGCATCCCGTGCTCGGCGCACTGGGAGATCGCCGTGCCGTCCATGACCCGCAGGTTCTGCTGGATCACCTGCTGGTAGGTGAGCTCGGCGTAGAGGACGGCGTGCGGATTCTTCTCCGGGTCGTCGGAGTAGACGCCGTCCACGCGGGTGGCCTTCATCACGATGTCGGCGCCGAGCTCGAGGGCCCGTTGGGCGGCGGCGGTGTCGGTCGTCACGTAGGGGCTGCCGGTGCCCGCGGCGAGAATCACAATCCGCCCCTTCTCGAGGTGTCGGCGGGCGCGGCGGCGGATGTAGGGCTCGGCCACCCCGTCCATGCGGATCGCCGTCATCAGCCGCGTCTGGGCGCCGAGGCTCTCGAGGGCATCCTGCAGCGCGAGGCCGTTGATCACGGTGGCGAGCATGCCCATGTAGTGGGCCGTCGCCTCCTGGATCGCGGCGTTGCCCGCCGTGAAGGATCCGCCACGGAGGATGTTGCCCCCGCCGATCACGATCGCGAGCTGCACGCCCCGCGACGCCGCCTGCACCGTCTGGCGGGCGATGTGGACCACCTCGTCCATCGAGATGCCACGCTCGCCGTGCCGGGCGAAGCTCTCGCCCGACAGCTTCAGGAGCACGCGCTTGTACGGGGTGGACTCCATCGCCGGCATCCTCGGGGCCGAACTGCGGATGCACGCTCCGGGCTCGCGAACGGTCAGCGGCCGCAGGTCCGCTGCACCGGGCGGAACGGACTCCGCCTCGTCAACCGCCCAACTTCCAGTTTTCGACCGACTTCACCTCGAGGCCGGCGGCCTTCGCGAGTTGGCCGACCGTCTGCTTGTCGTCCTTCACGAACGGCTGCTCGAGCAGCACGCACTGGCTGAAGAAGTTCCGCAGCCGGCCCTCGATCATCTTGGCGATGATGTTCTCGGGCTTGCCTTCCTTGCGGGCGGCCTCCGAGAGGATCTCTCGCTCCTTGTCGACCACGGCAGGATCGAGATCCTCCTTGCGGATCGCCTGCGGAGCGAGGGCCACCACGTGCATCGCGATGTCCTTGGCCACCTCGGCCGCCTGGGGTCCGGAGACGTTGCCGGTGATCTCGATCAGCGCCGCCTTGGAGCCGTCGTGGTGGGCATAGCCGCCGCAGGCGCCGTCGACCCGCTTGATCCGGGAGAGTTCGAACACCTCGCGCATCCGGTTGAACAGGTCGTCCTTGAGTTCACCGAGCGTGCGGTCGGGGTGGGCCGTGCTCTTCTGGGCGAGCAGGTCGGCCGGCGTCGCCGCGCCCGGCCCAACGGCGAGCGTCTTCGCGATGTCGTTCGCGAGATCCTTGAAGTCCTGGCTTCCGGCCACCGGCGGACTCTCGCACTTGAACTCGATGATCGTGCCCACGCCCGTCGCCGGATCGGCGTAGACGGCCAGACGGCCGCACGAGGTCTCGCGGTCGGCCCGCATCGACTGCGTCTTGATGCCCTGCTTCCGCAGCCACTCGACGGCCTGCTCGGTGTTGCCGCCGCACTCGGCGAGCGCCTTTTTGCACTCCATCATCGGGAGGCCGGTCTTCTCCCTCAGGGCCATCACGGCGGCGGCAGTGATCTCAGCCATCGAAACGTCTCCTCGCGTCTGCTTCGTGGGTTCGGTTCAGGGTGGAAATCGAAAGGCGGGATGGTCGAGACCCCGCCGCGGATCCACGATCGCGCGGGCGCCTGCACGCCCGTCCGCGACCGGCTCGACACCAAGGGCCCGCTCAGGCCTTCGGCTTCTGCGGCACCGAACGCTTGGCCACCATGGGCCGGGCCTTCGGCTTCGGCTTCGACTCACCGTCGGCCCCGTCGGCACCCTCGGCCGACGCCTGTGCCTCGGTCGCCGTCTGCGACTTGCCTTCGAGGATCGCATCGGCGAGCCGTGCAGCGACCAGTTCGATCGAGCGGATCGAGTCGTCGTTGCCGGGGATCGGCAGGTCGACCAGATCGGGATCGCAGTCGGTGTCGATCAGGGCCACGGTGGTGATGCCCATCTTGCGGGCCTCGTTGACCGCGTTCTTCTCCTTCTTGGGATCGAACACGACCAGGCACTCGGGCAGCCGCGACAGCGTGCGGATGCCGCCGAGGTTGCGGAGCATCTTGCGGTGCTCGCGGCGGAGCGACGACTGCATCTTCTTGGAGTAGCTGCCGAACGCCTCCGACGGGATCAGGGTCTCGAGTTCCTCGAGACGGGCGAGGCGGTTGCGGATCGTGCGGAAGTTGGTGAGCGTGCCGCCGAGCCAGCGGTCGCTGACGTAGGGCATGCCGCAGCGGGCTGCCTCGCGGGCCACCGCCTCGGCGCCCTGTCGCTTGGTGCCGACGAACAGGATCAGGCTGCCGGTCGAGGCGACCTGCTTGAGGTACTTCCGGGCCCGCAGCAGGCCGCGGATCGTCTCGCGGACGTCGATGATGTGGATGAGGTTGCGACGGCCGTGGATGTACGGCTTCATCTTCGGGTTCCACCGGCTGGCACGGTGGCCGAAGTGGACGCCTGCTTCGATCAGTTCCTGGGCCAAGACGTTGGACACGCTGACACGCTCGCTGGGGACGCGGGGACAAAAAACGGGCATTCGGGGCCGAAAGCCTGAGCACCGCAAACTATCGGCTTTTTTCGGCCCCTGTCAACGTGCCTCCGCCGATTCCGGCCGTCGGCCCGGTCGGGGGGCACGTCCGGTGCGGGCGAGGCGGGCCAAGGCTTGAATGCGTGGGTTTCGGCTTACTAGACTCCGCCCTGCCCCGCAGCGGCGGCTTTCGTCCGGCTGCCCCGCCTGCCTGTCCCGGCCCGGATTCCGCCGCGAGCCCTCCATGCGCCACGTCCTCTCCGCCACCGTCCAGAACGTGCCGGGGGTGCTCGCGCACGTCTCGGGCATGCTTGCGTCCCGCGGCTACAACATCGACAGCCTCGCCGTGGGCGAGACCGAGGACCCGCGGTTTTCGCGGATGACGTTCGTGCTCCGCGGCGACGATCGCGTGCTCGACCAGGTTCGCCGCCAGCTCGAGAAGATCGTGACGGTCGTGCGGGTCGACGACATCAGCAGCCGCAACTACGTGGAGCGGGACCTGATGCTCATCAAGGTCGCCGCACTCCACGGCCCCGCCCGCACCGAGGTCAAGGAACTCGCCGAGATCTTCCGCGGCCGGATCGTCGATGTCGCCGCCGACAGCGTGATCGTGGAGATCTCGGGCACCGAGAAGAAGCTCGAGGGCTTCATCGAGCTGATCCGGCCCAAGGGCATCCTCGAGCTCGTCCGCACCGGCCGCATAGCCATGGTCCGCGGCAGCACCCCCACCCGCGAGCTCACGGAGGCCGGCGACGGTGCCCGCCCCGCCGACTCGGCGCCCGTGGGCGAGTCGCTCGCCTGACCTTTCGCTCATCGTTCCCGACCTTCATCCCCTCCGGAGTGCTCCCTTGGCCGCCACGATCTACTACGACGCCGACGCCGACCTGAAGGCCCTCGAGGGCAAGACCATCGCCATCATCGGCTATGGCTCGCAGGGCCACGCCCAGGCCCAGAACCTCCGCGACAGCGGCCTGAAGGTGATCGTGGCGCAGCGGCCGGGCGGCCACCACTACGAGCTGGCCAAGAAGCACGGCTTCGAGCCGATGAGCGTGGAAGACGCCGTCAAGCAGGCCGACGTGATCAACATCCTCCTGCCCGACGAGCTCACCGGCGACGTGTACCGGCAGTCGATCAAGCCGCACCTTAAGAAGGGCGCCGTGCTGATGGCCAGCCACGGCTTCAACTTCCACTTCGGCCAGGTGGAGCCGCCGCCGGGGCACGACATCATGCTGGTGGCCCCGAAGGGCCCCGGCCATCTCGGCCGCAGCGAGTACGTGAAGGGGGGCGGCGTGCCCTGCCTGATCGCCCTCGGCCCCGGCGCGAGCGCCGAGACGAAGAAGATCGGACTGGCCTACGCAAAGGGCATCGGCGGCACCCGCGGCGGCGTGATCGAGACCACGATCGCGGAGGAGACCGAGACCGATCTCTTCGGCGAGCAGGCGGTGCTCTGCGGCGGCGTCTCGGAGCTCATCAAGGCCGGGTTCGACACCCTCGTCGAGGCCGGCTACCAGCCGGAAATGGCCTACTTCGAGTGCCTCCACGAAATGAAGCTGATCGTGGACCTGCTCTACCAGGGCGGCCTGGAGTACATGCGGTACAGCGTGTCGAACACGGCCGAGTATGGCGACTACACCCGCGGCAAGCGGATCATCACCGATGAGACCCGCGCCGAGATGAAGAAGATCCTCGAGGAGATCCGCTCGGGCGCGTTCGCCCGCGACTGGATCCTCGAGAACCGCGGCGGCGCGGCGATGTTCAAGAGCACCCGCCGTCGCGAGCGGGAGCACAAGCTCACGGAGACCGGGCGTCGGCTCCGGAAGATGATGAAGTGGATCGAAGCCAAGGAAGTGTGAGCCGATGACTCCGGAGGAGTTCGAGGCCCGCAGCCTCTACGAGCAGCTGCAGCCGGGCGACCGCGTGGAGGTGATCCACGGGGTCCAGGTGGGCTCGTCGGCCACCTGGACGACGAAGACCGTGGGCCAGGTGCTCCGCCGCGAGCGGCGGAGGCACGGGCTCAACTTTCGCCGCAGCGGCGACGAAAAGGTCTACAGCGACGTGCTGATCCTCGCCCGCGACGACGGCGAACTCACCACGGTGACCATCGACGAGTTCACGCGGCTTCGCAGGGTGTAGCCGCGTCGCCCGCCCTCGCCGGCTGGTGGCGTGGCCCACATGTCGGCGGCCCACCTCGCAGCGGTCAAGGTCTCAGTGGCCCAGAAGCCGCCGCGCCTCGGCCACGGTCGCCGCCGCTGCCGGAGTGGCCGCGTAGTCCTCGACGAGCTCCTCGAGCACCTGGTGCCGCCGGGTGATCGCCACCACGCGGCGGGCCGCGGTGGGGGCGGCATCGATCTCCCGTTGAAGGGCCGCCGCCTGGTCGAGCATGGCCGCGGCCCGACTGGCGGCGTCGCGCGACTCCTCCCGACGGGCCGCATCCTCGAGGCGGACCACCGGTTCGAGCATCTCCACCTGTCGGCGGGCGAGTTCGCGCCAGGTGTCGGCGTCGGGACGCTCGACGACGGCGCAGGGGTCGTCGTCCGTGACCTGCGGGGCATCGGTCTTGCCCGGCGCAGCGAGCATGCCGCGGAGCTTGACGGTGGCGGCCCGCGCGTCCGACGCCGCAAGACGCAGCGCCTCGAGGTAGGTCCGCTCGGCGGGCGACTTCGGGGTGTAGGTCGGAAATCGATGCCGGGACCGCTTGTGGAGCCGGTCGAGCGCGACTTCTCTGCCCAGCCTGCGGACGTCGGCCGCGTGCACGGCGGCGGGATGGCGGACGAGATACGACCGGATTTCACGGCATGGATCGCCGAGGTCGTCGGGGTCGGCCAGCATCGCGATGATGCTCTCGTAGTCGCGTCGTTCGGCGTCGGGATCGGCCCATGGCCAGGGCCTCAGCAGCAGCCACCATCCGGCGGCGAGCACCGCCGTGATCACGGCGCCGGCGCCACACGCGCCGAGCATCGCCCGCCGGCGTTCCGAACGAGCCTGGCGGTCGCGGGCCGATCGGGCCACGGCCTCCACGGTGGTGAACGTCGATCCGCCCGCCTGGTGGCCCTGCGGGTCGGCGGGCACCTGCCTGCCGATCTCGTCAGCCACGGTGGTGGCCTGCACGTCGGCGCGGCCGCCGCCTCCGCCCGGTGCGGCCGGCGGCATGGCAAGGGTGGCCGCGAGGTCGGGGGCGGGGCGCGAGACCGCCGGCTCCGGGTGGGGGGCCGTGATCGCCCCTGGAGGTCGACCCGCGGCGATCCCCGCGAGCAGCCGCGCCACCGCAGCGGCATTCGGGGGCCGCGCCTCGGGGTTCTTGGCGAGCAGCCGATCCAGGAGCTCGTCGAGCGGGGGCGGCACGTCGGCGGCGGCAGTCGAGATCCGGGGTGGGCGCCGCGTCTTCTGATGTTCGACGACCTCCGACACGCCGCCCTGAAAAGGTGGTCGTCCGGCGAGCATCGCGAACATCACCAGGCCGAGGCAGTAGAGGTCGGCGCGGTGATCGACGGCCATCGCGGCCGCCTGCTCGGGAGCCATGTACTCCGGCGTGCCGACCACGATGCCGGCTCGGGTGTGACCGGTGTCACCGAACAGCTTCGCGATCCCGAAGTCGGTCAGCTTGACGTGGAAGCCGCCGCCATCGGCGGGCGGAAACATCAGGTTCGCCGGCTTGAGGTCGCGGTGCACGACGCCCTGATCGTGGGCCGACTTGAGGGCGGGCAGGATCTCGAGGGCCACGGCCACGGTTTCCGGCCACGTGAATCGCCGGCCCGAACGGAGGAGCTCGTCGAGGGTCCGCCCCGGCACGAACTCCATCGCGAAGAAGGGGAGCCCGTCCTCCTCGCCGAACCCGATCATCCTGGCGATCCCGGGATGCCGGAGCCGCATCAGCAGGTCGATCTCCGACCGGAACCGCCGCCGCACGGCATCGTCGTCGGCGAGGTGCACGGGCAGTGTCTTCACCGCCACCTGGTCGCCGGCTGGGCCGACGGCCTCGTAGACGGCTCCCATGCCTCCCTGGCCGAGAAGCCGGACCACGCGATACGGGCCGAACGTCGAGCGCTGCATGCGAAACGCGGGGTGGGGGCAGGGCGGGTCGCAACCCAACTCAGCCTATCCCGCCGCAGCGGGGGACACCAGACGCGGTGGACCGTACACTAGAGCGTTGGGGCACAGTGCTGGAAAAGGACCCGCCGATGGTCTTCGATCGACGCACGGCCAAGGACGATCCTCCCGCTCCCGAAATGGAGGACCGCCGCGCCCTGCGGTGGATCCTCGAGCGCGATGGTCCCGGCGCGTTCCCCGCGCTGCCCTATGCCAAGGAAGACCTGCACGACTTCCGGCCGATCCTCCGTCCGCCCGTGCCCGTGATCACCGCCCTCGACGACGGCTCCGCGGAACGGGGTGAATCCGTGCGGATGCGTGGCGAGACCTTCACGATCGGCCGCACGTCGGGCGACTTCGTGTTTCCGAACGATCCGGCGATCTCGGGGATCCACGCCGAGATCAGGCGGATTCCCTGGAAGCGATCCTCCCAGTGGCAGCTCGTCGACCTCGGCAGCGTCAACGGCACCTTCGTGCGGTGCACGAAGGCGATCCTGCACGCCGAGGCGATCGTGATCCTCGGCGCCCGCCGGTTCCGGCTCCGGAATCCTCTCGTCACGCATCGCGACGCGGTCCGCTCACCCGCCACGCGGCTGTTCGATACCTCGCCCCTGCCGCACACCGTCTGGCCCGTGCTGGTCGAGGCGGCCCAACGCACCCCGGGGATCGAAGTGCCCCTCAAGGCGGATTCGGTGTCGATCGGCCGCACCGGTGGCGGCGCCGACATCCAGCTCGACGATCCACTCGTCGCCGACCGGCACGCGCAGCTCGAGCGGCAGCGGGACGGCAGCTGGCTGATCGTGGCGGAAACGACCCGCAACGGCGTCTGGGTGTCGGTGACCACCGTCACGCTCACCGCCCACTGCCACTTCCGCTGCGGAGAGCAGCTGTTTCGCTTCGAGATCCCCTGACCGCGGCGGCGAGGATCGCGGCTACGGCACGCGGGCGATCACGCAGGTGAGGTACTCCCCCTCGAGGCAGCTGGCGCTCACCGGGTGGTCCGGCGCGGCGCCGCGGCTCTCCAGGATCTGAATCGGCCGGCCCGCCCGCTGCGCCACGCCCGCGAGCATCCGATGGAAATCGTCGCGGGTGACCGAGCCCGAGCAGGAGCAGGTGACGAGGATGCCGCCGGGCTCGAGCAGTCCGACGGCCACACGGTTGATGCGGTGATAGGCCCGCAGGGCGTCGTCGGCCGCGGCGCGGCTCCGGGCGAACTTCGGCGGATCGAGCAAGATCATCCCGAACCGCTCGCCGGCCGCGGCGAGGGCATCGAGCTTCTCGAACGCGTCCGATTCCTCGACGGTCACGGTGGTGGCGCCATTGAGCTCGGCGTTGGCCCGCGCGAGGGCGGCCGCCCGGCCGCTGGCGTCGACCGCCAGCACGCTCCGTGCGCCACCGGACACGGCGCACGCCACCGCGAAGCCGCCGGAATAGCAGAACATGTCGAGCACGCGGCGGCCGCGGGCGTGGCGGGCGGCGGCATGGCGATTGTCGCGCTGGTCGAGGTAGTAGCCCGTCTTCTGGCCCTCGGCCAGGTCGACGCCGAACCGGAGGCCGTGCTCGTGCACGAAGATCGGTCCCGTGGGGGCCGTGCCGCGAAGCAGCCGGTCGGGCAGCGCGAGCCCCTCGAGCTTCGCGAGGCCGCGCTCGGCCCCCCGCAGCAGGATGCCGCGCGGCGCGACTGCCGACTCGAGCGCGTCGCACACCAGCTCCAGCCGCCTGGCGATCGCCAGGGCCGTGACCTGGACGGCGAGATACTCCCCGTAGCGGTCGACGATCAGGCCCGAGAGATCATCGCCCTCGCTGTTGACCAGCCGGGCCGCGCCGGTCCGGGCGTCGAGGCCGAGGTCCTTCCGCAGGGCAACGGCCGACTCGATGCGGCCACGCCAGAAGGCATCGTCGAGCTTCGTGACCGCATCGAACGCGTAGAGGCGGACGCGGATCCGGCTGTGCGGATTCCAGAGGCCCCGGGCCACGAACCGGCCGTCGTGCGTGGCGAGATCGACCACGTCGCCCTCGCCCGGCGTGCCGTCGACCGAGGCCACCGCCGAGTCGAGCACCCAGGGATGCCGGCCAAAAAAGGGCCGCGCCCGCTGCCGCTTGAGCACCACCGTGGCCGTGGGGAGACCGGGCACCGCTGCATCGACCGTGGGGGAGACGTCGTTCATCCCCCAACTCTACCACCCGGTCGGGCGCCGAGCGTCAGGCGTGCACGACCTGCTTGTTCGGTCCGGGAGCGACGTGCGGCGCGGGCAGCGCGTCGGTGCCCGGATCGACGATCACCCGCCGCTTCGCCGCCTTCCGCCGCTCGATCCGCTGCACGCTCCAGGCGAACACGGCTCCCAGCGGGCCGGAGAGCAGCGCCGGCATGAGCACGAGGTTGCCGACCAGGGCGATCGTGAGCATCGCCAGCATCATGTGGCCGAAGCGCTGCGTGGGCCCGAAGGGCGAGAGCGAGAACACCGACAGGCCGATGCCGATCACGCCCCAGCTCTGGTACATCGCCCGGGCACAGCCCTTGTAGGCGAGCATCGTCGCCTGCCGGCGATCGAGGCCGTCGGCGATGCCGCGGCGGAACCAGAGCATGAAGTGGACCACGTCGTCCACCGTCACGCCGAGCGCCACGCTCGGTGCCATCACCGTGCCGATGTCGATGAACAGGTTGCCGGTGTGCAGCCACTTGAACAGCGCATTGCCCCATCCCATCCCGCCGAACACCAGGATCGCCGGAAACGCCGCCGGCAGCAGGAGCACGAGCCCTGCGGAGAACGCGCGGCAGAGCACGATCATGACCGCCACGATGATCGCGAAGTCGAAGATGAAGCCGATCTTCAGGTTCTCCAGCAGCGAGTGCTGCGCCTTGTAGACCAGCGGCACCAGCCCCGTGTAGTCGACGGCGACCCCGGGCACGCCCTCGTCCCCGAGCCGGGCCAGGATGGGGTCGATCTTCCGCTGCAGGTCGGCCTTGAAGAGGGCGTAGTCGACCTCCTTGATGGCGCTCACGCGGGCGCTGATCCGCCAGAGCTCCTGCCGGCCGCGGGATCCGTCGGCCGCCGTGACCGTCGCATCGCGGAGGTAGTCGCCGGCGAGGAAGTCGGAGCGGTGCCGGAGCAGGGCCTTGTTGAGCGTGCTGCGGGCGAGCTTCGCCCGTAGCCCCTCGCCGGCGCCCGTGTCGAGGCTGCGGCCGAATGTGACCGCCGACAGCGAGCTGCCGACCTCGTCGAGCCGGCTGATCTCCCGCTGGATCTCGTCCACGAGCTCCATCCGCTCGAGGAACGTCAGCGGGCAGGACTCGTCGATCCGCACCAAAAGCTCCATCGGCACCAGCGGTCCGAGATGGCTCTCGAGCCAGGCGTAGTCGGTGCGGATCTGGGCGTTGCGGGAGAACAGCCGCATGAGCTGCACGCTGCTCTCCACCTGCGTCATGCCGTAGCCGACCGCCGCCATGACGAGCAGGCAGGCCGCCGTGGCGAGTGCATGGTGCCGCGTGATCCACTCGCCGGCGCCCCACCACCGGCTCTCCTCGATCGGCTTCCAGCCCGCTTCATTCTCCTCGCCGGCAAGTTTGCCCACTCGGAGCTTCGGGGGAAACAACTCCAGCGCCGCCGGCATGAAGGTGACGAGAATCACGAAACTCACCACGACGCCGGCCGCGGAGAAGACGCCGAACATCCGGATCGGCACGAGCTCGCTCACCGCCAGCGTCGCGAGGCCCACGGCCGTGGTGCCCGTCGCCAGCGACAGCGGCAGGAGCGCATGATGCACGGCCCGGCCGGCCGCCCCTTCCTGCACGCCGGTCTCGGCGAGTTGGTCGCGGTAGTAGTTGGCGAGATGGATCGCACCGCTCGTCGTCGCCACGTAGACCAGCGACGGCATCGTCAGCAGGATCGCATCGACGGGGTAGCCCGAATACCAGACCACCGCGAGGCTGGCGAACATGCTGTACACGCCCGAGGCGATCACCATCGCCACCAGCGCGGTGTTCTTGAGGCTGAACCAGCTCACGAAGAACCCGACGACCAGCGACAGCCCGAACAGGATGGTGACGCTCGTCTGGCCGGCCTTGTCGATCGACACGTTGTCGACCGGCGGCCCCCCCATGTGGATGGCGGCATCGGGAACGCCGCACTCCGCGGTGGCGACCTTGCGAATCTCGTCGATGGCCCCGTGGAGGTTCGCCCGGGCGACGTCGGCCAGGGTCAGCACGAGGCAGGTCTTGCGGGCGTCGAGGTCGTCGCCCGCCGACCCGGCTTCGACGCCGGCGGGAGGCGGGCCGATCAGGGCCCCCGTCAGCCGTGCCATCGCCTCCTCGCGGTCGAGGTTCAGCGGCTCCTGGCACATCCGCTCCACCGCACGGGGCCCGGTCTGGGCCGCCTTGAAGTAGAGGGGGCGGTCGATCCGGGAGGCCTCTTCGGGGGGCGGAAGCAGCTTCCGGGCCAGCATTTCCAGGCGGGCGTCGGCCATCGTGCAGCCTTCCCAGCTGACGAGAATGAACTCCTCGCCCTGGAAGTTCTGCCGGAAAAAGCGGTAGGTCTGGGTCTCCGGATACTCCGCCGGCAGCCAGCCCTTCACGTCGTTGCGGTTGTTCGACTTCGCCTTGATCGCCCCCACCACGACCAGGGGCAGCAGGAACACCAGGATCGCCATGATCCCGACGCTGTGCCGTTGGTAGACGTTGGTGCGGTGGTGCGACATCGGAGCCGTCCGGGGCATTTCGGGGGCTTTCGCTGCCTCCCAGCAGGTCAACCCTACAGGTGCCTGGCGGGCCAGTCCATATCGCTCCGGGGTGCCAGACGGCGTTTTTTTGGGCCGCTCCTCGACGTAACTGGTTTCCAGGGAAAGGTTTCCGCTCGCCTTACAGGTGCTGTAAGCGGAACAGGCCTACGCTCCGCACCCTGGCGAATCAGCCCCTGGGGGCGGTTTCCGACGCCGAAAACCCGCACGCCCGGTGGGAGCCGTCGCAGAACGGCCGGGCGGCGCTCCGGCCGCAGCGGCAGAGAGCCACCGCCGGCTTTCCCGCGGGGAGCGGGAACTCGCGGCCTTCGTGGTCGATGACCCGCAGCTGGATGTCGTCGGGCAGTTCGACCACCAGCGGCCCGTCGAGCCGGCAGCGGATGGTGGCATGGCCCGGGAGGGCGCGGGGAGGAGGCTCGTCGCCGGGTGCGGTCATTTGGAGGGCGCCTCCGCGGCCGGGCCGGCCGCCGGTCGCCGAGCAACCAGGGCGGCGTTGATCACCACCGCGGCGATCACGCCGGCCACGAGGGCGGCCGCGAGGGCCGGCCACGGCCAGCGTCGGCGGGCCGGTACCGCGTCGAGCAGGTCTTCGCGGGCCTCCTCCCGCTCCTCGGCGATCCGCTCCGCATCGAGTTTTCGCCACTCGCCCTCGACGGCGGCGGCATCGGGGTCCACCGCCTCCCCGGCTTCAACGCCGGGGTTTTGGCGGGTGATCCACCACCAGAGCGCCGCCGCGAGGGCGAGCAGCACCAGCGACACCAGCTGCGAGATCGACAGCGGCGTGCCCAGCGCAGGCGGCTCGTCGACACGGATCACCTCGAGGAGCATCCGCGACAGCGGGTGGAGGGTGAGCACGAGGGCGAACACCTCGCCGTCGCGGCGGGCCACCCGCGTGAACGCCACCGCGAGCAGGGCGAGCAGGGCCGCGTCGATCGCCGCGTAGAGCTGGGCGGGGTGCAGGGGCATGCTCGCGCCGCCCGGGCCCGGATACTCGGCCGCCGGCGCGGTGCCTTCCGGAAACCGCACGCCCCACGGCAGGTCGCACGGACCACCGTAGCAGCACCCGTTGAGATAACAGCCGATCCGGCCGATCGCGAGTCCGACGAGCAGCCCCGGGGCGACACAGTCAGCGAGCTTCAGAAGCGGAATGCCACGGCGCGCGGAGAACCGCCAGGCCGCCACGGCCGCGGTCGGCAGGGCTCCGAACACGACCAGCCCGCCGGCGGCGATGTTGACGATCCGGGCGAGCGTCTCACCGAGGCCGATGCCCGGCCCGAAGAACTGCCCGTGATACTCGAGCACGTAGAACAGCCGCGCCCCGACGAGGCCCCAGAGAAAGACCTCCGTGGCCAGCGCGAGGATCGTGTCGGCATCGAGCCCGATCGCACGGCCGCGAACGACCGACAGCCACGTGCCCGCCGCCGCCGCGAGCAGAAGCATCACGCCATACCCGCGGATCGGCACGCCAACGCCGTCGTCGAGCGCGGGAAGCACCCACGCCAGCAGCACGGCCACGAGCACCAGCGGCGGGCCGAGCGACGTGGCCGCCTTGCGGAGCCCCTGCCGTGCCGCGGCCCAGGCGAAACCGCCGCCGGCGACCACGAGCCACACCGCGAGGAGCAGGCCCCAGCCGAACAGCGGCACGGCGGTGCCGCCGAGCTCGATGACGGTGGGAAGATGGAAGAGCGTCGACCGCATCGGAGAGCTCCGGTCAGCCGCCCGCCCGGCGGGGCGCCAGCGGGCGATTGTCGATCAGCCTCACGGCGCCGAGCCGTCCGGCAACGAGGGCCCGAGCCTCGGCCCCGGGCCGCACCGTCTCGAGGGTCTCGGCATCCACCACGGCCGCGTAGTCGACCGCGATGCCGCGGGATTCCAGGTGCCCGCGCATGAGCCGCTCCATGGCGGCTGCATCCTGCCCGGCATCCCAGGCCCGGGCGGCGAGATCGAGCGCCTCCGAGAGCCCCACGGCGCGAGGCCGCTCGGCCGGCGCGAGGTAGGCGTTGCGGGAACTCATCGCCAGGCCGTCGGGCTCGCGCACGGTCGGGCACACGACGATCCCGATCGGCAGGCCGAGGTCACGGACCATCCGCCGCACGACGAGCGTCTGCTGCCAATCCTTGGCACCAAAGTAGGCGGCGGCCGCGGGCACCGCCATGAAGAGGCGGCAGACGATGGTGGCCACGCCGCTGAAGTGCCCGGGGCGGAGTTCGCCCTCGAAGCGTCGCGCGGGGCCGTCCACGGAGATCCGCGTGCACCAGCCCTCCGGGTAGATGTCGTCGGCCCGCGGAGCGAACACCCAGCGCACCCGCCGGCCCGCGAGCAGTGCGAGGTCGGCCTCGGGTGTCCGCGGATAGCGTGCGAAATCCTCGTGCGGCGCGAACTGCGTCGGGTTGACGAAGATCGACACGACGACGTCGTCGCAGTCGACCGCCGCCGCATCGACGAGGCTGACGTGGCCCGCGTGGAGCGCGCCCATCGTGGGCACGAAGCCCACCCGCCGCCCCCGCTCGCCGGCCGCGAGCACGAGGCCGCGAATCTCGCCCGGATCCGAGATCACCACCGGTTCGGTCGCGTCGGCCATCAGAGCATCGCCTCGACGGCTGCGATCGCCTCGTCGGCCGCCCGGGCGAGATCGGTGGCATCGACGGCGATCACCGCGAGCGGCGCCGTGCTTCGTCTCCCGGCCGAGAGGAGCGCCGCCGCGATCCGCTCCTGCGCGGCCATGAGTTCCACGACCGGCGTCGCGCTGCGATCGCAGAGCACCGCCGCCGGCGCGAGGTCGCCGAACACATCGGTGTGCCCGTGGGCATGGCGGGCACGGAAGGCGATCCGCTCCTCGAGCGTCGCCGCGTCGACCCGCTGCAGAATCGCCGCCGTCGGCACGCGGAGCGGGGCGAGTTCAGCGGCCGCCTCGCCGGCGAAGCGGGCGGCATCGTCGGCATCGAGGTGTCCGGTCGCGGCCGGCACCAGGCTGCCGCACCAGTAGTCGGCGACGGTCACGTGCGGCTCGTCGTCCCACGCCGCACCATGCAGCGGCGCCGACCAGGCGGCGAGCGTCCGCCGCCAGTGCGCGAGCGTGGTCATCTGCCCGCCCTCCGCCATCGGCCACGCCGCCGGCGCGTGGATGAGCCGCGCGAGCGACGCGTCGGCGACGGCCGCCGCCACCTCCGCGGCACCGCTGCCAGGCACGCCCACGACGGTCACGAACGGATGGGCCGCGGCGATGTTGGCGAGCAGGTCGCCGACCGTGCATCCCGAACGCGGATGGGGGAGGGTGGCGGCGATTTCGGCGGCAGGCTCGAGCACGAAGCGCCGCGTGGCCATTCGCGGATGAGGCAGCGTGAGCTCGGGGGAGTCCATCACGACGTCGTCGTACAGCAGCAGGTCGAGGTCGATCGTGCGTGGTCCCCACCGCTCGCGACGGTCACGGGCGAGCGTGTTCTCGACGGCGGCCAGCATCTCGAGCACGGCCCTCGGGGGCAGCGCGGTCTCGAGCAGGCACGCGGCATTGAGGAAGGGATCCTGATCGGGGGGGCCACCGACGGCCACGGTTTCGCGGTAGTGGCTCACGGCAAGCATCTCGACGCCGGGCATGAATCGCAGCAGCTCGACGGCGCGGTCGAGCTGCTCCCGCCGCCGTCCGAGATTCGAGCCGCATCCGATGAGGCATCGTGCCATGGAATCCTCGCGAACGCTGATCGCCGACGGATTCTACCCGCGTGGATCGGGAGGCACGCAATCCCGCGCTGCCACATCTCGGCGGCGGCTGAGCCCGCGGCCCCGAACCGGACGGCGGACACCTCCGCACGCCGGCACCATAAGAAACGGGGGGGACATCCAGGCCACGACCAAGGTCGCCGACTGTCGATCCCTCAAGTCGTCGCCCCCCAGGTATGGTGTGCGAGCACGATTCTGTGGGATCATCCAACCTTGTCAAGCATCCGCCGTGTCGCGGCGCGGCGATCATGATGAAGCACGGGAAATCACCCTCTTGACGCCGAAATAATTTTCATGCGGGCAGTGCAAGCATCGTCGATTGCGTTTCGCATCGCGCGGCCCGACCTGTCGCACGGTCGTGCCGGCTCCGCACCCGACGCAACGTTGGCCTCACGTTCACGCTGATGCACGACCCTGACGACGACCGCGACGAGAACCCCGGTTTTCCGGCCTGGCCCGAGAGCGACGGCCTCGCCGACCCCGGCATCCGTGACCACTTCGATGAGGCGGGCTCCGACGATCCCGCTGATGCCGAGGGATCGCGGCCCGACGCCGACACCTACTGGAGCATCTCCCGCACGCCGCTCACGAGCCTCGTGTTCACCATGCCGCTGGTGCTCGCCTACGAGGGAGGCGTGCTCCTGATGGGCCGGGGATCGCCCCGAAACGGCGCCGACGTCTGGCTCCGCCAACTCCTCGACGCGGCCGGTTTCGGGGCCTATTTCCTGCTGCCTGCCCTCACCGTGATCGGCCTCCTGGCGTGGCACCACGTGGAGCACGATCGCTGGCGGGTGCGGCCCGGAATCCTCGCAGGAATGGCTCTGGAATCGACGGTCTGGGCCGCGGCGCTCCTCGGCCTCGCGAGGCTCCAGGGTCGCTGGTGGCCACTCGCCGCGGCGGTCGACGGCGAGGGGCTGTTCGCCCGGTTCGTGGCGTTCTGCGGCGCCGGCCTCTACGAGGAGGTGCTGTTCCGTCTCCTGCTCCTGCCGGCGCTCGCCTGGCTCCTGTCGCAGGTCGGGTGCTCGACGGCGGCGGCCGCGTTCTGGGGCGTCATCTTGTCGAGCATCCTGTTCAGCCTGGCGCACTACGTCGGACCGCTCGGTGACGTGTTCACGCTCTACAGCTTCACGTTCCGGTTTCTGGCCGGGCTGTTCTTCGCGATCCTGTTCGTGGCGCGTGGCTTCGGCATCGCCGCCGGCACGCATGCGGTGTACGACATTCTCGTCGGGCTCGTCTGACGCCCACTGGCGGACTGTCATCGCAGGGCGAATCTGTCAAGCGTCGGGCGACCGCGCGCGATCGTCGTTGCGATGCGGTCGCTTCCGCGGTGCAACGACCGATGTTTGGCCGTTCACGACATCGCCTCCTATAATACCTGGCGAGGCGGGCGGACGAGGTGGCGCGGGGCATGCCCGCAGCCTCGCGCTGCAACCCCCGGAGCGAACGACGTGATTTCCCTTCGACCCAAGGTCGGTGAGCTGGTCTTTCAGCTCTATGGCCGCTCGCTCCATCCTGAGCTCTTCGAGATCCGTGCCACGCGATCGGTCGATCGCGGGGGCTATGCCGCCATGGTCGCAATCACCACGGCGGGGCATGTGGTGACCTGGCGAAAGGATGGACTCACGCTCACGGAGGTGGCGACGAGCGGTGCCCAGCCCCTGCCGCAGAAGCGTCGCCTGCTGTCCCACCGGATCGCCGGCGAGCGAAGCGACCGAATGGAGTGCCGCGGAGGCGCCTGCTACGAAACCACCTTCCAGCTGGAGACGGTGCAGCCGGAGGTGTTCTGGTCGTTCCAGCAAGAGCTGGTCGATGCCGGGGCCCGCCGCGGCCTGCTGCACCGCTTCGAGTCCGGGGGCCGGGTGGCCCTCGGCGCGATCAGCTGGATCGACGTGGAGACCCGCCCGCGAAGCCTGATCGTCCACGCCTTCCATACGTTCCCCGACGACATGGCGATCGTGAAGAGCCAGTCGGTGTTCGACACGCCCTGAGCGAGTCTCCATGCCCAAGAAGCCTGCCGCCGCCGATCGTGCCCCGCCGCGGAAGGCCCGCGTGCTCATCGCCGACGACAACGAGCCGAATCGCGAGCTGCTCGAGGTGTATCTCGCCGGGATCGACTGCGAGATCGCGACAGCGGTCGACGGGGCCGACACCCTGACCAAGGTCGCGTCGTTTCATCCCGACGTGCTGCTGCTCGACGTGATGATGCCGAAGCTCTCGGGCTTCGAGGTCTGCCAGCGGCTGAAGGCCGATTCCGCCACGAGCCCGATCATGATCCTGATGGTCACGGCCCTCGGCGAACTGGGCGACATCGAGCGTGCGGTGGAGGCCGGCACCGACGACTTCCTCTCCAAGCCCGTCAACCGCGTCGAGCTCGTCAAGCGGGTCGAGAACATGCTCAAGCTCCGCCACGTCACCGACGAGCTTGAGCGGCTTAGGAGTTACATCCGCACGATGGACGACGACCAGCCGCCGCGGTGAGCCCCCGGCAGGCCGACGTCACCCGGGGATGCGCTGCATGCCCACGTGGTCGAGCACGCGGACCGTGGCCGGCGACTTGTTGAGCACGTAGAAGTGCACGCCGGGCGCCCCGGCCTCGATCAGCTCCTCGACCTGACGGGCCGCGAAGGTCACGCCGGCCTCGAACTGCGCGGCCTCGTCATCGCCGGCGGCCTCGAAGGGCCGCGTGAACGACTCGGGCAGGCGTGCCTTGCAGAGGCTGGCGATCCGGCGGATCTGGGCGTAGTTGGTGACCGGCATCACGCCCGGCACGATCGGTGCCGTAACTCCCAGAGCGGCACAGCGATCGCGAAAGCGGAAGAAGTCGGCGTTGTCATAGAACAGCTGCGTGACCACGACGTCGCCCCCGGCGTCGCACTTCCGCTTGAGGTTCTCGAGATCGGCCTCCGGGCTGACCGCCTCCTGGTGCGTTTCCGGATAGCCCGCCACGAGGATGCCGAACTCGGGAAACTCGCTGCGAATCAGCGCCGCCAGTTCCGACGCGTAGCGGAGCCCGCCGTCCGCCTGCCGAAACGCGGTCTCCCCCTTGGGCGGATCGCCGCGGAGGGCGACGATCGCCGACACGCCGACGGCAAGCGCCTCGCGGAGATACCCGCGGAGCTCGTCGACCGAACTGCCCACGCAGGTGAGGTGACTGGCGACCGGAAGGTTCCGCCGGGAGAGCACTCCTTTGAGCACGTCGAGCGTCGTGCCGCGGGTGGATCCGCCGGCCCCGTACGTGCAGGTGATGAGCGCCGGGTTAAACGCCATGAGCTCATCCACGGTCCGCCACATGACCGCCTCCGATTCGGGCGTCTTAGGCGGGAAGAGTTCGAACGACAGCCCGAAACGGCTGCCTGCATAGGCGTCCTTGATCGACACGGGTGTTCGCTACCTCGGGGTCTGGGGTGATGAATGCTGCCCCGGCATTCTAGCCGCGAAGCGGCAGGCCGCTGGCACTGCTTCGCCCCCGGCCGTAGGCTCACCGGTCGTGTGGTCGCCCTCGCGAGCCGGAGTGGCGGAATGGCAGACGCGGCGGACTCAAAATCCGTTGCCCGCAAGGGCGTGTGGGTTCAAGTCCCACCTCCGGCACTCTTGAAAACAAGGGGTTCACAATCTTGCGGCCCCCTTCGCATGACCGCCTTATCTTGGCCGTGTTGTGTAAAGTGTTGTGCATTTTAGCCGGGGGCCTGCCTGATGTCCTCTATTCCTAGAGCCACCCATGGTCGCGACCTGC
>JBJTRH010000229.1:0-5385 GCA_046076065.1 Planctomycetaceae bacterium | reverse complement strand
TCTACGCGGAACACGAGTTCAATGCGTCGACCTTTGCCGCCCGCACGGTCGCCTCCACCTGATCGGACATGCACTCCGCGATCACCGCCGCGATCGGCGCGCTCAAGGGCCCGCTCCACGGCGGCGCCAACGAGAAGGTGCTCGAGGTGCTCGGCGAGATCGGCTCGGCGGACCGGGCAGACGCCTGGGTTCACGAGCAGTTCGCCGCCAAGCGGGTGGTGATGGGCTTCGGCCACCGCGTCTACAAGGACGGCGACGTACGGGCCAGGCTGCTGGGGCGGATGTGCCGCGACCTGGCCCGGGGCACCGAGGCCGAGAAGCTGGAGGATCTCGCCGACCGGGTCGAGCGGATCATGCTCGAGAAAAAGGCGCTCAAGCCCAACCTCGACTGGCCCGCGGCCCGGGTCTACCACGCCCTCGGCCTGCCCGTGAAGGTGTTCACGCCGATCTTCGTGGTGGCCCGAATGAGCGGCTGGACGGCCCACGTCATCGAGCAGATCGGCGACAACCGGATCATCCGGCCGCTGTCCATCTACGCGGGAGCCCCGCCCCGGGACTACGCACCGCTCGCGGCCCGCGGCTGAATCCTTCCTGACCGATGGCTAGCGGACGCTCGCCGACTGCTCGGCGGCAGCCGCGGCAGCCTCGACCTCAGCCTGGACGGTCACGTTGGGCACCGCCCCCTCGCCGAGGTCGGTGGAGATCCGAAGCTGCTGCTCCACCCGGCCCGACGCGCTGCCGGCCTGGAAGGTCACGGGCAGGATGTGCACCTTCGCGGGGGTGGTCCGCGGCTCGCAGGTCAGGCAGCCATCATCGCAGGCGACGCCGGTGATGCAGAAGTCTCGGTTGGCCCGCACGACGACGTTCTTGGTGACGGTCCCGCCGCACTTCACGGCGCCCATCGACAGCAGCTGCGGGCTCACCGTCACCGCGGCCACCACCCGCCCCTCCACGTCCATGGGGATCTGCGTGGCCCGCGGATCGGTGGTGATCAGGATCAGCTGTCCCTTCACGTATCCAGCCGGCGCCTCGGGCTTGAGCCGCATCGTGAGGTCGTAGGACGTCTGCGCGGCCGCCCGCGTCGGCTTGGAAAGGCTGACTTCGAAACTCGGATTCGCACTCCGCACGTCGGTGATGTCCCACGCCGCGCTGCCAACCCGCGTCACCCGCACCTGCCGCTCGGCGCCGGCACCGAGATCGACGTTGCCGAGATCCACGAAGGGGGGCTCGAAGGTGACGTCACCGCGGATGTTGCCCGCCACCCGCAGCTGCACCTCGGCGTGGAAGGGCTTGTCGAACGTCACCGTGAGCGTGGCGCCGTGCTGGCCCAGGAAGGTGCGGGTGTTGAACTTCGCCACCACCTCGCCCGTCTCGTGTGTCTTGAGATCGTGCTTCGTCACCTCGGGCGACGTGCAGCCGCAGCTGGTCCGCACGCCGACCACATGCAGATCTTCCTTGTAGATGTTGCGAAACACGAAGCGGTATTCCGTCTTCGCGCCCTTGGCGACGGTGCCGAAGTTGTGGCTCGTCACCGGAAACATCTTCTTCGCCCACTCCTGGGCGTCCGCCGCCGAGCCGAGGCCCGCGAGCACGACCGCAACGCCGCACGCCACTGCACGGCCGACACCGACTGGCGAATGAAACATGGAAACGCCTGACGAAGGACCGGCGGCGACCGGCGAACCACCGGCTGACCGCGCCCGAAAGAAGCGTACGAGTGCCATGGGATGAGCGTCAACGAGAAGGAGGAGAAACGTCCGGGCCTGACCGTCGTCGGGACGGAGGCCGGCGGGCGTCTCTCATGAGTATCCACCCGGCGGGGTGTCGGTTCAGGCTCGGAGCCGCAATTTTTCCGGGAAATGCAGGACTGCCTTCCGCACGACCGATACAGCCCTTGAGGTTTCGTATGATGCCTCTGTTCACCCTCGTCGGTGACGGCCGCGGGCCGTCCGGGCGGTGGACACCTGCCGGCCGCCTCCGGGGCCGTCGGGAGCCTGATTCAACGGGGGCGTACCGGTATCGACCGGATGGCAAGAGGCCCGGATTGCGTGTCGTGGTTGGTCGGCTGGCCACGTTAAAAGTCGACCAAGCTTCAATTGCCGAAGCTCGTTTCTCCCTGGCTGCTTAACGAAGCCGCCCCGAGCGATGGCCCCAGTCGGAAGGGCCTCCCAATCGGTCGCCAAATCCGACTCGCCCCGGTTCACCGCCTGGTACGGCCGGGGCTAAACACGTTCCGGGCTGGTCCACGACGCACCCTGTCGGCCGGGGACGCGTGGACGAGACTCAAATCGACCGGATACGCACGTAGACGTTCGCGCTGAAACATCACGGGACAGGGGTTCGACTCCCCTCGCCTCCATTTCACGCCCGCCGGGGCATCCTGCCCCCGGCGGGCTTGGCCTGAGGGCTCGCCCTCCAGGCGAGCAGTCGATGGCGCCGCTGGCCGTTCTGCCCCCGGCGGGCTTGGCCTGAGGGCTCGCCCTCCAGGCGGGCAGTCGATGGCGCCGCTGGCCGTTCTGCCCCCGGCGGGCTTGGCCTGAGGGCTCGCCCTCCAGGCGAGCAGTCGATGGCGATTCGGGCCGTATGGCCCGCGCATTAACGGCCTGCCGACCGCAGGGCCGTGAGGGTCTGCCGCACGTCCTCGAGCGTGCCCACAGCGACCCAGACGCGATACGCGTAGGTGCCCGGTTCGAGCGTGGTGCCGGCCGGCGACGTCTCGCGAATCACGGCATTCCATTTCGACACCTGCTCCCGCTCGAACCAGAAGCGTCCATACGTCGCGGGCCGGTCCGTCGTCCGAGCCACCGCCGGCGACCAGGCGCCCATCGCAAGGTCCCCGCTCTCCGTGGCCAGGATCACCGGCAACGCCTGTTCGCCCGGTCCGTCGGTGAGCGGCTCCAGGCGTCCGTCGCGTGCGAGGGCATGAAACCTCCGAAAGGCCGCGGGCATGTAGCCCGTGAGCACCTCGAACACGCCCTGCCGATGCCCTTCGCCGGCCGGCACCGTGAACGTGACGTCGTAGCGGATGGCGTGCCCGGCGAGCGGCGGGGCGAGGTGATCGGCTCCCAGCCGGACATGCTTCTGGAGCAGGTGGTTCGACAGGGCGACGGTGTTGCGGGCGGGATGGCCACCGCTCTGCTGGCCGGGCCGCAGCCAGAAGGCCATCTGGCTCACCGTCTGGAGATCGCGGCCGTCGGCCACGAGCCAGAGCAGGCGGCTCGTGCTCACGGGGCCGGCGCCGTCGCGCTCACAGCCGGCCTCCGTGGGATTGAACGTCTCCGCGTGCAGGTCGCCGCCGACGTCCCAGTTCGACGCGCTCTGCAGCTGCCGGCCGTGGTCGTGCGAGTCGATGAACTCCCGGCCCCGCCAGGTCAGCGAATCGATCGCCCCCGCGAGCCGCGAGGTCGTGCGAATCACGATCTCCGAGTCCCCGGCGGGCGCCCGCACCTCGGCGTCGCCCGAGACCGCCGGAGCCTGCGGCTCGACCGCGATCGCGGCGGGAAGCACGACGGCCGAGAGCAGCCCTGCGACGACAGCCGCCCGCGTCATGTCCGGCTCCAGCCCGCCTTGGGCTGCGCGTGGATCGCCGGCACCGGGGCCACCGGGCCGGTGATCCTCCGCCGCTCGGCGTCGATCGCCGACGCCGAGAAGTGCTCGAGCGCGAGATCGAACCGCACGGTTTCCCCCGGCTCGAGCGGCACGAGCCGGCCCTGCGACTCCTCGAACGACCGCGGATTCGGGAAGTTGGTGCCGGGCTCGAGTCCGGTCACGTATCCGTCGGCGAGCCCGCCCTGGTTCTTCCAGAGCGTGAAGCACGGCAGCGTGTCGGCTCGCCACGAGAGCGTGGCGGCGTTGCGGCCCTCGGGCCCCACGAGCATCGCCGCCGCGTGTCCGTCGGCCCCCGGCCGCACCCGCGCGAAGTGGACCTGCTCGCCGCGGCCGGCCTGCGGCGACACGTAGCGGTTCCAGGTCGGCACGTCGGCCACGGCCGCGGCGTCGCGGGGGGCGAGTTCTTCGATCGCGGCGACGAGCTCGCTGCCCGGGCCGAGCAGCGGTGGGCCGAAGTTGACGTGGTAGAGCAGCTGCATGGTCGCGGCGCGATCCGAGATGTTCTTGACGCAGTCGGTCCACGACACGCGGTGCCGGTCGGCGTGCAGCGTGAGCGAGGTCGTCATCCGCAGGGCGTGGCAGAGGAACCGCGTCTCGTCGACCGCGCCGGTGAGCGTGATCGAGCCGGCGGCCTCGTCGAGGGTGACGTCGAGGTGGTGCGCGGGGAGGTTGGCGATCCGCCCGTGAAGCCCGTGCACGAGCCGGCCGGACGGATCCACGTCGGGCGCGCCGTTGCTCACGAGGCCGCAGCGGGCGACGAGTTCGTCGAAGCCGTCGAGCCAGCCGAGCCCGGACGGCTCCGCCAGCGGCACGAACCGCGGATTGACCGGGCCGTGCACCGGCGACTGCCAGCCGAGTTCCACGCCCTCCGCCATCACCTTCCAGATGCCGAGGCCGCGATCCGGCAGCACGAACACCCTGGTGTCGCCGGCGACGAGTTCCACGAGCAGCACCCCCTCGCGGAGCCCGCCCGACAGCCGCCGCGTCCGCACGGCGAGCCGACCGATCGCGACGTCGACCCGGTCGGCGGCCGAGAACGAGGCGCCGCGGTGCGACGTGATGAGCTGCAGGGTCTGCGACGACATGCCGGCACTCCACGGAATCCGCGGTCGCCGCTGCAGCGTGCGGCGGCCCGACCGCGACCGGCAGGATACCGTGCCGCGGCGGGGCGACGCAGCCCGCTTGAAGCCCGTCCGGAGCGCGGTCACAGTGGCGAGCCACGGGCCGCGGACTCCGCAGCCCCCCCGTCGCCTCCCGAGCGATCCGATGAACGACCTGAAAATCTTCAGCGGCCCGGCCAATCCCGCGCTCACGCAGGACATCTGCCGCTACCTCAACCTGCCGATGGGCAAGATCTCGCTGGGGCGGTTTCCCGACGGGGAAATCTCCTGCAAGATCGACGAGGACGTCCGCGGCCGCGACGTGTTCATCGTCCAGTCGACCTGCCCGCCGGTCAACGAGCACATCATGGAGCTGCTCGTGATGATCGACAGCTTCAAGCGGGCGAGCTCGTTTCGGATCACCGCCGTGATCCCCTACTTCGGCTACGCCCGCCAGGACCGCAAAGACTCCGGGCGAGTGCCGATCACGGCCAAGCTCGTCGCCAACCTGATCACCCGGGCCGGCGCCGACCGCGTGCTGGCGATGGACCTGCACGCGGCCCAGATCCAGGGCTTCTTCGACGTACCCGTCGATCATCTCTACGCGGCCCCGGTGCTCAACAACCATCTCGCCTCCCTCGAGATCCCGAAGGACGACATCGTCGTCGTCAGCGCC
>JBJTRH010000228.1:0-4536 GCA_046076065.1 Planctomycetaceae bacterium | reverse complement strand
ACCGGCTACCGCAGCACCAAGGGGGGCTGGGTGTCGGCCGAGCAGCGGGCCGCGGACGACGTGGCGGCGAAGGTTCCGGCCGACCAGGTCGAGAAGCAGGGCGAGCACTTCGTGCTCCGTGACGCGCCGAAGATCCGTGTCGAGAGCCGCGCCTACAAGATGTCGAAGGCCCGCGGCAACGTGGTGAACCCGGACAGCGTGGTCCGCGACTTCGGCGCCGACGCGCTGCGGCTCTACGAGATGTTCATGGGGCCGCTGGAGGCGACGAAGCCCTGGAGCACGACGGGCGTGAGCGGCGTCCGCGGATTCCTCGACCGCTGCTGGCGGCTCGTGGTCGACGAGCGGGCCGACGCGATCGTGCCGACGCCGCAGGTCTGCGATGATCCGCCCACCGACGACCAGCTTCGTGAACTCCACCGCACGGTCGACAAGGTGACCCGCGACATCGAGTCGCTGTCGTTCAACACCGCGATCGCCCGGATGATGGAGTTCGTCAACTTCTGTACCCCGCTCGAGCGGCGTCCGCGGGGAATTCTCGAGCCCTTCGTGACGATCCTCGCCCCGTTCGCTCCTCACCTCGCCGAGGAACTCTGGGAGGTGCTCGGCCGGACCGCTCCCGTGTCGCTGGCCGCCTGGCCGGCTGTCGAGGAGCGCTGGCTCCGGGACGACACCGTGGAAATCCCGGTGCAGATCCAGGGGAAGCTGCGGGGCCGCGTGGTGGTGCCGGCGGATGCCGATGCGGATGCCATCAAGGCTGCGGCCGCCGCCGACCCGAAGATCGCGGAGCAGCTCGCCGGGCGGGAGATCGTCAAGGTCGTCGCCGTGCCCGGCCGGATGGTGAACTTCGTCGTCAAGGGTTGAGCGGCGGGAATCGTCTTTCTCCGGCGCGGGGGGTTCCCGTAGCATGGGGCGATTCGCGAGGTCGCGGCGTCACGAGAGGAGCGATCCATGTCGGTGAAGCGCGTGTTGGCCCTGGTTCTCGGCGGCGGTCGCGGCACCCGGCTCTACCCGCTGACCCGCGACCGCTCGAAGCCGGCCGTGCCGCTGGCCGGCAAGTACCGCATCATCGACGTGCCGCTCTCGAACTGCATCAACAGCGGCGTGCAGCGAATCTACGTGCTCACGCAGTTCAACTCGGTCAGCCTCCACCGCCACATCCGCCGCACCTACACCTTCGACCCGTTCAGCGGCGGCTTCGTCGAGATCCTGGCGGCCCAGCAGACGCTCGACAATCCGGGCTGGTACCAGGGTACGGCCGACGCGGTGCGGCAGAACCTCCGCTACCTCCAGCAGCCCGACATCCGGCACGTGCTGATCCTTTCCGGCGACCAGCTCTACCGCATGAACTACGCCGACATGCTCGCGACCCACATGGCCCACAAGGCCGACGTGACGATCGCGGGCATTCCGGTGAAGGACGAGGCCGCCTCGGCTCTCGGCATCATGCGGCTCGACGGCGAGGGACGGGTGGAGGGCTTCCTGGAAAAGCCCCAGACGTCGCAGGAGCTCGAGATGATGCGGACCGATCCGGCCTGGATCGAGGCGCAGGGGATCCCGGCCCAGGGCCGTTCGCTGATGGCCAGCATGGGGATCTACCTCTTCGACCGTGACTGCCTCCTCGACCTGCTCACCAAGACCGACTACCAGGATTTCGGCAAGGAGGTGTTTCCGGCGGCCATCCGGGCGAAGCGGGTGCAGCTGCACCCATTCGATGGATACTGGGAGGACATCGGCACGATCCGCTCGTACTTCCAGTGCAACCGGGACCTCGCGAGCACCGACCCGCCGTTCGACCTGGTCAACGCGGAGGCGCCGATCTACTCCCGCGGCCGCTTCCTGCCGCCGTCGCGGTTCGGCGGGGCGAGTATCCGCAACAGCCTGATTTCGGACGGCTGCGTGATCGAGTCGGGGGCCGTCATCGAGAACAGCGTGATCGGGCTGCGGTGCCGGATCGGCCGCAACGTCGTGATCCGCGACTCGGTGGTGCTCGGCAACGACTTCTACGAAACCGAGCACGGTCTCGCGGACGACGCGGCCCGCGGCCTGCCGCCGCTCGGGATCGGCGACGACACCATCATCGCCGGGGCGATCGTCGACAAGAACGCCCGCATCGGTCGCAGGGTGCGGATCGTCAACGAGCACGGCTGGGTCGACACTGGCGACGATCCCCGCTACACGGTCCGCGACGGCATCGCGGTCGTCCCGAAGGATGCAGTCGTTCCCGACGGCTGGTCACCGGAGCCGGGATTCGTGAAGCCGGCCTGAGGCGCCCGCGGGGCGGGCCGCAGCTATCGCCGAGACCGCTCGCGCCAGCCGGGCGTTTCCGTGAGGATGGGCACGACGACCGTCACGGCTGGCACGTCGACGGCCTGCTCCGCCGACGCCGTCTCGACCGGATGCTGCTCGGTGTCGCGCTCCTGCGATTCGCCGGCCGCGGACGCGTCCCCGAAGTCGGGCACGACGGCCCAAGGGTCGCAACGCTCGACCGCGGTTTCGTGGATCTCGTCGCCACCGACGACGACCAGCACGCTGCGAGCCTCGGCCGGATCGGCCGGGGCTTCGGCGGCCGCGATGGTCACCGCATCGAGGGCCGGTGTCGGCGTGCCGCTGCGGCGGACGAGGCCCTTCGCGCCATTCTCACCGGCCTCGTTGCGGACGATCGGCGGCCACGGACGAGGGGCCGCACCGAGCGGCAGTATGCCATTGCTCCGCGCCCGAAAATCGTTCTGGGGCGCGGACCCGTTGGGCACCGGCCCGGAGTAGTCGTAAGGGTCCGGACACATCGTGCATCCCGCGAGCAGGATGAGCCCCGCGGTGGCGAGGGATCGGAGCACGATGCTGCCTGCACAACGATCCATCGAACCCCCCGACACCTCCCCCGAGCCGGAGGTGCCGGTCCCTCCGGCGCAGCCCGTCAGCGGCTGTTCCCCTCCCCCACGACCCGTCCTGTTCATCGGACCGTCGCGACCGGCATCTTCAGAAAAACCGGTTTCAGAGCTCGACGCCGAGGTCGGCCATGAGGGTCTTCATGTCGTCCCACACGTCCCGTTTCGCCGCGGGATTCCGCAGCAGGTACGACGGGTGGTAGGTGCAGATCACCTTGGCGGTGCCGTACTGGAACCAGCGTTTCCTGAGCCGCCCGATCGGCTCCGTGGTCTGGAGCAGGGCCTGGGCAGCCGTGCCGCCGAGGCAGCAGATGTGGCTCGGGGCGATGATCTCGAACTGCCGCTCAAAATAGCCGCGGCAGTGGGCCACCTCGTCGGGGCCGGGAGTCCGGTTGCCGGGCGGGCGGCACTTGAGCACGTTGAGGATGTAGACGTCGTCCCGCCGCAGCTGGCACGCCTCGATGATGCGGGTGAGCAGCTCACCGGCCCGGCCGACGAACGGCACCCCGGAGGCATCCTCGTCGGCCCCCGGAGCCTCGCCGAAGAAGCAGATCCGGGCGTCGGAGCGGCCGCTTCCGAACACCGTCTGCGTGCGGGTCGCGGCCAGCTCGCCGCACCGGGTGCAGCCTGCAACCTCGGCGGCGATCACCGCAAGGGCGGCGTCACGTGCTCCCGACGGCATCGGGGCTGGGGCCGCGTGCTGCGACGCCGATGGCGCGACCGGCGTTGCCACCGGGGCAGGCATCAGGCCGCTTCCGCGGGGAATCTGCAGGACCCCGGCCGCCTCGAGGCTCTCGAGCCGCTGCCTCAGCGCCCGCGGGTCGCCCGTCGCCATCGTCAGAGCGCGCGGCGGTGCCGTTTGGGACCGCGGCCCTTACCGAGGATCGAGGGCGCGGGCGGCCGCTTCGGCGGCTCGTCGGCCGGGGGCGGCGACTCTGCCGCCGCCTTCTGGAACCCTCCGGTTGGCACGTGCTCCACCGGCGCCGGCTTGGGCCGACGGTCGAAGGCCTCGAAGCCCTCGATCTCGTCGCGGGCGAGCAGCCGCTCGATCCGCATCTCGATCCGGGTCAGCTGGGGGCCCTCCTCCGGTGCCACGAATGTGAACGCGATCCCTTCCCGGCCCATGCGGCCGGTCCGGCCCACGCGGTGCACGTAGTCGTCGCAGAACTCGGGGATGTCGTAGTTGATGATGTGCGACACGCTCGACACGTCGATGCCCCGGCCCACCACGTCGGTGGCCACGAGGATCCGCACCGCGCCCTCGCGGAAGGCCCGCATCACGCGGTCGCGGACGTTCTGTCCCAGGTCGCCGTGGATGCAGGCCACTTCGTCGGGGTGCCGCGACCGGCGCCGGGCGAGACGGTCGTGGACCTTGTCGGTGCCGCGCTTCGTGCGGCAGAACACGATCGCCTGCCGGGGCTGCTCGCGCTCGATGAGCCGCTCCAGCAGGTCGAATTTCCGGGTCGGGTCGACCGTGAAATAGCGCTGCTCGATCGTCTCCACCGCCAGTTCGTTGGTGGAGAAGTCCATGATTTCGGGATCGCGCATGTAGCGGGTCGCGAGCTTCTGGACCGGCGGCGGCACCGTGGCCTCTCTCCTCCTCTTCTTTCTTCTCTCCTTTCCCCTCCTCCTTCTCTTCTCTCTTTCCTTT
>JBJTRH010000227.1:0-2421 GCA_046076065.1 Planctomycetaceae bacterium | reverse complement strand
TCACGAAGTGGGCCGCATCAATGGTGCCACGACCCGCGAAGATCTCGAGGCTCTCCTCGCCAAGACGGCCGCGCCGCTCGGTGCGGAGCCGCCTGCGGCGCCCCCCGACCGCACCGCCGACACGATGCCGGGCGTGCCGCTGCCCGTGGCCCCGGCGGACGTGCATCTGGCCACCGAGCCGCCGCCCGCAGCTCCCCTGCGGCCGGCCGCACCGCCAGCAGCGGCGATCCAGCCCGTCGCAGCCGTCGCCCAGCCGCCCATCGCGCGTGCGGCGGCCATCGGCACGCCGGTCGAGGAGCCGGCCGGCGCGGTGGCCCCGGCCGATCGGGCCGCCCTCGAGCAGCGGCTGCTCGCCGCCACGGCCCGGCTACGGGTCGAGGATGCCTCGGGCACGGCGTCGTGGGCGACCGGCACCGTGATCGACTGCCGTCAGGGCGAGGCACTGATCCTCACCTGCGGCCACGTGTTCCGCGACTCGCAGGGCAAGGGCAGGATCGAGGTCGACCTGTTCGGCCCCCAGGGTCCCCGCGGGGTGGCCGGGCAGGTGATCTCCTGGGATCTGAAGCGCGACCTCGCCCTCGTCAGCATCTTCACCGACGTGACCATCGAGCCGGTGCGCGTCGGCGGCACCGACAGCCGTACGCCGGTCGGCGCGGCGGTGGTCACGGTGGGCTGCGACGGCGGCCGGGACCCCTCGATTCGCCACAGCCGGATCACGGCGG
Source organism: Planctomycetaceae bacterium (assembly GCA_046076065.1). GTDB lineage: Bacteria > Planctomycetota > Planctomycetia > Pirellulales > UBA1268 > QWPN01. The sequence continues at coordinate 1,699 of JBJTRH010000227.1, read as the reverse complement.
TCGACAAGTATCTCGGGCCTTCCAATCTCCAGGTGGCCGGGCAGCCGGTACAGGGCCGCAGCGGCGGCGGGCTGTTCGCCGTGGATGGCACGCTGATCGGCGTGTGCAACGCCGCCGACCCCGCCGACAACGAGGGCCTGTTCGCCGCGCTGCCCTCGATCCACGACCAGCTCGAGGAGTCGGGGCTGTCGTTCGTGTTCCGCAGCGTCTATCCCAGCGGCGGGCTCGACGCCGTCGCCGCCTCCGGTCCACGCGTGCCGAGCATGCCCGCCGAGATGCCGGCGGTCTCCTTCGATCGCCGTGACCGCGCCGACGCCGTGCCGACCGCATCGACCGGTCCGCTGGCGGAGCCCGCTGCGGCACCGATGCAGGATGCTCCAGCGGCGGCTCCGCGGGCCGCAGCGGCCACCGCGGCGCAGCCGCTCTCCGCCGGCGAAGCCGCCCTCATCGACCACGTGCGGCAGCACGGCGGCAAGGCCGAGGTGATCTGCATCGTCAGGCCGCACGGCGCGCCCGACGCGTCGAGCGAGGTATTCGTGCTCAAGCATGCCCGGCCCGACTTCGTCGACCACCTCTCGCAGGCCCACCACGGCCACGCGGCGGCGGCTCCGGCAGCCGGCGAGCGATCCGACGTCGCGGCGCTGCCGCCGACGAATCCCGTGCGGTAGGGGTGACCGTCAGTCGGTCACCTCGACGACCACCGGCACCGCATTGACTCCCGCGGAGGGCGTCGACCCTCCACGGCCCGTCGCCCGGACGGTCACCGTGCCGCGGCCGAGCAGCTCCGCCGGCACCTCGATCGACGACTGCGTGCCCGTCGTCCGCCCGAGCACGCGGCCGGTGGCGAACACCACGGCGCCATCGATGCCCGTGCCGTCGAGCATCACCCTCACGCTGTCGCCCCGGCGCACCCGCCGCGGCTCCACCTCGAGCGACAGCGACCGGTCGCCGTTCTTGAATCGCACCGGGATCACGCGACGGCCCTGGGTCTCGATCGCCGACGCCTCGATGGCGACGACGCGGAACTCATGGTGGCCGTCGGCGAGCGGGGTCGTGTCGAAGGCGAGCCTCTCGCCCGCTCCGCACTGCGTCACGCGAACGCCGTCGACGAACAGCTCATAGCGGTCGACCACGCCGCCGCCCGGCACCGTGCCCCGGGGCTCGAGCGCCACCGTGCCCGAGAGCACCGCATCGGGCTCCAGCACGATCGACGTGGCCGCGTTCACGACCTCCACCTCGGGGATGGAGGCCCAGGGCTGGCAGAGCGGGTCGCCGACCACGAGCAGCTGATACGGCGCGCGAACCGACTGGTAGAACGCCTCCGCAAGGCTCGCGCCGCGGGCATAGTGAACCTGGATCGAGGCGTGGGGGAACTTCGCGGGAATGGAGTAGGGCTCGATCACCGTGCCGCTGGACCCGGCGGCACCGTGGCGGAGAAACTCCGAGAGCGGCGTCTGCTCGGCCGACGCCGTGAAGATGCCGCCGAAGCTCGTCAGGTTCTCGCAGATCGCCCCCGGCAGGATCGTGCTCCCGCTCGATCGCCAGTTGAACTCCGGGGTTCCGGTCATCAGCCCCGCCACGTCCTTCCGGCCCGAGGGCAGGATCCCGTGGATGATCTCCGCCTTCACGCCGGCCCGCTCCAGCGCCTTCACGGCCGCCGGGAAGACGTTCGAGCGGGTCGTCGCGCGGACGTCGGAGT
>JBJTRH010000226.1:0-2978 GCA_046076065.1 Planctomycetaceae bacterium | reverse complement strand
CTTCGCCTACCCGCACGCCTGGCGGTATCGCGACTACGTGGTCCGGGCCTTCAACGCCGACATGCCCTTCGATCAGTTCGCGATGGAGCAGATCGCGGGCGACTTCTTCGAGGCGCGAGACGACCGCGAGCGGGCGGAGCTGCTCGTGGCGACCGGCTTCCTCGCGATCGGCCCGAAGTCGCACGGCGAACGGAACCGGCTGCAGTTCGAGATGGACGTGGTGGACGAGCAGATCGACGCCGTCACGCAGGCCTTCCTGGGGCTGACCGTCGCCTGCGCCCGCTGCCACGACCACAAGTACGACCCCGTCTCGCAGCGCGACTACTACGCGCTGGCCGGCATCTTCCGGAGCACCGACACGCGCTACGGCACGATCCGCGTGGTCCAGAACGTGAATCCCGTCGCCTTGGTGGAACTGCCGCGGTCCGCCGGCCAGCCCGACGGCGTGCCGCCGCTCGACGCCCGGGCACGGGAGGTCCTCCAGGGGCAGCTCGACCGGCTCTCCGAGCAGTTCGCGAGCATGACGGGGAACGGCCGACGGCCCGATCCCGGCCAGGCGATCCGCAACCGCACGCAGGTGGCCACGCTCACCTCACGGCTCGAGAGCTTCACCGCCGACGGCACGCCGCGGCAGTTCGCGATGGCGGCGCTCGACCGCACCGCGCCCCGCGACTCGCCGCTCTTCCTGCGGGGCGAGGTGGAGAAGCCGGGTGTGACGGTGCCCCGCGGGCTCCCGACGCTCGCCGGCGGCGGCGCGATCCCCGCCGATGAGAGCGGCCGGCTCGATCTCGCCCGCTGGATCACCTCGGCCGACAACCCGCTCACGCCCCGCGTGATCGTCAACCGCGTCTGGCTGCACCTCTTCGGCCGCGGCCTCGTGGCCACGCCCGACAACTTCGGCGTCGCCGGCGAGCCGCCGTCGCATCCCGAACTGCTCGACCATCTCGCGGCCCGGTTCGTGCAGAACGGCTGGCGGATCAAGCCGCTGATCCGTGACCTCGTGGCGAGCCGTGCCTACGCGATCTCCACCCGGCACGACCCCCGCGCCTTCGACGCCGACCCCGACAACGTGCTCCGCTGGCGGATGACGCCCGTCCGGCTCGACGCCGAGGCGATCCGCGACGGGATCCTGTTCACGGCGGGCACGCTCGACCTCGAGGCTCCCCGGGGCTCGACGGTCGAGAACTTCGGCGAGGGACTCGCCGTCGGCCGACTCATCGGCCGCGGCCGGCCGTTCGACGAGACCGTGTTCACGCGGGCGATCTACCTACCCGCGCTCCGCGGCACGCCGCTGGAACCGCTCGCCCTCTTCGACATGCCCTCGCCCGCCGTGGTGACGGGCCAACGGCCACAGACGACGGTGCCCGCGCAGTCGCTCTACCTGCTCAACGACCGGTTCGTGATCCGGCAGGCCGAGGAGGCCGCGGAGTGGCTCGCTGAGGAGGAGCCCGACGAGTGGCGGCGGACCGAGCGGGCATGGCTGCGATTCTTCGGCAGGCCGCCGTCGGCGGCGGAGGTCGACGCGGCGCTCGCGTTCGTGCGGCAGCGGGGCCGGACCACCGCCGCGTGGGCCGCACTCTGCCAGTCGCTCTGGGCGAGCCACGAGTTTCTCAGCCGCAACTGAACCACACCCCGAGCCGGCCCGTTCCCACGGAGGCGATCCTCATGATGCCCGACGTTTCGATGCCACGCTGGTCCCGCCGCCACTGGCTCGCCACCACCGCCGCCGGCTTCGGGGGCGTGGCCTTCAAGGCGCTCGCCGCCGAGCAGGCCGCCGGCACGCAGCCGCCGCACGTGCCAGCCCGGGCCAAGCGGGTGGTGTTCGTGTGCATGGACGGCGGGCCGTCGCACGTCGACTCCTTCGACCACAAGCCGGCGCTCGTCCGCCATGCGGGCACGGCGATCGGCCGCGGCCGGCTGCCCACCGCACGGCTCCTCGCGCCGCGCTGGGAGTTCCGGCAACGGGGTGAGAGTGGCCTCTGGATCTCGGAGCTGTTTCCGGAAATCGCCGCCCATGCCGACAAGCTCTGCCTCGTCAACAGCATGCGGACCGACGTTCCCAATCATCCGCCCGCGTTCCTGCAGATGCACACCGGCATGAGCACGGCGGTGCGGCCCTCGCTCGGGGCCTGGGTGACCTACGGGCTCGGCAGCGAGAACGAGAACCTCCCGGGGTTCGTCACGATCAGCCCGCCGCCGGCCAACGGCGGCCCGCTCAACTACGGCAGCGCGTTTCTGCCGGCGCGGCACCAGGCCACGAAGATCGGCGGCGCGGGCGGCCGGTTCGCCAGGCTCGGCGGCGCCGAGGAGGGCGTGAGCAACATCGCCAACCCCACGCTCTCCCGGGCCGAGCAGCGGGCCCAGATCGACTTCATCCAGTCGCTCAACCGCCGCGCGGAGGAGGAGGGTGCGGAGGCCGCCGCGGTGGAGGGACTGATCGCGTCGCACGAGATGGCCTTCCGGATGCAGGACACGCTGCCGGAAGCCCTCGACGTGGCCGCCGAGTCGGAGGCGACGGCCGCGCTGTACGGCCTCGGCGACGACGACACGGCCGAATTCGCGCGGCAGTGCCTGATGGCCCGCCGGCTGCTGGAGCGGGGCGTGCGGTTCGTGGAGGTGTGCCACGGAGGCTGGGACCAGCACCGCAACCTCCAGGCGGAGCACGGCCGGCACGCGCGGGCGGTGGACAAGCCGATCGCCGGCCTGCTCGCCGACCTCGAGGCCCGCGGGATGCTCGCCGACACGCTCGTGATCTGGGGGGGCGAGTTCGGCCGCACGCCCTACGGGCAGACGGACGACGGCCGCGACCACAACCACCAGGGCTACACCACGTGGTTCGCTGGGGGCGGCGTGAAGGCAGGCCACGTGCACGGCGCCACCGACGAGTTTGGCCTCGAGGCCGTCGAGAGCCCGGTGCACGTGCACGACTGGCACGCCACGATCCTTCATCTCCTCGGCCTCGACCACAAGCGGCTCAC
>JBJTRH010000225.1:0-4999 GCA_046076065.1 Planctomycetaceae bacterium | reverse complement strand
TCCAGAAGGCGCTCTGGAAGGTGAAGCCCGACACCCGCTACGTGGCCGATCCCGCGAAGGGCTCGCGGCACAACCGCGGCTCGGCGGTGGACGTGACGCTCGTCGACGCGGCCGGCCACGAACTGCCGATGCCGTCGGAGTTCGACGAGTTCGGCGAGCGGTCGCACCTCGACTTCACCGACGCCCCGGGCGACCGGCTCGCGAACCGCGAGACGCTCCAGAAGGCGATGCGGTCGGAGGGGTTCCTGCCGCTGGCGACCGAGTGGTGGCACTTCGACGCTCCGGGCTGGCGGGCGTTTCCCGTGATGGACACCAATCCTTATACAAGCCGGCTCTTTCCCGACGGATCCCCCGGCGAGGCCTCGCCATGATGACCGTGCGGCTGGCATGCACGCTCGTGGCGGTGCTGGCGGCCAGGGCCGCGTCGGGGGCCGACGAGCTCGTGGCGATCCCCGGCTGCACGCTCATGGCCGTCGAGTGGTCCGACGGCGACAGCTTCCGGGTGCGGACACCGGCCGGCGAGGAGCACACCGTCCGCCTGTATGGCGTCGACTGCCTCGAGCACCACGTCAACGGGGAGACCGACGCCCGGCGGCTGCGGACGCAACGGCGCTACTTTGGGATCGCCGAGGTGAAGCCCGAAGCCGCCGCCTCGATCGAGTTCGCCAAGCGGCTCGCCGCCGACGCCACCGCGGAAACCCGCCGCCTGCTCGCCAGGCCGTTCACGGTGCACACGAGCTTCGCCGACGGCCGGGGCGACGGCCGCTTCAAGCGGATCTACGCCTTCGTGACGGATGCGACGGGCGATGACCTCGCGGAACGTCTTGTCTCCAAGGGGCTGGCCCGGGCCTTCGGCGTGGCCCGCAGCACGCCCGGCGGCGACACGGGCGAGGAGTATCGCGAGCGGCTCGCCGATCTCGAACTCCAGGCCGCGAAACGCGGCCTCGGCATCTGGGCCCACACCGACTGGGACAAGCTGCCGGTCGAGCGGCGGCTGGAGCGGCTCGAGGAACTGGAGCTGAAGCAGGCCATCGACGGCTCCGCACCACCGCCCGAGGGCTTCACGCTCGACCCCAACACGGCCTCGCGCGGCGAGCTGATGCGGCTGCCGGGCGTGGGCGAGGCCCTCGCCAACCGGATCATCGAGGGCCGACCCTACAAGCGGGTCGTCGATCTCCTCGAAGTCGACGGCATCGGCCCCGCCAAGTTCCGGGAGCTCAAGGGCATGCTGCGGATCAACGCCCCCTCGCCCTGACCCCGTCGGCCGCAACGTGCCTCGCAGGCCCGCATCGCTCGCGCGATGGCGGCTTCCCGGAGACCGAATCCGGCGAGGGGTTGCTGATCACGCCGCGGCCCGCCGCGTGGGCGGCGCGAGCTTGAACAGCGCGAAGAGCTCGTCGGCCGAGAGCCCCGCCGACACCGGCTCACCGGCCTGCGAGAGGATCGTCTCGGAGAGGTCGCGCTTCTTCCGCAGCACCTCGTCGATCCGTTCCTCGATCGTGTCGACCGACAGGAACCGCGTCACGGTGACCGCGCCGGCAGCACCGATGCGGTGGGCGCGATTGATCGCCTGGTCTTCGACCGCCGGATTCCACCAGCGGTCGAAGAGAAACACGTATTGCGAGAACTGCAGATTCAGCCCCACGGCACCGGCACCGTAGGACAGCAGGAGCACCGAGTGCTTCTTGTCGTGCTTGAAGCGACGGATCGCCTCGTCGCGGGCGGTGGTCGACATCCCGCCGTGATACTGCAGCGCCCCGAAGCGCCCGAGCGCTCCATCGAGCCGGCCGAGCGTCTCCACCCACTGGCTGAAGACGAGCGCCTTGCGGCCACTGGCCTGCACCTCCTCGAGCTCCGCCGCGAGGCACTCGAGCTTCGCGCTCTCGCCCGTCGCGGTGTCGAAGTTGCAGATCTGCTTGAGCCGCAGCACCAGCTCGAAGACGTGCTGGATCGTCGCCTCGCGGCCCATGTCGGCCAGCCGCAGCACCCCTTCCTCCTCCGCGCGGCGGTAGGTCTCCCGCTGCTCGGCCCCGAGCTCGATTCGCTCGTCGCGGTTGAGCCGGGGGGGCATGTCCTTGAGCACCTTGTCCTTCGTGCGGCGGAGGATGTGGTCGCCGACCGCCGCGCCCATCGCCTTGGGCGCCATCCGCTCGCTCAAGTGGCCGGGCGCCACGAACTCGAAGAGCCCCACGAGGTCGTCGGAGCTGTTCTCGATCGGGGTGCCGGTGAGCGCCCACGACCGGCGGCGGTCGAGCGAGCGGACCGCCTGGTTGGTCTGGCTGGAGCGGTTCTTGATCCGCTGGGCCTCGTCGAGGCAGACGAGGTCGAACGACAGCCCGAGTTCGGCCACGAGGTCGCGATCGCGGACGAGCACCTCGTAGTTGGCGAGCTTCACCGGCACGTCGGACAGGCTCCACTGCCAGCGGCGCCTCGCCTGATCGCCCTCGATCACCGCCACGACGAGCTCGGGTGCCCAGTCGGCGAGCTCGCGGGCCCAGTTGGAGACCAGCCCCTTCGGACAGACCACCAGCACCCGTCGGGCCTCGCCGCTTCGCACGAGCAGCCGGATCGAAGAGATTGCATGCATCGACTTGCCGAGCCCCATCTCGTCGGCGAGCACGGCCGAGTGCCGCGGCACGAGAAACGCCATCCCGTCGAGCTGGAACGGGAACGGCTGCCGCGGGAACTCGAGCTTCCCGACCTGCAGCATCGTCTCCAGGTCGGGCTGCAGGAGATAGAAGAACCGCTCGGAGAGTTTCACGACGTCGCGCGGGGGCGCGATCCGCGTCCGCCGGTCCTGCGCCTGCGCCGGCCGACCGTCCTCGATGCGGATCGCGGGCTCGACGCATCGCGGCGGCGGTGCCGCGGGAATCGGCGGAGCCGCCGCCGGCGTGAAGAAGCAGCTGGTGACCCGCGGCCGCGGCAGCGCCATCTCCACCCGCGTCACCGGCGGAGTGATCGCGGCCACCGGCAGCCGCAGCGCGGGGGGCATCGGGATCGGCGGATCGCCCCACGGCCGCACCACCGCCGGCCGCAGCACGAGATCCTCGTGGCGGATCGACCGCACGCCGCTCTCGCTGTTCACGGTCATGCCGGGCCTGATCAGTGCCGCTGCGCCTCCTCGATGGCCGCGCGGATCCGCTCGAACGGCTCTCGCAGGTCGACGGCGGCGGCGAGCACGGCCAGCCGCTCGCGGATCGACTCCTCCGCGGCCGCGTCGGCGGCATGGGGCGTCACACGAGAGGTGCCCAGCGTGAAGCCCGTGGCCTCGACGTCATCGGCGGCGGGTCGGACGAGGGCCAGCGGCTGCCGGGCGTGCGATCGCGCCTGCAGCATGGCGTCGTGATCGGTGAGCACCACGGCGGGCGCGGCCTTGCTCTCGGCGAGGAGCGCGCCGCCGATCTGCTGGCCGTGCAGGTGGCCGTGGAGCGTCGACCCATAGAGGATCTGCTGCGCGCGGCTCACCTTCACCGGAGCCGTGCAGTGAAACTCCACCGGTCGGCCGAGCGCGTCCACCACGAGGTAGCCGCCGAACAGCCCGTGCTGCGGTGAGTCGACCGCGGTCAGGAATCCGAACACGGCGGCGTCGCCGCCCACTTCCGCCTGCTGCTGCATCCCGTCGCTCCGTCGGGCATCGCGAGACCGCCTTCCCTGGCGGTTCCGGGCTTCCCATGGATCGGGCGTGGCCGCCGGCCACTTGAGCCGCCCGGACGATCGAGGCGAGTACCCGCCGATTCATGGGGCGCGACCGCGGCGCGGAACTGGGCAAACCCTTCCGGTCGTGCGGACGGGCGCGTTCGATCCGTGGAAAATGGACCGGTCACGGCCTAGGATAGGAGTATGCGCGGGCAACTGCCGCCCCGCTTCCCCGGGACGGGAGTGCCATGAGCGACGGTCCGCTGATCTACAGCCAGTTCGACATCTCCTCAGGCTCCGTGCCCTCCGTCAGCCAGCAGCCTGCCGCTGCCGACGTCACGGAGACCAACGCCCTGCTCCGCGAGATCGTGGTCACGCAGCGGAAGTCGGTCGACCTGCTCCTCGAACTCCTCAACCAGGTCTCGCTCCAGCAGCGGCAGCGGGTCGCCGAGCTCAAGGCGTGGAAGGAGGCGAACCCGCAACTCGCCCAGGCCTGCCGCCAGGCCGCCGAGTCGCTCTCGAAGGTCCACACCGAGTTTCTGTCGAGCCTCGCGCAGGAGGCGGCCGACAACGCCGATGACTTCTCCGACAGCGAGTACGCCCTCGGCGAGTTCATCGATCGCTACGGCCCGCGGCTCGCCCACTTCAACGGCGTGCTGCAGCTCTTTGCGCAGCTCGGCGCCCCCCTGCCCCAGGCCGAGACACCGGCCGACGGCTGATCGCGGCGGAAAGCCGGGGCTGTTTCGGCAGGGCCGTCGCCGCGGTTACGCTTCGTGGGCGACGACGCCCCGTCTTCCACCACGTCTTCGGAGCCGCCCATGCCCGCCAGCCCGACCGCCCAGGAAAAGCCCCCGGTATTCGAGGTGGCGAGCGACGAGGCCGTGCAGAAGGCCCGTGCCGCCCTCGACGCCCATACCGTCGAGATGATGGCCTGGCACTTCCACGAGTCGACGGGCTGCCCGTTCTGGCTCGAGTATGCGAAGAGCCTGCCCTTCAACCCGCTCACCGACGTGAAGTGCTACGACGATCTCAAGAAGTTTCCGCCCTTCGAGGACGAGTGGCTCCGCGGCGGCCCGGTGCGCCGCTGGGTGCCGAGGGGCCTCGCCGACCAGCCGATGTACGTCTTCGAGACGGGTGGCACGACCGGCACGCCCAAGTCACGGGTCAACTCCCGCGACTTCCGCACCGACTACGAGATGTTCAGCGAGACGCTGCCTGAGCAGTATTTCCCGCGGGGTGCCAACTGGCTGATGCTCGGCCCCTCCGGCCCACGACGGCTGCGGCTCTCGATCGAGCACCTCGCGCAGCACCGCGGCGGCATCTCTTTCTGCGTCGACCTCGACCCCCGCTGGGTGATCAAGCT
>JBJTRH010000224.1:0-8955 GCA_046076065.1 Planctomycetaceae bacterium | reverse complement strand
GAGGGCGTAGGCCGGTGACACCCAGCTCGACGCGATCGCGGCGGCGCGAAGATTCGTGCCGAAGGCGATGCCGTCCTGGTAGATCCCGCCCCCCACGGTCTGCCGTCCGCCGATCAGCATCGATGCCCAGGTGGCGTGGCGGTCGTACTTCGCAGCGACGTTGGCGCCCTGCCAGGCCGTCGTGCCCGAGATGAAGGTGGTGGTGCTGGTGACCACGTGCTGGAGCGTCTCATGGCCGTTCCAGAAGTACCCCGCCTCGAGGTTCGTGGTGATCGTGTTCTGGCCGATGATCGGCGTGGTGTGGTCGTAATACGCCCCGGCCCCGAGGAACGTGTTGAGGTCGAAGGTGTATCCCCCTACGTTCGTGGTGGCCGTCGCCGAGGGGTCGAAGTCGGCCGGCGTCATGCCGTAGGTGGCGGTCCAGCGCGGGTCGTCGCCCGCGAGCCCGAGAGACCCTTCGACGGGCGCGTCACCCCAGACGACCTGCCACGACGACGTTGGGTCGAGCCTCTGCCTGAAAGACACCGGTACCTGGGCCGCCGCCTGCGTGGCGGTGAGAGCCTGCACGGCCGCCAGGAGAGCCAGCACGACGCTCGAGCGAGGACGCGACCGAGCCGCTGCCGCCGTCATGGTCGAGAGGGCCGTGCGACCGGCCGGGGACGCGGGCGAAAGAGTCTCGGCCGTGGTCGCGCTGCGGACGGTGCCGCCGGCCGCGGGGCTGCGTCCACCCGCGGCGATCGAGGCCGCGCTGGCCCATCGGCTTGGAACTCGAGCACGCCGAAGTATGGATCCGGAAACTGCCAGTCGTTCTGGGCGGGGGCCTGGCGACCAGCCGTGAGCCATGCCGCAACGACCAGGCACGCCGCCCACTCGCAACGAACCATGGTCCGCCCCTCGTACCACCAACACGGCACACGCCGGCGAGGACGCCTCAGCGGCCTCAGCCCATCATCAGCACGGCCACGGCGATCACCGCGGCCCCGACTCCCACGGGGAGCGTCACGTACTGCCGCCTCCCGACCTGGCCGACCAACTCGCGGGCCCGTTCCTCGGTGGTGAGGCCGAGCAACCGTTCGAGGTCGAGGAGGCTGATCGGGTGCGACAGAGCCACGTCGGCCCCGGCCTCGATGGCGGCCTGTTCGGCGAGCACGCCGCGGCGTCCGTCAGCATCGTCGATGACCATCGCCACCGGTGAGCCGCCCGCCTGGGCCTGCAGAAGTTCGACGAGATCGTGGCCGGACATATCATCGAGGTCGGCCGCCACGATCCACGCGTCGACCTGCATCCGCCCGCCGAGCCGAATCGCCTCTGCACCGCTCGAGCGGAGGTGAAGATCGATGCGGCCCTGCCGAGCGCTCGCTGCCAGGGACTTGTAGGAGTCGAATCGGGGGTCCACGACGACGACGCTGGGAACGTCCGACATCGTGGTATGGAACGGCATGGCAGGACTCATGGGAAACCTCCGAAGCGATGATCCGATTGGGGGCAGTGAAGCGGGGCCCGTGGTTCAGGAAACGACGGCCACCTCCGACGGCATCCGCGTGGCCCGGATCACGTCGAGCGTGATCGGCCGCACCAGGTAGCCGGCAACACCGGACGACAGCGCCCGCTGCTCGTCCTCGAGGCGGTACGTGTCGGACACGATGAAGATGCCCGAGTGGCGGCCATGGCCGACGCGGTTGAGCGAGATCCGAGCGCCCGACCGGAGCGGATCGACGTCACCCTGCAGCACGTGCGAGGAGAGCATGTCGAGCAGGTCGAAGCCCGACATGTCGGGGAGGTCGGCCGCCACGAGCCAGGCATCGGCCCGGAAGCGGCGGGCGAGCCGCACGGCCGACCGGCCGTCGACGCAGAAGTGAAGCCCAACCTCGCCGGCCTGGGCGGCCTGGACGAAGTCACCGTAGCGATCGCACGTGGCATCGACGATCACGATCTCGTTGATGCCGATCGACCGCAGCGAGTTGTCGTGGACGGGGGAATCCATGATCTGGGTCCTTGGTGATGGAGAAATGTTCGGGTGAACGGAGTTGTGGTGGATGGACGAGTGACTCAGCGGCTCTCGGGGCGAGCCAAGGGAAGCGACGGGCGGGCACCGACCGAGCGGCCGGTCATCGGCCGCGCGACCGACGCGTGGCTCGGGGTCAGGTCTACGACGAGCAGCGGGAGGACGGCTCGCGAGCTGGCGAACGGATCGGACGACCCGTACGACTTCGCCCGGTCGACGGCCGGCGTCGAGGCTCGGGCCTCGGTGCGGAAGGTGAACGCGGAGGGCTTCGAGGTCGGCGACGCCGCCACAACGTCGGCGATGGGCTCGAGATCACGCATCACGGCGAGGCCATCAACCACGCCGTGACCGTGCTCCGCGAGGTTCAGATCCTCAGCACGCGTGGCGGTGCCCACGGACACCAGGGCGACGGTCGCCCACGACATCGAGCACAGCATCCAACCGAACGTCTTCTTCATGGTGACACCAGGGTGATGAAACAGGAAATGCTCAAGGGTTACCGGGGGATCGTCAGCCCAAAATCACGATCGCAATCGCCGAGACCGCCAGCACGCAACTGGCTGCGAGCGACGACAGGGCACGGAACGAAGAACAACGTGAGAAAGCGAGCGGCGACATCATGGGAACCTCGAGGCTGGCACTCAGCGGTGATGGGCAGGGGCAGATGACTGTCAGACGAGCGAGACGATGGACAGGAACAGGGCGATGGGCAGAGCGCAGAGCAGGACATCGGCCTGGGTCAGCGCCCAGCACGCGGCCGGCCGAGGCCGACCGGGCACGGCAAAACTGTGGTTCATGAGCGGACTCCTTCACGCGGAGGTGTGACGCCGCACGGCGGCGACGAACTCGATCTCCAACGACATGCCGCCATCGCAACGGCCGGCGGCTCTTTCACGGAGCCTGGGAGCCGTCACGACGGTGCCATGTCACGAGCAAATGCACATGCATCCCGCGTGCCAAACCTTCCGTCGGCGTCGTGAAAAAAGCCGGCCTCACGTATCGCGGCCAAAAACGCGGCATTTCGCGTCGGCGCCCCGGCTGAAGATTCACCGTGGAGCGATTGGGTGGGCTGGGGCGCTGGAGCGATTCGCTCCACCACTGGGCTGCAGCGACCAGCGCGCTGGAGCGAATAGCTCCACCCCCCTGCGCCCTGGTCTACCCGAGTGAGGGGGGCGTCGGCAGGGCGAGGACCTGCCTCACGAGCTGCTCAGGCACGCCGTCGACGAGTTCCACGTGGCCCAGCCGCGACGGCAGCACGAATCGCAGCCGCCCGCCCACCGATTTCTTGTCCCGTGCCATCACGGCGAGCAGGGCGTCTGCGGCGTCCAGTCCGGCCGGGATCGCGGTCGGGAGTTCGAGGCTGGCGAGGAGTGCGTCTTGCCTCGAAACCAGATCCCCCGCAACCCGCCCCAGGAGCGCGGCAAGGCGGGCCGCCCGGGCCATACCGATCGCCACTGCCTCGCCGTGGAGCAGCGTTCCGTAGCCGGCGAGCGTCTCATAGGCATGGGCGAAGGTATGGCCGTAGTTGAGGGCGGCCCGAAGGCCGGTCGTCTCGTACTCGTCCCGCGAGACGACGTCGGCCTTGATGGCGGCCGAGCGCTCGACGGCATGGGTGAGGGCGGCGGGGTCCCTGGCCGTCAGGGCGGCGGCGGAGTCTTCGAGCCAGCCGAACAGCTCCGGATCGAGGATCACCCCGTATTTCACGACTTCGGCGAGGCCGCTGACGAACTCCCGTCGCGGGAGCGTGGCCAGGGTGTCGATGTCGGCGAACACGCCTCGCGGCTGCCAGAACGACCCCACCAGGTTTTTGCCGCCGGTGAGGTTGATGCCTGTTTTCCCGCCAATCGCGCTGTCGACCTGGGCCACCAGGGTGGTGGGCACGTGCCAGACCGGGAGGCCCCGGGCGAAGGTCGCTGCGACGAATCCGGCCAAATCCCCCACCACGCCGCCGCCGACGGCCACCACGTGCGTTCGCCGGTCGACCGCCATCTCGGCGAAGGCGTTCCAGAGCCGTTCTGCGGCCGCGACCGACTTCGTCGGCTCGCCGGACGGCAGCGCGATCGAGGCTGTTTCAACCCCGGCGTCCACGAGCGACCGACGGACGCGGTCGGCATGCGTCGAGGCGACGGCTTCATCGGCCACGATCACGGCCCGGCCACCGCCGGTCGCGGCCACCGCAGGCCCCACTCGCACGGCCACGCCGCTGCCGCAGTGGATGTCGTAGGAGCGATCCGCGGCCGGAGCCCCGTTTTTCCCGAGTTGGACGCGGATCGTGGCCACGATCAGCGGCCGCCGACGCGGTCGAGGTCGGCCTCGGTAACGGTGATCACCCGGGCAAAGCCCGTGTGCTGGCGGAGGTAGTCGAGATCGGCCGCCTCCTGGGGGCTGCCGTGCAGCAGGGATTCGACCCGGGCTTTGTCGGCTCCGGACCAGTCTTCGAACGACTCCGGCCAGACGGTGTGATGCTCGACGACGAGCGCTTCACGGTAGGGGTCGAATGCGTTGCTCATGCCACTGCGGTTCGCCCGAAATCGAGCGGGTGTCGGGAAAGGCTCGGGGAGAGGCCGCCCGTGCGGGACCTCGAAGCCCGGGAACCGCAGCAGTATACAGTGGTTGTGACTGTCTGCCGCGGCGCGTGCCGCTCCCCGGCCCTTCGGTTCCCCGGTGCCCGCCCCTATGGCCTCGCCTGCTGCCGATCGCGGGTCCGCTCCAGGTCGCCAGGCCGTGCTGGCCATGGTGGTGCTGGCGGCGGCACTCGCGGCCTTCGCCGTCTGGTTTCAGTGGAACCAGACGAAACGCTGCCTCGCCCTCTACGGCCCGGCCATGGCCCATGCGATCCAGGACGCCAAGCGGGTGGAACTCTGGTCGCTCGATGCGGACGGCGGGCGGCAGCGGATGGTGACCGCCCGCGACGTGTCCCAGGCACCGGGCCTCGTCCATCTCCGCCGCGGCCTGGTGGAAGACGCCAACTTTGCCTGGGAGCAGGCATCGGGCGACCGGCTGCCGGCCGCTGCCTGGGACACGGCTCTGGCCTTCTATGGGGTGGCGTCGAGCGAGCCCCTTGCGGTCGTCGCCTTCGATCTGGACGACCCGGGGTGGCTCACCGTCGTGGGCCGGCCGGGGCGGATCGGCCTGGGCCGGCTGGCGAAGGGTTTGCGAACGTGGATCCGCGCGACCACGGATGGCGAGCGGCGGTGACGGTGCGCCCCGGGCCGCCCGGACCCAGGTTTTCAGCGGGCATTTCGGGCTTCTCGGGTGTGCACGAGGGGCGTATCGTCTGCCCCTTCTCTGGTCCGAGGGAACGCCAGCCTGGCAGGCGTGACCCGTGGACCTGCACGAGGACCAGCATCCCATGCGTTCGATCGCCGTGGCCAACCAGAAGGGTGGAGTCGGCAAGACCACCACGTCGGTCAACCTCGCGGTCGCCCTGTCGAGGTCCGGGCAGAGGGTCTGCCTGATCGACCTCGACCCGCAGTCGCACGCCACGCTCCATCTCGGCGTGACGCCCGGCGAGGCCGGCCCGACCGCCTACGACGTGCTCTGCGACGACCAGCCGCTGGCCGCGGCGTGCGTGCCGGTGACGGACACGCTGGCCGTGGTCCCCGCCCACATCGATCTCTCGGCCGTCGAACTGGCGCTGGCCGGCCGGCAGGGCCGCGAGTCGGTGCTGCGGCGCCGGCTGATCGAGGATGGCCGCTTCAACGCGGCCGACCGTGCCGACGCCTTCGACTACCTCGTCATCGACTGCCCGCCGTCGCTGGGACTGCTGTCGATCAACGCGATGGCGGCCGTCGACGAGGTGCTGCTGCCGCTGCAGCCGCACTTTCTGGCCCTCCACGGGCTCAGCAAGCTCCTCGAGACGATCGAGCTCGTCGCCGAGCACGTCAATCCGCGGCTCAGGCTCCTCGGGGTCGTGCTCTGCATGTACGAAGCCGGCACGCGGCTCGCCGCGGAGGTGGCCCGCGACGTCGGGGGCTTCTTCGGCTCGGCGGAGGGCGGCCATCCCGCCTGGCAGGCGGGGCGGCTGTTTGCAACGCGGGTCCGCAGGACGATCCGCCTCGCCGAGGCGCCCAGTTTTGGCCAGTCGATCTTCGACTACGCACCGGATTCGCATGGCGCCGAGGATTACGCCGCGCTCGCGGCCGAGGTCGAGCAGGCGGTGGCATCGGGCGGGGCGACGACGCGGCGGGTGGCGTGAACGTGCGATATCATTCGACGGGTGATTCCTTCCCGGCAGGCAGGCGCGACAGCATGGCAGGCATGGTGTTCGAACCGAGCGTGGTCCGGCGGTCGGCGTGGATGCGGCTGGTGACGGCGGGCGTCGTCGCACTGACGGCGACCGGGGCCGCCGCGGCCGCTCCCCAGGGGTTTCGCGAACTCGGCCCGGGCGTGCTCACCGTCATCCCGCCCGATCGTGCCACCGACGACGCCCTGCAGCGTGCCGATCTCGTCGAGGTCACCGAGGGACTCGCCGGCCTCGCGTGGACTCCGCAGCATGCTCCCGCCAACTCGACGCTCGTGGAGCGCGGGCGGATGCGGGAGTATCCCCGCGACATCTGGTGCCTGGAGTTTGGCTTCAAGCCACCGCGGCTGATGGACGTGGACGTCCCGGCCGGCGACTCCCGGATGCAGCGGAAGCGAATCTGGTATCTCGTGTATCGCGTGCGGAACGTCGGCGGCCGGCGGCTGCTCACCGAGCCGGCCGAGGGCGCGGTGGAGAAGGGCCGGCGGCGCGTCGAGCCGTTCGAGACCGCGATCGACTTCACGCCGCAGTTCGTGCTCGAGAGCCTCGAGCCCGTCGAGGCCGCCGAAGGGGCCGTCGCCTATCGCGGCTATCTCGACCGGCTCGTGCCATCCGCGATGGCCGCCATCCGCAGGCGGGAGGACCCCAAGCGTCCGCTCCTCGACAGCGTCGGCATGATGGAATCGCCGCTCGCGCCTGGGGAGGAGCGGTGGGGCGTCGCCATCTGGGAGGACGTCGATCCGCGGATCGACTTCTTCTCGATCTACGTGCGGGGGCTGACCAACGCCGTGCGGTGGCGGAAGCGGCCCGGCGCGGTGATCAAGCCCGGCGACACTCCGGGCAGCGACGTGGAGGAGACGCTCGAAGCCCTGCGGCTCGACTTCTGGAGGCCCGGCGACGATCGCGATGCCGGGGACCGGCCCACGAGCGTCGGCTTCGCGGGCATGTTCGAACGGATGACGCTCGGCGGCCGCCTCCTGGCCGCGACGAACTGGCCGGCGCGGTCCAAGGCCCGTCCCGCGGAAGGCTTTCGCAGCCTCGGGCTGGCCTGGTCCGACCTCGTCGAGCCGGAGGCTTCGGCCCTCGCGGGCGGGCGTCCGAGCCTGATGCCGCTCGCGGTCGTGCTCGCCAAGTCCGCGGGGCTCGCCGCACCGGCGCGGCTGCCGGCGCTCCGTGACGTCGTCGGTGACGTCGGGCTCAACGAGGCGCTCGAGCGACTCGTGGCCGCTGCCGCCGGGCCGGTCGAGCCCGAGCAGGATCGGCGCCGGCGAGCCAAGCTCACCGCGCTCGGGCTCACGCCGGAGCAGGTGGCCGCCGAGCCGCTCACGTCGCTGGCGCGGATCGTCGAACGGATCGAGGAGGAGCGGCGGACCGTGATGCAGCGGGCGGAAGCCGGGCAGGAGTCGGACCCGGCCGCCCTCAATGCCCGCTGGCGGGCGGTTGCCGCGGAGTATTTCGGCGACGCGGCTCCCCGCATCGACTGGCTCGCGGCGGCCGTCGCCAACTCTCGCGGTCACGAGGTGCTCCGGTCGATCGAGGCCGACCTCACGGGCATCGGTGGTCGCGACGCGCTGGCCGCTTTCGACGCGGTTCGGCCCGCGGTCGAGGGCATGGACGACGAAACCCGCAAGCGGGTCATGGACGGGCTCGGTCGCGGCACCGAGACCAGCCAGGCCGAGCGGGAGCGGATCGAGGCCCTCGACGGCGATGCCCGCGCGGCGGCGGTGCGCAACCTGGTCGAGGCCGGCCTGTTCGGACCCCGCGGTCCGGCCCTCTATGCCCGGGCGATCCAGGAGCACGAAGGGGTCGAGTACGCCTGGGTGTTTCGCTACGAGATTCCCTTCGGATTGCCCGCCCCGACCCGCTGAAATCCCCGCAACTCCCGGGGGGAACGCAGGGCGGATGAAGTCGGCCCCCGGGCACGGTACACTTCCGCAACTCGGTTCAGGTCAGGCGAGGAGACGACGTCGATGGCTCACAAGAAGGGTCAGGGTTCCAGCCGCAACGGTCGCGATTCGAATGCGCAGCGGCGTGGCGTGAAGAAGTTCGGCGGCCAAGCCGTGCGGGCGGGCAACATCCTCGTCCGGCAGGTCGGCACGAAGTTCCAGGCCGGCCGGAACGTGGGCACCGGCACCGACTACACCCTCTTCGCGCTTTCGGACGGCGTGGTGATGTTCGACCGCGAAGGCCGACGCGTGAATGTGGTGGCGGCCCCCTCCGCCTGACCGGTCGGGCGGCGACCCGGTGACGTCCTGAAGGTGCCGGCGTGTTCGTCGACCGCGTGCAGATTGAAGTCGCCGCCGGCAACGGCGGCCGTGGCATCTGCAGTTTCCGCCGCGAGAAGTACGTGCCCCTCGGCGGCCCCGACGGCGGCGACGGCGGTGACGGCGGCAGCGTGATCCTCAAGGCGCAGCCCGGCGTCGATTCGCTCGCCGCGCTCGCCCACCGCAAGCAGTGGCGGGCGCCCCATGGCGAGTCGGGTGGGCCGGCCAACTGCCAGGGACGCAACGCTCAGGATCTCGTGCTCCTCGTGCCCCCCGGCACGATCGTGGTCGATGAATCGACGGGGCTCGTGCTCAAGGACCTCGCCGTGCCCGGCGACTGGATCGTGGCCGCCAAGGGAGGACCGGGCGGCTGGGGCAACATGCACTACAAGTCGTCGACGAACCGCGCCCCGCGACAGACCACGACGGGGGTGAAGGGGGAA
>JBJTRH010000223.1:0-35799 GCA_046076065.1 Planctomycetaceae bacterium | reverse complement strand
CCTGATCAACGACCCGCACCTCGACGACTCGTTCGACGTGGCCGCGGGCCTGCGGCTCGCCCGCTCGCTCCTGATCGAGATCGCCCGGCTGGGCCTGCCCACCGCGACCGAGTTCCTGGAGCCGATCACGCCGCAGTACATCGCCGACACGATCGTGCTCGGTGCCATCGGCGCCCGCACCACCGAAAGCCCCACGCACCGGCAGATGGCCAGCGGGCTGTCGATGCCGGTGGGCTTCAAGAACTCCACCGACGGCTCGCTCCAGGCGGCGATCGACGCGATGCTCGCCGCCCGCACCCCCCACAGCTTCCTCGGCATCGACAACGACGGCGGCACCTGCGTGGTGTCCACCACCGGCAACCCGTGGGGAGTCTTGATGCTCCGTGGTGGCCGCTCAGGCTCGAACTACTCGGCCGACGTCATGGAGGAGGCTCGCACGAAGATGGAGAAGGCCGGGCTCCCGCCGCGAATCGTGGTCGACTGCAGCCACGCCAACTCCGGCAAGGACGCGACGCGGCAGTCGATCGTGTGGCGCGACGTGCTCGCCCAGCGGGCGGCTGGCGACCGTTCGATCGTGGGGATGATGCTCGAGAGCAACATCCATCCGGGCAGCCAGGCGGTGCAGGCCGACCGTGCGAAGCTTGCCTACGGGGTGTCGGTCACCGACGCCTGCATCGGCTGGGAAGAGACGGAGCGGCTGATCCTCGAGGCCCACGCGCACCTCGGGTGACCCGGCCGCACGGCTCACGCCGTGACGGCTTCCAGGAAGCCGCAATCGCGTAAGCGATGCGGGCCGGGCTGAGCCGACGGTTTGGGCTTTCACGGGACCGCCGCTGCGGGATACGCTTTTCCCGTCGCTTCCAGGCTCTCGCGAAAGGATTCGCCATGCGTCGCCTCGCCCTGCCATGCCTCGCGGCCACCATCGCCGCGGCCCTCCCCGGCCCCGCCCTCGTCCAGGCGCAGATGACCGGCGGGCAGGCGGAGATTCAGACCGTCAACTCGGCCCGCCAGACGCTCGACGAGTTCGCGGGCCTCGCCATCGAGTCGATCCCGCCAGCCATGTTCGGCAGCGCGGAGGGGGTGGCGATCTTCCCCGACATGATCAAGGGCGGCTTCATTCTCGGCGTCAACTACGGCCGCGGCGTGCTGCTCGTGCGGCGGCCCGACCGCACCTGGAGCCCGCCGGTGATGGTGACGATGGGCGGCGGCAGCCTCGGCTTCCAGGCGGGCGTGCAGTCGGCCGATATCGTGCTCGTGTTCGCCACGCCGCGGAGCCTCAACGGCATCCTCAACGGCCAGAAGGTCACGCTCGGCGCGGATGCGTCGGTGGCCCTCGGTCCGGTGGGCCGGCAGGCCAACGCCGGTACCGACGCTCGGCTCGGGGCGGAGATCTACTCCTATGCGCGAAGCCGCGGGCTGTTTCTCGGCGTCTCGATCAATGGCGCCGATCTTTCGGTGGACAACAACGCCAACGCCCTGCTCTACGGCCGGTTCGGCGTGACGCCGGCCGACGTGTTCGCGGCCCGCGGCCTCGCCTTCCATCCGGAGGTCAAGTCGCTGATCGACGACCTCAACGCCCGCAGCCAGGCGGCGGGGCAGCCAGCCGCGGCGGTTCAGCCGGCACCGGTCGCGGTCCAGCCGATGCCCGAGCCGCAGCCGGCCGTGCAGCCCGTCGGGGGATTCCCCAGGCTGCCGCCCCAACTCCCGGTCTCGCAGGAACCGATCGCGCCGGTGACGGGGGCGACGAACGTGCCCTACGTCCCGCAGCCCGACGCGCCGCCGCTGGTTCCGATCAGGTAGGCGTCGCGGGCCGGTCCACCACGATCCCGAGGGAAGCGAGCCGCGGGAGAGTCAGCGTGGTGAACGCGGTGCAGGCGGCTTCCACCAGCGTGTGCTGCTCGGTCGGATCGTGCACGGCCTTGCCGTCTCGCTGCAGGGTCCGCCCGCTGGCCGCGAGGCGGCGAGCCATCCGATCCACCAGACCTGACAGCCCGCCGGCAGCAATCTCGTGAAGGATCGCTGCGTCGAGGTCGCCGATCGTGTGGCCGGTGCCTGTTCGCAGGCTGGCGAGAGCGACCGGGCGTCCGCCGAGGGCGTCCGACTCGATCACAACCCGGTTGAAGGCCAGCGGAATCGTCCACGACGGGTCGCCCCCGACGGCCGCGTCCGAAGGCGACGCTCCGCCCGCCGACACCTCGAACAACCCCAGCGCCACGCCGGCGTCCACCGCCCGCGCGAGGTCGGCCGGTGTCGTCCCCGCCAGCCGCGCGTCGGCTACGATCCGCGACAGGGGCAGGCTCTCGCCGGAGAGGACGTCGAGCAGGGCGGCATACAGCGGCCCATCCACCGTGCTCGTCACCACGCCCAGGTTGGCCTGGAACGGCAGGGTCGTGCCGGCCCGGGCGACCCGAAAGTGGAGGTCGTCCGCGATCGCCAGCCGACCTTCGAACCCGCCGAGCGGCTGAGGAGACTTCGCGTACACGTCCCAGCGAAACGCCGTGTTGGCGCAGAAGTCCTTGTGGGCCTCGGTCACGAGGCGATCCCGCGTGGTGCGAAACAACTCCTGAAACTCCGGCCGCACGCAGAGATCCCAGAAGTTGGTATGGGTCGGCTGGCTGCCCACGAACTGGAGGCCGGCGTCGCGGAACATCTCCGCCACCTCGGCGAAGTAGAAGCTGGTCCAGTGGCTGTTGAGATACTCGTGGGCGAGATACCGCGGATCCTGCGTGAGCAGGGCGTCGATGTAGGCCGATGCCCGCGGGTTGTCGACGAAATACTTGGCCTGCCGGTCGCGAAGAAACACGAGGTAAGCCAGGGCGTCGCGGATCCGCTGAACGCTGTCTCCCTGCCGGAGCGCGGCGTACTGCCGAAGGATGCCGCGGATCGGCTGAAGGTGGGCCCAGCCGGGCATGGCGTTGTAACTCACCAGCAGCAGGCCGCCCGGCGCGAGGTGGCGGCGGGCGACGTCGAGGAGCCGCTCGCGCACGTCCGGCCCCACCCAGCTGAACACTCCGTGGAGCGCGATGAACTCGAACTCGCCGAGGTCATCGGTGAGCGACGCGACGTCGGCGGTCAGCACGCGGGCGTTGGTCAGGCCCGCAGCCGCGATCTCGCGGCCGGCGGCTGCGGTGTGCTCCGGATTGACGTCGACGCCGATGAACTCGCCGGCGGGATTGGCCGCCGCGAGCGTCGAGACCACCCGCCCGAGCCCGCAGCCGAGTTCGAGGTAGCGAAAGCCGCCCGCCACCCGCGGCGGCGCCACGCCGTTCAGGACGGCCACATGCCGCAGCGCGACGGGCGCCATCTGCGGATAGAACCCGGGAATGTAGGCGACGTCGGTGATGTAGCCGGCAGCGGACATAGCGAGAGTTTATGCGTTGCTCGTCCATTGGTGAAGTTTTCGCCGGAGCCGGCGGCGGAGGCTCCCCACGGCGTCGGGCACGCGGTCGAGGCCGAGCCGCCTCGCGACGCCTCGCCGTCGAGCCACCGGCTCCACCGGCGTCTCGAAGATCCGAGTGAACTGCTCGAGCACGGCCGACTCGTCGACGCAGCGCGGCACGCGGTTGCCACGGAGCCACGGGGTGGCGAGCATCGCCGCAAGAAGGGCGGGATCCCGATCGACGGCCACCACCCGCTCCACGAGCTCGTCGAGCAGCGCCGACGTCGTCCGCGAGCCGCAGTCGTGCGCCGAGAGAAAGCTCCGGGTGTCGAAGTCGCGGCCGATCAGGGGATCCCCCCAGTAGATCGGAATCGAGTTCACGAGCATCGGCTCCGCGATCTTCTCGGACGTGTAGCCGGGATGCGACTCGTTCTCGAAGGCGATCGTGAACCGGCACTCGGCGAGGAAGGCCTGCTTGTCGGCGACGCGGTGGCCGAGCGTGTTCATCACCCGGCCTCCGGAGTCCACGGGCTTGTACCGCGACAGGCGGCGAAAGAACTCGTTGCGGACGCGACACAGGGGATTCGAGACCACGAACCCGCAAAACCTGGTCTTGGTCGCGATGATCCGCCCGGGATCGATGTCGCCGGGCTTCACCAGGGCCTGCGGATCGACGTAAAACGGCCAGTGCGGCAGGCGGAAGTGCCTCGGATGCGGATCGTGCTCAAACGTGAAGGCCCAGTCGGTCGACAGCCAGTCGGCCGGCACGTTCTCGCCCGTGTAGAAGATCCTGACACAGTCGAACCGGCGGTGGTCATGGCGGCTCCGGCCGATGCAGGAATGGATCAGGTAATCGGGAGCGTCGCAGACCGTGACGGCATACCGGCGGGCGAGGAGCCGCGTGAAGTAGTTGTCGTGGTGGTCGAAGGAGTCCCAGAACCCGGCGAAGCCGAGGCGAATGGCAGGGCGCGGTAGAGCGACGGGCGCGGTCACCCCGGCATGGTAGCGGGATCGCGTGCACCACCTCCACGGCTCACGGCACAGGGACGGCCGGCAGCGGCACCACCGGCGTCCTCGCCGGCTGCGGAGCGGGAATGGCCTCGGGAACCACGGGCACGGCCAACGGCTGAAGGAGGCCGGGGCTGTCCGGACCGATCGACGTGTCGGCGGCACGGAGGTCGCTCTCGGCCCGCCAGAACTCCTGCCGGGCGGTGATCTCGAGCACGTCCGCGTCGAACTTCGCCTGCTCACGGATCGTCACCCGGAGCACGTCGCTGCGGCCGAGGCGGAGTTGCTCCCGCTCCGCGTCGGCCACGAGCTTCGCAAGCTCGAGCCGCTTCGCGGCCTGCTTGTGAAACTCGTACGCCCGTTCCAGCATGGAGTAGGCGTCCTGGACCTCCGCCCGCACCTGGTCCTCCGCATACGAGAGTTGGCGGTCGAGCTGCATGAGCTGCGAGTCAAGGGTCTGGAGCTTGCCACGGGCATCGCGCCGCTGGGCTGGCATCTGGAACACGAGGGACGCCTGGAGCACCTGGCGGTCCAGTCCATCGTTGCCGGAGAGCGGGCTCTTCCCGTAGCCACCATCCTGATTGCCGACGAGCTGCCCATCGATGCCCGGCAGCACCTGGTTGGCAGCTAGCTGGCGTTCGATGATCAGCTTCTCTCTCTGCAGCGCGAGCCGCTGAAACTCGGGCCGCGATCCGAGAGCCCGGGCGAGCGACTGTTCGTAAATCGCCACGGCGGGCCGGACGGGCTGCGGCACGGGCTGCATCCGGCGGCGGCGGGAGAGAAGTGGCCGGCCTGACGGGTCACGGTGGAAGAGGGAAAGCTCGATCGTCGACTGCTGGACCGCGCGGTCGGCCTGCACGATGAGGCCGTTGCGGGCGGCGATGTTCTGCTGATTGTCGATCCGCTCGATGTTGGCCACGGCCCCGGCATCCACCTTGAGTTCGAGTTGCTCGTCGCGGTCCAGGGCGAGTTGGAGGATCCGCTCGCTTGCGCCGAATCGCTCGCCCGAGCCCTGCCACGCCCAGTACGACCGCGCGGCCGCCCGCATGTAGTCGAGGCGGCTCCGCTCGATCATGGGCTCGGCGATCGCGATGTCGACCTGCGCCTGGGCATGCGTGGCACGCGCCCGGTCGATCTCCCGATTCTTGGCGAAAGGCATCGTGAGCCCGCCGCGTACCTCGCCCACATCGGCCGTCTTCTGGGCGAGGTTGTAGGTGGGGAAGTCGCCGAAGCCGGTGCGGTAGCCGCCGAACGCAGAGATGCCGTTGAACATGAACTGCTGCGTGAGTCCGAAGTCGGAGCGGTAGTTCTCGTAGGTTCCCGGTGCGAGGGCGTTGCCCGACATCGCCACGTTGGTGTCGAAGGCACCCTGCGCGGTGGTGAACCGGCCGGCGGCGATGCCGCGTTCCCGCTCTATCGCCTGAAGCAGGGGGAAGTGCGTGACCACGCTGAGCAGCACTTCGGCGAGCGTGAGCGGCTCCGGCCGCTCGTCCATGACTGAGCCGGGGACGCTGACCACGCCCGACACGTCGGGGGCCTCGATGTCGGCGGCGAAGGCCCGCTGCGCCGGCTCGCGGCGCTGTCCCAACGCCTGTCCTGACGGCTGTGGCAGAGCCTCCTGAGCCGCCAGTGGCCGAGCCATGACGGCCCAGGCGAGAGACACGATGAGGGCGACCGTCGCTGCGGAACGCAGCCGCGTACCAATGGTCAGACCTTGATCTTCGGAGGCTTCGCGCCCTTGTCCTTGTCGAGATCCTTGCCCTTCCCGCCCGGAGCGAGCACCGGCGGGAATCCGTTGAGACGCCGCCAGATCTCGTAGCCCAGGGGCACCCGGTTCAGCAGAACCCAGCCGACGGCCTGGTTTCCCTGGCGGAGGAACTCCTTGGCCGGCCAGACGTCGCCCGTCAGCTTCGACTCCGGCTCCACGAGCACCCGAAACTTGCCCAGATCCGACGCGGCCGCGTCCACCTGACGAACCTTGCCCCCAAAGGTTCCGATCGCCAGTTCCGGCCAGCCCGAAAACTGGATGGCGGGCCAGCCTTCGAACTGCAGACGGACGTGCGGCAACTGACCTTTCTGGTCGGCATAGGCGAGCACGAGCGGCGCGTCGATGCCGTCGAGAAACAACTCGACAACCCGGTCGGACGTGTCGGGCACAATGGTGCACAGCTCATCGCCTTCTTTCACGTACTGGCCGCCCTGCCCCACGTTGGCCGACACGCGATAAACGAAGCCGTCGCAGGGGGCCACCACGTTGCGTGCCTTGAACCGCTCGATGCGGTTGTCGATGTCCTGAATCTCGCGCTCGATCGAGAACAGATTCTGCTCCGCCTTGCGGAGGTTGCTGCGGGCCACGGAAACTGCCGACAGGCCGTTGGCGTCGGCCTGAAGGAGCAGGGCTTCCTGCGTGAGCAGGGAGGCCTCGGCCCGCTGAATCTCGGCGTCGGCCTTGTCGGTGTCGGTCTGGGCGCGGTCCGATCGCATCCGGGCCTCGTCGCGCGAGAGCCGGCTTTCGAGGCCGCCGAACTGGGGATTGGTGAACAGGTCATCGAACGTCTCGAAGCGATTCTTCTCGAACTCCAGCGCGAACTCGGCATTGGCCTTCGTCTGCTGAGTCACCTCCACCGCCTTGCGGGCCGCCTCTCGGTTGGCCTCCGCAGCCTTCACAGCCGCCGCCCGTGCCGACTCCTGAGCCTTCGCCGCCGCGGTGAGTTCCACGACCTCGTCGCGGGCGGCCTCCAGCCGTTCGGCGAGGAAGGCCCGCTGCGCGTCAAGCCTTGCGGCCAACTCCGGATCGTTATCTTCGATATCGACGATACGATCGTTCATCTTGACTCGTGTTCCCTCGACCACATGCCAGGTGCGCACCTGTCCCGAGACGCGCGCAGTGAGCACCTGCACCCGCTCGGTTGGGGAATATGCGGTGACCATGCCGCGACACATGACGGTCTGCTGCCAGGGCACGAAGGCCAGGAGGATTGGCGTGGCCAGGAAAAGCAGGAAAAGCAGCCGGCTGACGCCCCGGACGAACCGGGGCGTCCGGGCCCGCGCCAGGGCCGACCTGCTCAGCGTCCGCTCAACGCTCGCTGCGCGTCGCTCGCTCATGACCACTCCACCGTCCGGTCGCACCGGTTCTTGATGTCGTCTCGGGCCGTCACGATCACGAGCGTCCACGGGGCGGCGCGGTCGAAGAGCGATTCCACGAGCTCCGGGCAGCTTCTCAGGTCGAGCCGGTCGAGCATCCCGTTGATGAGCAGCAGCCGCGGTCGGCCGGCGATCGCCCGCGCGATGGAGAGCCGCGAGAGGTCGTTCGCGGAGAGCGGCAGGCCGTCCGACGCCAGCGGCGTGGCCACGCCCTCGGGCAGACGGGCCACCGTGTCGGCGAGCCCCACCATCTCCAGAGCCCGGCGGACATCGGCCGCCGAGAGCTCACTGCGGCCCACACGGATGTTTTCCGCGACGGTATCGGCGAACGTCTCCGCCTGACCGACGTAGGCGAGTTGCAGCCGCGTCTGCGGCCGGTCGAGTGAGCGGGCATCCAAGCCGTCGAACTCGAGCAGGCCTTCCGTGGGGAGCCGCAGCAGCGCCAGCGTCTCGAGCAGCCTGGTTTTCCCGCTGCCAGACGGCCCCGAAATCGCCACCCGCTCGCCGGGCTTGATCTCGAGCCTCCGCAGGGGCTCCACGCCCCGGGCGGCGGTTCCAGGCGTCCACCGGCGCACCTCGACGACCATCCTCATCGGCTCGCCGCTTGGCGGCAGCGTCTCTCCTCCCTCCCGCTCCAACGGCAACTGGTCTACCACGCCCAGTTTGTCGAGCGACGCCTGCAGGTCGTAGAAGGTCTCGATGTATTTTCCGCTCTTCGAGATTGCCGCCAGCACGAGGGCCACGATCAGCTCGCCCGCCACGAGCTGCCCGAGCGTGAGCTGCCGGTTGATCACCAGCCAACCTCCGAGGCCGAGCAACACCGTCATCGCAACCGCCTCGAGCAAGAACGCGAACAGGGTCTGCCGCCAGACCACGCGAAAGTGCCGACGCCGGGCCGTCAGATAGGCGTCGGCGAGGTCGTCAGCACGCCGGTAGGCAAGTTCGCCACCGCGGCCGAACCGGAAGGTGTGCGGGCACTTCGCGAGCTCTTCGAGCCAGGCGGCCACGTCGAACTTCGCATAGCTCTCGTCCATGCTCGTCCGCACGCCGCCGATGCCGAGCCCAAACAGCAGCACGAACACGAGCGCCGCCATCACGGCGGCGAACGTGAGCAGATAGGGATGATAGAAGGCCAGTACGGCCAGACCGACGAGCGTGATCATGACCACGCCGATGCCGTCCACCAGCAGCGTCGCGAAGGCTTTCTGAACCGACGCCACCTCGAAGAACCGATTGACGATGTCGGTGGGATTACGGCCGTCGAAGGCCTCGATTTCAGCGCGGGCGAAGTGATCCGCGAACGCGTCGGCCGTCCGAATGAAGAACCGGCGCTGCATGCACTCCACCACGTAGAGCTGCATGGCCCGTAGGAGAGTCGCCAGCACCAAGAAACCGAACATCACCCCGGCCAGCACGATCACCGGCCAGAGTTGGACGCCGAACGCCACCGTGTTGACCAGCGCCTCGATGGCGGCGGGCGTGACGATCGAGAGCACGCCGACTGCCGTCGCGAAGGCGACCACGGTCCAAACGTCGCTCCGCTCGAGGCGCAGAGCCTCCGCCAGCCGCCTGATGGGCCGCTTCGTGCCGCCGGCATGATGTGAGCCGTGTTCCGCCATGAGGTTCCCGAATACCGCTCGTCGCCGAGCAGGACGACCGTAGCCTTTGTTTCGTAGGTCCGAGGGCCGCCCGGGCAAGTCGGCACGGGTCGGCTTACCGGTTAGACGATGTCCAGGAGATCGCCGATCGACCGGTGGGCCTCGATCGGATGCCGCAGCGGCTTGCCTTGCCGGATGCGATACGCGTTTCTCCGCCCCACCCGCTCGCGAACGAGAAACCCGTCGCGCTCGAGATCGGCGATGATCCGTTGAACCGCCCGCTCGGTGATTCCGACGAGGCCCGCCACCTCACGGAGGACGATTTCGGGGTTCTTGGCGAGCAGGATCATCACGTGCGCGTGGTTGGTCAGGAACGTCCACCGAGGCTCCCGCGCGGGGGCCGACCGCACCGCCGCGGCTCCGCGTCGCATCGCGCCCGTCCCCACGCCGAGTTTGGCCAAACTTGCGTCTCCGAAATACCGAAATATATTTCGTGTTAACGTAGTCGTCATCGGTGCGGTTTGCAAGCCAGCTTCGGCGTCTGACCCCGCAGGATTTCCATGTCTCCCCAAGCCCTTGCGATCGCTTCCTCCCTCCCTGCCTGCCTGCTCGTCGCCGGCGGGCTCCTCACGGCCCCGATAGCCTCCCGGCACCCTCGGGCGGTCGCCAGCGCCGTCTCGTGGCTCGCGGCCCTGTCGCTGGCGGCGGCCGCCGCCGGGGCAGCCATGCTTCCCATCGTCGGGCCCGTGGACAAGGCGATGTGGGCAGCCCCTGGCCCACTTCCGCTGAACATGGGCGTGTTCGTCGACTCGCTCACGGCGGTGATGCTCCTCCTGGTGTCGTTCGTGGGCCTCGTGATCGCCCGATTCGCCGCCCGAGCCCTCGACGGTGAGCCCCGGCAGGGGCGGTTCTTCGTCTGGCTGTCGCTCACGCTCGGAGCCGTCCTCCTGCTCGTCGTTTCCCGCAACCTCGTGATGTTCACCGGCGCATGGATGCTCACGAGCTACGGCCTCCATCACCTGCTCGAGCACTACCCCGACCGCCCCTGGGCCGTGTGGGCGGCCCGCAAGAAGTTTCTGATCAGCCGCCTTGGCGATGCCTTCCTCCTTGCCGCCGTGGGCCTCACGCTGTGGCGATTCGGTTCGAGCGACTACGCCACGATCTTCGCCCGCGCCGACGAACTGCGGCGGTCGGGCGGCCCTCTCGATCCGTGGCTGCCGACGATCGGAATCTTCTTCGTGCTCGGCGCGATGACGAAGTCGGCGCAGTTTCCGTTCCACAGCTGGCTGCCCGACACGATGGAAGCCCCCACGCCCGTGTCGGCGCTCATGCACGCCGGGATCATCAATGCCGGCGGCTTCCTCGTCATTCGCCTGAGCCCGCTGGTGTCGCTGTCGCACGTCGCGCTCGATCTGCTCGCCCTCGTGGGGGCGTTCACGGCCCTGTTCGGCGGAGCGGTGATGCTCACGCAGACGAGCATCAAGCGGGCCCTCGCGTTCTCTACGATCGCGCAGATGGGCTTCATGATGTTGCAGTGCGGGCTCGGTGCATTCACGGCAGCGCTGCTCCACATCGTGGCCCACTCGCTTTACAAGGCCCATGCGTTCCTGACCTCGGGAAGCGTGCTCGATGCAGCCGCCACGATGAAGGTCGAGGCATCGCCGGCGGCTGGCCTCGCGAGGCCGCTCACCGCACTGCCGGTCGCGGCGGGCGTTGCCGGCGCCGCCACGCTCGGCTCGCTGGCAGCCTTCGGCATCGATCCCGCCGTGAAGCCCGGCGGGTTCGTGCTCGCAGCGGTGATGGGCATCGCCCTCACCACGCTCGTGTGGCAGGCGCTGCTCTCGGGTTGCCGGTGGGTTTCACTGACCGGCGTGGGGGCGGCGTTCGGGGTGGGTATGGCGTATGCCGCCGCCTACGTCGCAGTCGATCGGCTCATGGCGTCGGCTGCCATCGCCCACAACGCTGGTCCGACATCATCTCTCGACGCAGCCGTAGCGGCGCTCGTGGTCGTCGGCTTCCTCAGCATGTTCGCCATCCAGGCGGCGGGAGTGACGCTCGCGCGGCTGCCAGTGGTCCGCAGCCTCTATGTCCACGCGGCCAACGGCTTGTACTGCGACATCCCGGCCCGGCGGATCACGGCCCGCGTCTGGGGACTGAAGGCGCCGGTGCCGTGACGCCAGCCACTGTTTCCTCGTCGTTTCCCCGTCGTGCCTCTGGATCCCCAGTCGCCGGTTCTCACCCAGGAAAGCTCCTCATGGCCGCCGCCGCACCACTGCTCGCCCCCGCGGCCGGTCGTCACCCCGCGCCCCTGCCCTCGCACATCGAGCGGGTGACGGCGGCGATCGCCGACATCCGCACGCTCGTGCCGCCAGTCTGGCCGCTGCAGGACTACGTCGCCGTAAACCCCTTCCAGGGGCTGGCAAACCTTCCGTTTCTCGAGGCCCGCAGCCTGCTCCGCGACGTCCGCGACTGCGAGATGCTGCCGCCGGCGAGCCGCTTCGTGGGGCTCTTCGTGCAGGGCGACATCACCGCCGCCGACGTGGAAGTGGCGCTGCGGCAGTGCCGCGAGGAGTATCCCGAGCACTACGCCGGGCTCTCCCCGCACGACTGCAACCTGGCGCTGCACGCCGCCGCCACCGGGCGGATTCCCTCGGAGCGGCGGTATCACACGGTCACCGAGGCCGTCGATCGCCGCCTGGGCAGCAGCTGGACGAGCCACATCGTCACCGACATCTCCCGGCACTGTGCGGCGCACTACGACCGCGGGCAGGCGGCCTGGCCGAGCCCATGGAAGCACCTGCCGCTCTACGAGGCCTGGCGGGAGACCTCCCGGGTGAGCCGGCGGATGGACCTCCTGGGGCTCCGCGGCTTCCGCTCGTTCGTCGCCGGACTCCCGGCCGGCGCCGAGGAGGCGGTGGCCTCGCTGCTCGTGCAGCTGGCGATCCCCGAGGAGCACTGGCGGAAGTTCATGCTCTGCGAGCTGTTCTCGGTGGCCGGCTGGGCGGCGTTCCTCCGCTACCGCCTCTGGCTTGCGGAGTCGGCGGACGGCGGCACGCTCGACGAACATCTCGTGGGCCTGCTGGCGATGCGGCTCGCCTACGACGCGGCCCTCGCGGAGACCTGCCCCGACGCCATCGCCGAGGCCGGTGCCCTTTGCCCCGCCGGATCATCGGCCGCGGAGCCGCCGCCGTCGCGGGACGTGCTCGCGCGGTATCTCTTCCAGGTCGCCGCGGAGGTGGCCTACCGACGCCGCACGTGCCAGGCGATCGCGATGCGGTCGGGCCCGGAGGCCAGCGTCCCGCAGCCGGCGACTGACCGGAAGACGCTGCAGATGGTGTTCTGCATCGACGTGCGGTCGGAGGTGATTCGCCGGCATCTCGAGGCGGCGAGCCCGGCCGTGGAGACCTTCGGCTTCGCCGGGTTCTTCGGCATGCCGGTCGAGTTCGTGCCGCTGGGCGACGCCCACGGCAAGGCCCAATGCCCGGTGCTCCTCAAGCCTGCCGTCCGAGTACACGAGCGGGTCATCACGGCCGATCCAGCCTGCCAGACGCGAGCGGTCGCGGCCCGGCAGGCTATCCGGCTCGGCCGCAAGTCGTGGAAGGCGTTCCAGACGTCGGCCACGTCGTGCTTCTCGTTCGTGGAGTCGCTCGGGCTGGCCTACCTGCCGAAGCTGATCGGCGACGCCTGGAGCCTGACGCGGCCCGTGGTGTCGGCCGATGCCGACGGGGTGCGGTCGGTCGGCCACGCCGCCGTCGTGCCGATGCTCGTCGGCGACGGCCCCGACGCGGTCGCGCTCGAGCAGCGCGTCGCCCTCGCGGCGGGCATGCTCAAGAACCTCGGCCTGCTCGACGGCTTCGCCCGGATCGTGGCGATCTGCGGGCATGCGTCGGAGGTGGTCAACAACCCGTATCGTGCCGGGCTCG
Organism: Planctomycetaceae bacterium; assembly: GCA_046076065.1. Taxonomy (GTDB): domain Bacteria; phylum Planctomycetota; class Planctomycetia; order Pirellulales; family UBA1268; genus QWPN01. The sequence continues at coordinate 22,747 of JBJTRH010000223.1, read as the reverse complement.
ACTGCGGCGCGTGCGGCGGCCACTCGGGTGAGCCGAATGCCCGCGTGGCGGCGGCGCTGCTCAACGATCCCCTGGTCCGCACGGGGCTCGAAGGTCGCGGCATCACGATCCCGGCCGACACGTGGTTCGTGGCGGCGGTGCACGTGACCACGACCGACGAGATCCGCTTCCCCGACGGGGGTGTGCCGCCGGCGTCGCACGCGGATGACTTTGCCGCCGTCCGCGAGTGGCTCGCGCTGGCGACCGACGCCACCCGCCACGAGCGGTCACCGCGGCTGGTGGGCGGGCCGGACGCCACCGCCGGCACCGCGGCGATCACGGCCGACATCCTCCGCCGGAGCCGCGACTGGGCGGAGGTGCGGCCGGAATGGGGCCTGGCCAACAACGCCGCGTTCGTGATCGCCCCGCGGTCGCGGACGGCGGGGCTCGCGCTCGACGGCCGCACGTTCCTGCACAGCTACGAGCACGCGAAGGATCCCGACTTCACGGTGCTGGAGCTGATCCTCACGGCGCCGATGGTGGTCACGAGCTGGATCAACCTGCAGTACTACGCCTCCGCCGTGGACAACCGATCGTTCGGCAGCGGCAACAAGCTGATCCACAACGTCACCGGCCAGCTCGGCGTGCTGCTCGGCAACGGCGGCGACCTGATGACGGGCCTGCCGTGGCAGTCGGTATCGGACGGCGTGGAGCTGCGGCACGAGCCGCTGCGGCTGCTGGTGCTGGTGGAGGCGCCGCGGACGGCCGTGCAGGCGATCTTCGACCGGCATCCCGGTGTTTGCGACCTGGTGAGCCATGGCTGGCTGACACTCGTGGCTCGCGAGGATGACACTTTTTATCGTTGGACCGCCGTCGGCCGGTGGCACCCGGAGCGCCCCCTGGAAGCCGCGATCGCGTGAGCGATGCGGGCCGGGCACCGCTGCGGCCGTACGGCTTACGCCGTGACGCTTCCAGAGGCGGCTCACCACGCGCTGGCGAGCTTCTCCCACACGGTCCACGCGCCCACGCCCACGAGCCCGACGATCGACGCCGAGAGGAGCGCGTCCCACGCCCGGCCCGGTGCGAGCCGCGGATCGGTCGCCCCCCATCGGAAAAAAGCCACGGCCACGCCGAGCGCCGCGAGCATCGCCGACTGCGCGATCCCGCTGGCGAGCACCATCGCCACGGGCTGCCGCACCAGGATCGCCAGCGCCGCCGCCACGAGCACCCAGGCCACGGAGATCCGGCGCGACCACGCGGCCCGGGAGCGGTCGTCGCCGGGCAGCCAGCCTGCGAGGATCAGGCTGTCGGCCACCATCCGGGCATTGCCGGCGGCAGCCACGACGAGCGTGGAGTAGAGCACCGCGAACGCGCCGACGAGAAACGCCCCGCTCGCCCACGCCCCGAACACGGGGGCATACATCGCGCCGAGGGTTCGCACCATCTCGCTGCCGGCCGGCACGAGGCCGAGCCGGCCGAGCGTGGCGGCGCCGAGGAGGTAAAAGCACACCGTCACGAGCGTGTACACGGCCATGGAAGCCCACGCATCGAGCTGCATCACGCGGAGCCAGCCACGGGCCCGCGCGGCCCACGCGGGCGAGTCGTCGCGGGGCCCTACGGCCGCGCCATAGCCCTTTTCGAGGCACCAGTAGGGGTAGATCATCAGCTCGCTCGCCCCCACGCCGATGATGCCGAAGGTGGCCAGGGCCGTGACGAGCGGCGACCGGCCGCCGATGGCGGGCGGAGGGGCGGGCACGAGACCGGTGGCCAGTTCGCGACCAGAGATGGCCCAGGCCGGATCGAGCTGAAGCATGACGAGCGCGAGCACGGTCACAAGCGTGAACGTGCCCACGAGCGCCAGCGACACGCCCTCGATCAGGCGGTAGCGGCCGGGGGCGAGGAGCACGGCGGTCACGAGGCCGGTGACCACGCACCACAGCCACTCGTCGGGCGGGGCCGGGAGGCTGGCGGCAGTCGCGCGGACGGCGGCGAGCCGCGCGGCGAGGTTCTCGGCTGTGGTTGTGTCGCCTGCTCGGCGGGCGGCCGCCTCGGCCACCATGATTCCCGCGGCCTCGTCATGGGCCGCGTTCCACGCCCGCCCGGTGGCTGTCAACGGCACGCCGGCCGCGAGCGTCTGGGCCACGCCGGCCACGATGCCCCCCTGCTGCACCACGATCAGCGCCGTCATCACGGCCCACGCCCAGGTGATCCAGCCCCGGCCGGCGAGTCGCGGACCGGGCACCCGATCGAAGGCATCGAGCGACGTGCGGCCCCAGGTGAGCGTGGTGCGGCCGATCTCCACCTGCGCCGCCACCTTGATCACGCAGCCGAGCAGAATGAGCCAGAGCAGCGAAAAGCCGGCTTGGGCGCCGGTGGTGGTGGTGGCGATCAGCTCACCACTGCCCACGATGGAACTTGCGAGCACGATCCCCGGCCCCAGGTGGGCGAGCGACTCGCGCAGCGTCCGCGGCGGATCGGTGGTGGCAGGATGTGCAGGCATGGAGCACCGCCCGAGAGTGTCGCCGGCGCTCGGAGCCGTGTCGACCTCCGAGCAGCGTGCGGGCCGTCACAGGGCGACCATCACAGGCAGCTGCCGCCGCCGGGGAGCCGCTTCCGGAGGAAGTTCGCCCGCTTCTCCAGCGGCAGGGCGAGCCGGCGGCGAATGAGATCGTCGAGTTGCCGGTCGCTCTCGCCCGCGAGCGCAGCGAGCACGGCTTTCCTGGTCTGCGTGCGTGCCGCCATCGAAGCCCCTCGTCGCCTCGCCATGCTCACTTCCTCCCCTGCCGCCGGCGTAGACCGCGCCGTGCCCCGCCCTCTGTCCGCCCCGTGCCGTCGCGGAGCCCCTCGAATGACCTCACTCCATGGATCACCGGCATGAAGTCGGCCTGCAAGCCAGTGGCGTCGTCCACGAGGCGATACAGCTTCGACACCGGATAGAACGGCCGGAGGATGATTGCCTCCAGGTCAACCGCCACGCGCTTGAGCTTACCGAGCTTAGCAGCGGTGTCTCGAAACATGAAATCGAAGTCGAGCGTGGTCACAGGAGCCCCGTGCAGCGCGGCCGCAGCATTGCCGATGAGCACCGCCTCCAGCCGCTGCTTCCGCAGGGCGATCAGGAGCGTCGACAACAGGGGGACGGCGTTCATTGGCGACAAGCGACGGAACGTTAGGTTGCCTGCAGGGTTTCGATGCTGTTGACGTGGATCAGGGCTACCTGCACGGTGCGGTCTTCTTCTGGATGGCCGATGATCACCTTCGTCTTGAGAACGAGCACGCTTTCCGGGTGTCGCACCTCGTGCATCTCCCCATTTGAGAGGCGGATCACGAAGGGCTCGAAGGGCTGACGGCGGGTGTATTCGCGGATTGTGTCGGCATTCATGTGTGCGTGCCCTCCGAGAAACCATGCAACCGTGCATCTATACACCTGTGCATCATACCGACCGAGCCGGGGCATGGCTATCGTGCGCGGGTAGACTGAGATCATGCCATCCCGCGCTCGCACGGCCGTCGCGGCCCTCGTGGCCGCCTGCTCGATCCCGGCCGCCGCCATGGGCGTGCTGCGGGTGTTCGACGGCGCGGCACCGAGGATTCAGCAGCGCGGCTCACTATCGCTGCCGCGGAGCTTCACCGGCCCCGGCGGCACGGACGTGTCGCTCACCGGCGCCAGCGGCCTGATGCGGCTCGATGACGACCGCTACGCGGCGGTGCTCGACAACAGCAACTCCGTCGTGTTTTTTCGGCTGTCGCTGGCAGACGACGGCACCCCGATCGATGCATCCGACTTCCGGCTGCTGTCGCTCGCCGAGCGGCATGACTACGAAGACATCTGCCCCTGCCCACTGCCGCTCGCCGACAGCGTGCTCGTGTGCGAGGAAGACACCCCCGCGATCCGTGCCGTGTCGCTCGCCAGCGGCACCATGCTCGGCGACGTGCCGATCCCGGCGGCCCTGCGGACTCCCACGCCCAACCGCGGGCTCGAATCCGTCGCGGCCGACCCCGACCTCGCGCATCTCTGGACCGCCACGGAGGAAGGCATCCCCGCCGACGGTCTGCCCCCCACCGACACGGCGGGAGCCGTCGTGCGGCTCGCGCGGCTCGCGGTCGGCGACGACGGTGCGGTCTGCGAGGCCGGGCAGTTCGGCTATCCGGTCGATCCCCCGCACCGGTTCGTCCGCGTGTTTGGCGGCGTCTCACTCTCGGGCGTGACATCCCTGGCGTCACTGGGCGCGGGGCGGCTGCTTGTGCTCGAACGGTCGGCGTGCCCGGGCCTCCCGCCGTTCGAGGCCCGGATCTATCTCTGCGACACGGCCGCAGCCTCAGACATCTCGACCATCGAGAAGGATCTGTCCGCCCACCCCGACAGGCTGCTCGCGAAGCGGCTGCTCTGGCAGGAGCAGACGGGCAGCAACCTCGAAGGCCTGTGCCTCGGCCCGGAGGTGCCCGGCGGAGGCCGCTCCCTGCTGCTAATCTCCGACAACGGCGGCCTCGGTACGCCCACGCAGGTTCTCGGCCTCGTGTTCGACGAGGGCCGCGACGACGCCCGTGTGCCGCTGGCGTTCGGGGCCGGCCTCGCGGCATGCGCAGCGCTGATCGCCACGACCGGTCGCCGTCGGTAGGGCAGCCGCACGGCTCCCGCCATCACGTTTCCGGGCCGCTGGCCCACGCGACCATCTCAGCGAGCCCCTCCCGGGTGGTCTGAGGATGCCGGAAGCCGGCGTTCACGAGCCTGTCACAGGGAAACACGGTGGTCTCGCGGATGGCACGGAGTCGTGCGGAGGTGAGCGGGAACGACCGTCCCGTGATCCATTCGACGGCGTCGCCCACCGGAGCAACGGCGGCGGCCACAGCCCCCGGAATCCGCCGCGGCGGACCGACTTCCCCGAGATCGGCGATCATCGCTGCGAGTTCGGCGAGCGTCGGAGTGGTCGGGTCGGACACCGAATACACCGTGCACCCGGTCGCGGCCGTCGAGAGTGCAAACTCGATCGCCGCCGCGAGGTTCGTCCGTGACACGATCGACTTGCGGGTGTCGCCTGCCCCGATCAGGCAGGGCTTGCCGGCAAGGATCTGCCGCACGAAGGCGGCGAGGTTGGCCTCGTTGCCCGGGCCATACACCGGTGCCGGCCTCAGGATCACCGCCATGCGCGACGGATCCATCGAGGCCCAGCGAAGCACTTCCGCCTCGGCACGGGCCTTCGAGCTACCGTAGGGGCTCGTCACCTCGGCAGGTGCGGTCTCGTCGGTCGGTCCCTTCCCGGCCACCACGGCCTTGATCGTGCTGAGATGCACGAATGTGTCCACGCCGTGCTTCTCTGCCCAGACGAGCCAGTCGCGGGTGCCCCCCACGTTCACGGTATCGAAGGCTTCGACGTCGGCGGGGCTCGGCCGGGGCACATGCTGCTTCACCTCGAGGTGCACGATCGCGTCGACGGGCCCTGGCAGGCTGCCCGCGAGCACCTCCGCCCGAGGTGCAGCGGTCCAGCCGGCCGGCAGGTCACGCGGCGGCTCCCGGCCCACGGCCACGCCGGCATGGCCCGCGGCGGCCAAGCGAGGCAGCAGGCCGCGGCCGACGAATCCGCGGGCACCGGTCACAAGCAGCATCATCGAGAGAGATCCTCCGAGGAGTACCCGCCACCCGAAAGCGTAACGGCGTAAGCCGTACGGCTCCCCCTCGTCACGCCGACACGGTCTCGAGCCAGTCAGCGAAGCGGGAAAACGTCCGCTCGCGATCGAACTCCGCCGCCACGAGCCGCCTGGCGCCTTGGCGGAGATCGGCCAGCCGGGGCCGGTTGGCCGCCAGATCGGCGATCGCCGCGGCCAACGAGGCGGGGTCGCCGGCCGTGTAGGGCACGCCCGCGGCATGGCGGTCGATGAGATGCTGCAACTCGCCGGGGAGGGAGTTGACGAGCGCCAGACCTGCGGCGGCATAGTCGCAGGCTTTGTAAGGCACCGCCACGAGCGACTCCGGCTTGACGCACACGAGCCCCACGTCGCACCGCGAGAGAAGGCTCACGTAGTTCTGGCGGGGCAAGAGACCGTGCACCTCGAGCCGGCAGGAGCCTGCCAACGTGGCGGCAGCGCGGCGGAGCGCGGGCTCGTGGCTGCCGGTGCCGGCCACGTGGACCGTCACATTCACTCCCATGGCGGAGAGCTGGCGGGCGGCAGCGGCGAGGGTGTCGAGATCCTGCCCTGCCTCGAGGGTGCCGGCATAGACGCATTCGAGCGGGCCTGCCTGGCTCAGGCCGGGCGTCGAGCCGTCGGGCAGGGGCACCTCGTTTACCGTGCGGCGAGGTGAGGGAAACTCCTGCGGGTAGGCGCCCACGTAGCAGAGATGCCTCGGCAGCGGGGCAGGGGCGGCGGCGAGCACGGCGTCGGCGTAGGTCTGCGTGGCGGCCGACACGGCGTCGGCAGCGGCCACGAGCTCCTCCCGTCGGCGGTGCATCGATCCGAGAAAGAAAGGCGCGAGCAGCCGCCGCACGAAGCCCGGGCCGGGCAGGAGCCGGTCGAAGGTCTCGGGCCACACGTCCATCAGGTCGAGCACGAACGTGGCGTCGAGCCGCTGGGCGAGCCGGGCAGCGGCCTCCGGGCCTTCGAAGGGAGGCAGGCTCGCCACGATGATGTCGGGTCTGGCGAGCTGGCCCGACGACACCGACTCGCTGGCGAGCCGCTCGAACGTGCGGCCGAAGTCGCGATGGCTGCCGAGCCGGGCGAGCGACACGTTCTTCTCGTAGGGCCGTACGGCCACGAGCCGCACCGCAAAGCCCTCGTCGTCACGGATTCCGAGCGGGGCGGTCCGGATCGCCTTCCGCCGGTGGCTCCAGGTGGCGGTCCACCAGGTCACGTCGTGGCCCCGCCCGGCGAGCACCCGGGCCAGCGACCAATACCGCAGCGGCGGAAGGCCCTCGCCGGGGATGTCGTCCAGGGGATCGACGAGCCAGATCGCGAGGGGCCTGTGGGTGAGGGGCTCTGGGGCGGGACTCGGCATGGGAGGAGCCTAACACACGTCATTCCCGCCACGGAACGCACCGCGGGGATTCCGCTGATTGCGGGGCAGATGCTCCCCAACGCCGAGCAGATTGCGGTTTCGCAATAATCGCAGGGACGTTCGATCGGCGTCCGCCAAGTGGTACCTTTGAGTCGTCGGTCGGTGCGATCCGTCCCCGGTGTCCAACGATGTGCGGAATCTGTGGCGCGATTGGCGCCAATCCAGAAACGCTTGTGCCCGCCGTGCGGCGCATGATGAGGGCGATGCCGCATCGTGGCCCGGACGACGAGGGCTTCGAGCAGATGCCGATGGGGCCCAACTCGAGGGGCGCGGTCGCGGCGTTCGGTTTCCGGCGGCTTGCGATCCTCGACCTCTCGATGGCCGGCCACCAGCCGATGGTCAGCCCGTTCACCGACGACTGCCTCGTCTTCAACGGCGAGATCTACAACTATCGCGAGCTCCGCGAACGGCTGGCGTCGGAGCGGGTGCAGGTGCGAAGCACCGGCGACACCGAGGTTTTGCTCAAGGCTCTCGTGCACTGGGGTGACGAGGCCCTCGAGATGCTCGACGGGATGTACGCGCTCGCGTTCTACCATGCGCGTTCGCGACGAGTCCTGCTGGCACGCGATCCGGTCGGGATCAAACCGCTCTATGTTTCGCAGACGGATCACGGGCTCCTGTTCGCGAGCGAAGTGCGGATGCTGAGGAGCTCGGAACTGATCTCTGGCGAGCTCGATCCTGCCGGCGTGGCGAGTTTCCTGACCTACGGGGCCCCGCAGGATCCGCTCACCGTGCACCGGGACGTTCGGTCGTTTCCCTGCGGATCACGGACGTGGGTGAGCCTTGACGCATCGGGCTGCGTCACCCAGGAACCTCCGCAACGATTCTGGAGATTCCCTGCGCCGATTCCGGGCCGTTCCGCGGCCGACGCCGCCGAGTCGCTCACCGCCACGCTCCGGCGGACGGTTCGCGACCATCTCGCGTCGGACGTGCCGCTGGCATTTTTCCTGTCCGGTGGCATCGACAGCGCGGTCATCGCCACGCTCGCCACCGAACAGCTCGGACGGGTCAGCACGTACTCCGTGGGATTCGACAGCCCGACCATGCCGTCCGAACTCCCCGTCGCAGCCGAGACGGCGAGGCTCATCGACAGCGATCATCACGAGGTGATTCTCAGCGCCCGCACCATCGCCGCCACGTGGGAGGAGTGGATGCTGGCGGCTGACCGGCCGAGCGTGGACGGGCTGAACACCTACTTGATCACGAAGGCCGTGAAGGCAGGCAACGCGAAGGTGGCGTTCTCGGGGCTGGGCGCGGACGAAATCTTCGGCGGCTACGCCAACTTCTTCCGCGTGCGGCGACTCGCTTCGCTGCTCCGGGCGATGGCCGCCTTGCCCGTGGCCATCCGGGAGACGGTGGCCGGCATGCTGCTTCCGCTGTGTCCCCTGCGGTATCGCACGCGGCTGATGATGCTCGCCCGGTCGAGTGGCCGGCCGATCGATCTCGCCGTGGAGTTGAAGCAGATCCTCGGTTCCGGCCGGCTGGCGGAACTCGGCCTGCGGTCCGCCGACGTGGGCCTGCCCGACGACTTCCTGCCCGCCGAACTCCACGCGGAACTCGCCGATGCGGGGAATGATCCATTCCTCGCTGTGTCCCGCGTGGAAACCTATGTGTATATGCAAAACACGCTCCTCCGCGACGCCGACACGAACAGCATGGCCCACTCAATCGAACTGCGGGTGCCATTCGTGGGCCGGGCCGTTCTGGAGGAGGCAGCTCGCACGCCCGGCGAAGTCCACCTGGCAGGTGGCCGAGTCCCGAAGGCGGTTCTTCGGCAGGCCGTGAGCGGCTTCCTCGCTCCCGCGGTTCTCAACCGTCCGAAAACCGGCTTCTCGTTGCCGGTGGGCGACTGGATGTACGACGAGCTTCGAGACTTCTGCGAGGCTGCGATCGACGGACTCAGGCACATTCCCTTCATCGACGGGGTGGCTGCCCGCCGGCTGTGGAATCGGTTCGAGAAGGATCGCGCCCACACCTACTGGATGAAGCCACTGCTGTTGGTCGCGCTGGGCAATTACGCCGACAACTGCAGCCGGGCCTACGTGGATTCGGCCGGGGCCATGAAACTCCGTCCACGACGGCAGCCTGAGTCACCTGCAGTTTCGGGCGGCTGAGCCACGGGCTCGCCGGGTTACGGGATTGCCCAACGCCTGGAAGATGTAGGTTCCGCAAGCCGCCGGCAGGCGATTGCCCCAGGGTGTACGATCGAACCGTGAAGACCCCTTGTCGGAGGGGTTCGGTCGACGGCCCCAGCGGTACCTTTTCATGTGCGGGATCTGCGGCGTTCTGTCACAGGCACCCCAGGGTGTCGAGTCGGCCGTTCGCCGCATGATGGCCGCGATGGTGCATCGCGGCCCCGACGACGAAGGCTACGAGGCGATATCCCTCACGCCGAACCCCGACGGCCCCCTGCTTGGACTCGGCTTCCGCCGACTGTCGATCCTCGACCTCTCGACGGCCGGGCACCAGCCGATGGTCCATCGACCGTCGGGGGACTGGCTGGTGTTCAACGGGGAGATCTACAACTATCGGCATCTGCGCTCGCGGCTGATGGCAGAAGGGGCTCGGTTCGTGAGCACCGGCGACAGCGAGGTGCTGCTGACGGCACTCGTGAGGTGGGGAGATAGGGCGCTCGAGGAGGTCGAGGGCATGTTCGCCCTGGCCTACTACCACGCCGCGTCGAAACGCGTGCTCCTGGCACGCGACCCCGTCGGCATCAAGCCCCTGTATCTCGCCACCTCTCCCGAGCGACTCGTGTTCGCAAGCGAGATTCGTGCCTTGCTGGCATCGGGACTGGTCGCCCCCGATCTCGATCCCGCGGGCGTGGCGGGCTTTCTCATGTACGGGGCCCCGCAGGATCCGCTGACGGTGCACCGCGACATCCGCTCCATGGCGTGCGGCACCAAGCAGTGGTTCGGTATGTACCCCTCATCGGGTCTCGTCCGAGCCGAGGTTCCCCAACGCTTCTGGCGCTTTCCTCCCGTGGACCGCTCCTTGGACGAGGCAGAAGCGGTCGGCGGCCTCCGCACGACGCTCGAGCAGGTCGTCTCCAACCATCTCGCAGCCGACGTCAAAACTGGTTTCTTTCTCTCGGCAGGGATCGACAGCACAGCCCTTGCGACGCTCGCCTCCCGCACCGGCCGGATCGCGACGTACTCCGTCGGCTTCGAGAGCGCGTCGATGCCTTCCGAACTCGAAGCCGCCCGTGAAACCGCACGCCTGCTGCGCAGCGATCACACGGAGATCGTGATCGACGCCGCCTCGATTCGCGACTGGTGGGATCGTTGGCTCGCCGCCGCTGATAGGCCGAGTGTGGACGGGCTCAACTCGTTCATCGTCAGCGGCGCCGTCAAGCAGGCAGGTGCCACCGTGGCCTTCTCTGGGCTCGGCGCCGACGAATTGTTCGGCGGCTATGCGAACTTCCGCCGCGTGCGCCAACTATCGCCGTTGCTTCGAATCGCATCGACTCTTCCCCGGCCCGCGCGACGGCTGATGGCGGCGGCCCTTCAGCCCCTGTTCCCGGAGCGCTACCGAAGCCGCGTGGCATCGCTGGCGGAGAGTTCCGGCCGAACGGCCGACTTGAGCATCGAGTTGAAGCAGTTCCTGCCAGCCCCGACCCTCGCCAGCTTGGGCCTGCGGGCAGCCGATCTGGGGCTCCGGCCCGACTATCTCACCGACAAGGCTCACGGCGACCTCGGCATCGACACGGGCGATCCATTCGTGATCGTCTCGCGCGTCGAAACCTACCTCTACATGGGCAACACGTTGCTTCGCGACACCGACAGCAACAGCATGGCGCACTCGCTGGAACTCCGCGTTCCGTTTGTAGCCCGGCCGATCCTCGACCTCGCCGGTCGCATTCCGGGGCATCTGCAGTCCGTCGGCAAGGGCCCTGGCAAGCGGCTGCTGCGACACGCACTCAAGGACGTCCTTCCAGCGCACGTGCTGCAGCGACCAAAGACTGGTTTTTCGCTCCCTGTGAACGACTGGCTGCACACGCAGCTCCGGGAGTCGTGCGAGACTGCGGTGTCCGTCACCGCAGACATCCCGTTTCTCGATGGACACGCCGTCCGCAGGCTGTGGTCGGACTTCGTCACCGGCCACGGCCATACGTACTGGATGAAACCGCTCCTTCTCGTAGCCCTCGGCGACTACGTGTCGCGCATCCCCTCTCGTGCTCCGGACCACGCGAGGCAGTCATCGGCCTTGCGCTGAATGCTTCCGGCGTTCCCGAAAGCGGTCCCACGTGACGCGTGCGAGAAAAACAGGACTGTCGAGATTTCGTCGCCAGAGGCGGCCAGGATTCCTGATCAGGCGGTACAGCCAATGGAGGCCACACCGCTCCACCCACCTCGGTGGCATGGGTACGTTGCCCGCGAAGTAGTCGAACATCGCCCCCACGGGCCCACAGAGCGGCACGGCCAACCGAGGCCGGAGATCGAGGAGCAGTTTCTCCTGCTTCGGAGCTCCAAGCCCCACCCACAGAACGTCGGGGGCGGCCGCGTGGATCGCAGCGTCGATCGACGCGAGATCCTCGGCCGAAAACGCCGCCCGAAACGGTGGCGCGAGCAGTCCGGCGATCGCCAGGTTGGGAAACTCCCGGCGGTGACGCGTCGCGATCCGCTCAAGCGTCTCGGGAGTCCCGCCGAGGTAGAAAACGGAACGGCCGCCAAGGCGGTCGAGGGCCCGGGACACCGCCATGAACAGGTCCGGGCCGGTCGCCCGTTCGCGGATGTGGCCTCCCAGGATCATCGACGCCAGCACGATGCCCGCCCCGTCCGCGACGAGCAGATCGGCCGCCCGGAGAGCCTCCATGAATCGCGGGTCGCGGTGCGCCACCTCGGCGGAATGCGCGTTGATGCATGCGAAGGACCGCGTGCCGCCGCGATGCTCCACCCACGCCGTCAGCAACCGGACCGTGTCGTCGAAGGTCCGCGCTGACACGGGGAGCCCGCGGATCATCTCGACTGGAGGGGCCATCGGGGCGTTCGGGCCTGACCGGTCCACGGATCACGCCTCTTCCCGTGATGGACGGATGATGATCATGTCGTTCTCGACCGTGACGGAGGCCTTGCCGCCCGAGAGCTGTGCCACCCGGCCGCGGACGTCCTCGACGGTCGGATACGCCGGGTCGGTCCCGAAACAGCGGGCGTCGTCGATCACGATCACGAATGGATCCTGCGAACGGGAGAAGATCGCCTCTAGTTCCGCGAACACCGGGCAGTGCGATACCCCGGCGCCGGTGATGCCCGCGGAGTAGTGGCCGTCGAGCCAATACAGCGTCGTGCCTCGGAGGGTGGGCACGATCGCGGGGAGCACGACGGCCGAATCGCCCCGGTGAATCGTCACGTGCGGCATCCCGCGAAAGCGACGCATCGCCTGGTCGTGAAGATAGGACTCGACCTCGATCGAATCGATGCGTTCGAAGTCGTTGCGATATTCCCAGGACGTGTCGCCCAGGTACGTGCCGGTCTCGACGAAGTTCCGCGCGGCGGCATCGCGGGCGATGCCGCGCAGAAACGCCCGCTTGAGGAGGGGCGGCATGGGCGAGGACCAGCCGCGGCGCGACAGCCGGGGAAGATGTCTCAGGCAGAAATCCATGCGGCTGACGGCCGCCTGCAACGGCGGGCAGAGCCGATACACCCCGTTTCTCCACGGCAGGAAGAGGCGGCGAAGTCGGGAACCCGTCATGGCTGAACCTTGTTGGGAGGACGACTGAACGGGGCTGGCCTCAGCGGCCAAGCAGGGCCGCCAACGGCCGATAAGGTCGAGACGCCAGTGAACGCAGCATCCGCGACCGCGTGCCCCACCGGGACGGGAAGTCGTAGAACCCACGATGCGAAAAATCGATGTCCAAGCCGTGGCTCGCAAACAGGGGCGGAAGCGCCGGGTGCCACTTCCCCCGGATAATCCCGGTGCCGGTGTACGACATGATCGGGCCACCTTCACCGGCGGGCACCTCGACGACCGACCGGACGGGCTCGGGACGGCTCCACGAGCGGATGGTCCCGAGGATCTCCGTCTCCCAGGCCGATTCACCGGGGCGGACATACGACGCCAGCACGGCCTTGTCCCAGATCGCCGCCTGAGTCGAGAAGCGATACTGCGAGATCCGGGGCACGTCCACGAGGTAGGGGAGTTCCGCCGGACGAGCGCCGCCGTGCGAGCCATAGGGCGTGAGGTGCACGCACCCAAGACCTGAGGCGACCGCCACCGTCAGGCACTCGTCGAGACGTCCGTGATCCACCGGGGCGTCAAGGAAGTAGTCCTCCTGCATGTACAGCACGTACCGCGCGGGGATCATGTCGAGCGATGCGAGCAGTTGATCGCTCCACGGCATCCGGCCACCGGACGCCCGGGGCGGGTGCGTCAGGCAGCGGACGTCCAACGAAGGATGCTCATACGAACCCTCCTCCACGTTCAGGTAGAGCGGGAAGCGGCACTCGGGCCAGTAGTGCTCCAGGAGGCGGAAGAACGGGAACCAGCAGTCCCGGTAGCCTCGCGAACTGTTGACCAACACGGCCAGCGACGCATCGCGGCCCGGCCGCGCGGAATCACAACTCGTGTGCGGCCTGGGGGTCATCGAACGTCTCGTGGCTTCAATCCGTCTACCGCTCGCAGCCGGCTCACCGGACACTCCCCATTTGGGCGGTGCGCCGGGCGGCCACGAGTCCTGAATATAAGTCGGCTTGGTCGCCCGCGAAACGACGCCGATCAAACCGTGCCCTTCCCGCGATGGCACCGGCTCGAAGCCCAGCGAGGATCGCGGGATCCGCCCGGCAGGCAAGGAGGGCCCGGGCCGCGGCCGCCCCCGTCGCCTCCGGCACCACGAGGCCGTCGACCCGGTCGCGCACAACGTCCCGGCATCCGCGGGAGTCGACCGTAATGACCGGAGTGCCGACCGCCAGCGACTCCATGGCGCTCACCGGCATGCCCTCCCGGACGCTCGGCAGCAGGCTGAAGTCCGCGGCGGCCAGATAGGGGGCCACGTCGTCCTGCCAGCCGACGCGCACGATCCGCGGATGTCCGGCGACCGTCAGTCGCTCGGCGGCGGAAAGCCCCGACGCGTGGGCATCGTCGGCGGCGCCCACGAGCAGGAGCCACGCTTGGAGTCCCGACGCCTCGGCCTCGAGGAAGCCACGAACGACCACGTCGTAGCCCTTGAAGGCGACCTGCCGACCCACGTATGCCACGACGAACGCATCGGCCGGGATTCCAGATGCGCGGCGGATGGATCGCCGAACCTCCTCCGGAAAGCGAGCGGGGTCGAAGTGGTCGAGATCACAGCCGACGCCGCAGCCCTCGTGGAGATGGATCCGCTCAGGAGGCACGATGCGAGCAAGCGACTCACGATCCTCGCGATTGAGCAAGCAGACCAGCGTCATCCGTCGAGCCGACCAGTGCTCCGCGGCCGCGACGAGCCGCGACCGAGCCGACGCTTCGACCGTGAGGTGCATGCCGTGGAAGGTCGCCATCCAGTCGCACGCGGCGTCCGGTGTCACCGCCCGACAGGCCGCAGCCACCAGGGCCGACGCCGCGAAGTGGGCATGCACGACGCCTGGACGCCAGCGCCGCACGTGCCGGCGGAGCGCCAGCACCGCCCGCCCGAGGCCCAGCGGCGAACCCAGCCGGATGTCGGGCATCTGGAGTCGCTCCACGCCATCGGGCCATGCTCGGCCACCATGACCCGCAAGGTCCGGTCCGGTGGCAACGGCCATCACGCCGCCGCGGCGCCGCCACTCGACCGCCGCCTCGCCGAGAAACGTGCGAAAGCTCGTCGCGCTCGGAACCACGATGAGCACCCGGCCGGCGGACGATGTCATGCGATCACCCGCCGCCGCAGGTAGCGGACCCAGGCATAGCCGCGCCAGGCGCAGGCCGCGAACGGGGTGAGCCGTCGCTCGCTGGCGAGCGTATCGACCACGCGACGCTCCCCGGAGTACATCGCCCGACGGTTTCCCGTGGCGCCGCCGCTCGTCTTGGGCCTGCGGCCCAGCATGGCCAGGGTCGCATCCAGCATCACGCCGCGATGCCCATGATCGAGCCAGTCGATCCACAGCATCAGGTCTTCGCACCATCGCCAGCCCGGACGAAACCGATCGCGCACTTCCGCACGGACGACGACCGTCGGCGTGGCCACCGAGTTCCTCCGCAGCAGAGATGTTCGGGTGATCGGCATAGCCGTCACGCCGGAGCAGTCCTGCTCCGGAGCAGCGGAACTGCCCAGCACGCCGCAGCGGTGCGCCGACCAGGCCACGTCATCGTGCGCCTCCATCCACGCCAGTTGGCACTCGAGTTTGCGGGGCAGCCAGATGTCGTCGGCGTCCAGAAATGCGACGTACGTCGACCCGTCCGCGACCCGCGCCCAGCCCTCGTTGCGAGCCTCACCGGGACCGCGATTCACCGCCAGTCGCGTCGCCCGGAGGACGAAGGGCCAGCGTCGCCCGCACAGCGTGTCGATGACGCCGGCCGTGCCGTCGCGGGACGCGTCGTCCACGAGGATGACCTCGGCCGGCGCGACCGTCTGCGCCGCGACCGATTCGACGGCGCGAACGACCGTGGCCTCCGCATCATGGCACGGCACGACGACGCTGGCTGTCGCGTGGCGGATCATGGGACGGTCCACGTCCCCGGCAGCCCGCGGAGCCGCCGCACGCCGTCCGCAATCCGGCGGCTCCCGGCCTCGCCGATCACGAGCCGCCCCCATGCGTTTCCCAGAGCCCGGGCCCACGCACACCACCATTGCGCTCGAAATCGACGGACGCCGTGAAGCACCTGGATGCGGCGAAACTCCCGCAGGTTTGCCAGTGGATCGTGCTTGCTCGCTCCGCCGAACGTCATGCGCACCGGCGGCGGCCCCTCACAGAGCCGCACCTCCGCGCCGGCGACGACAGCCCGCACGAGGAACTCGTAGTCGCAGGCGACCGGAAAGCGTCCATCGAATCCGCCCAATCGGCTCAGGATCGCCCGCCGATGAAAGACCCCCTGGTGAGGCAGCGTGTTCACCGCGAAGAACTCGCCGCACTCCGCACCGAGCGTCGGCACCTGCTCGCCGATCACCGTCTGAGCCGGGGATACCATGCAGATCGGAAATGCCGCGATCTCGCAGGCTGGCGACAGGCCCTTGAGGCAGTCCGCCGCCCGCCGCCAGGCAGTCGCCTCGGCAGGCAGGTCGTCGGCCCCCAGGAACACGACCCACTCGCCTCTCGCCGCCGTCACGCCGCGGTTCCAGGCCTCGGCGATCCCCGAGTCGGACCGTGACATCCACCGCAGATCCCCCGTCTCTCCCGCGGGGGCCTCGGACTCCAGCCATTCGACCGTGCCGTCCCGCGATGCACCGTCAACGATCACGAGTTTGGCCCCGTCGAGCTGCGCGGCGCGGCACGCGGCGACGAGCCGACGGAGCCATGGGAGAGCGTCCTTCGTGGCGACGATGATCGAGATGAACTCGCACACGACGGAACCGCCTACTTCACGAACACCGGATCGAGCCACGAGCCCCAGCAACACCAATCGGAGTCACCGACGCAGGTCTCCAACTCCAGGACGCGGCCGCCGTCGAGGTCCACGTCGAAGGAGACCGCTTCGTCGAGGTTCCGGAGCGGCGGGGACCGCCACGCCACGTCTCCGTCGACCACCAGCTGGAATATCACCGGTGACGCCGGCTTCTCCCCCGGCTTCGCCGTGTCCGGCGTGAAGATTCCGACCGCTCCCCGGCAGCGAATCGCTGCTGGAGGAATCGCATACGACACACGTGAATACGACTTGGCCTTCGGCAGGGCGGTGATCGCGTGCGGGAAGGCCTTGCCGCCCACCGTGAACGGACGGCCGAAGCACTGGCCGTCCTTGGAAAACATCACCTGGCCGGCCACGCCCTTTTCCGGCAGTTCCGCGAGCCACACGGTCTGGCCGGTACCGCCACCCGCGCGGGCGGCGGTTGCGAGTCGCTTCTCCACCCGGGCCCGCTCGAGTCCGTTCAGGGAGTTCACGACTCGCTCGTAGTGATGGCCGGCCCGCGCCTTTCCCGTGAACTTCCACGGCGGCTTCTGGGATTCCGACCACTCCCACCAGGCGTCGGCGAGGGCGAGTCGCCGTGCTGGCGAGTCACCGATCTTCATTTCAGCCATCGCGATCGCCCGCAGATCGCGGTCACCCCCTTTGGCGAGCAAGGGCAGCCCTTCCGTCCATCGCTCAGCCTTGAGGCACAGCGTTTTGCCCGCCGCGGCGTTGGCATCCTCGTCGGTGGGATCCTTGGCAACTGCGTCGAGCAGTGGCCGAACCTCCTTGTCGATGGCCTGTCGCTTTCTGAGCCGCTGCTGGAGCCTCGTGGCTTGGGCGGCACGATCGGCATCCTTCGCTCGGCGGGCCGAAACCAATGCGAGGGATGAAGCCTTCGACACGACGTCCTCGGCCCCCGACTCGAGCGCATCCCTGCCGATCGCGAGAAAGAGATCCGTGACCTCGGCCGCTCCCTGCGGGCCGGCCTTGGCTGCCAGCCGCGTGGTCGCGTCGAGCCTCCACTCCTCGGTCGGCAGCATGAACTCCCTGGGGACCCGGTCGATCAACCCGGACGCCACGGCCACGTCACCGGACTCGATGGCCTTGTCGACCGCCATGGCCAGGAGCGCGAACCTGTCGCTCGGGTCGCTCGTCGCAGCGGCCCGCTCGGCGAGCCGTCGCGCCAGTGCCGACTTCTCGGCCGGCGTCGTGGCGTCGTCGATGTCGTCGGCAAAGACGTCCTCGACCGTTGCCCGGGAGCGAGCCATGCTCTCGGCCGCCGGGACCGGAAGCGGCGGATCGGCCACGGCCGCCGACGCGGCCCAGGCGAACGCCACCACGAGCACCATCCCGCGGGCGCTGATTCGAGCCACCACCTGCCTCCTCGCGACCACCGTCACCACTCTGGGTATGATACGCCCGGGTCGTTTTTGCATGAAATCGGAGTCGGCCGCCATGGCCATGATGGTTCGCGCGTGTGCCCGCCAGCGACGTGGGCGCGGCGTGATGCTGATGGCGGCCTGCCTGGCGATGTCCGGCATGGCCGCTGCCGGGCCCCCGGTTCTCTTCTGGGCGGCGGCACCGGCCGCGCCGCGCGACACACTCCTGATCCTCGGCGGTGGCCTTGCACGCGTCGCAGCGATCGATATTCGACGCGTTCCCGACGAGGAACCCGGCGTGGCCGAGGCGGAACCCGCCTGGACGCAGTGCCCCGCGATCCAGCCATCAGCGCACTCCGTGAAGATCGTCGTCCCGCGTTCCCTGGCGGCGGGCGTCTACGCGGTGCGCGCGAAGGGGGATGGCGAGACCGGGGACGAACTGCTGGTCAATGCGGCCGATCCATGGTGGCTCCAGGGCGACGAGGGGCAGCAGGCGACGCAGGGCGGATGGCTGAGGGTGTTCGGCACGTGCCTCGGGTTCGATCGCGAGGCATCACTCGTGCTCCGCGACGACTCGGGCGCCGAGCGTCCGCTGAAACTCGCGGCCCAATCCCGGTGGGAACTGCGGGCCGACATGCCGAAGGACCTGCCCGGCGGGCGTCACGAGGTCATCGTGTCCAACGGATACGGCGGCTCCCGCGGCCGCCGGTCCGCGGGATTCGTGCAGATCGTCCCGCTCGTCGCCTGGAAACGCGACGTCTTCGAGGTGACCCCCACGCCCTCCGGCGACGGCGACGAGAAGACCGTGGCGGCGGCGCTGCAGCGGGCCGCCCGCAACGGCGGGGGTGTCGTCCTTCTGCGCCGCGGTATCTACGACATGCGCGGCCCGATCACGATCCCGCCGCGCACGCTGCTTAAGGGCGAGGATCCCGACGCCGTCGCGCTCCAGTGGCCCGACTTCGAGACGCCCCCGGAGGCCCTGATCACGGCCGACGACGCGGCGCTCGAGGATCTCTCGATTTACTGCCGTCGGCACGCGACGGTCATCGACAGCAGCCATGCATCGCAGCGGTTTCGCATGCGACGGGTCC
Source organism: Planctomycetaceae bacterium (assembly GCA_046076065.1). Classification (GTDB taxonomy): domain Bacteria; phylum Planctomycetota; class Planctomycetia; order Pirellulales; family UBA1268; genus QWPN01. The sequence continues at coordinate 3,755 of JBJTRH010000223.1, read as the reverse complement.
GGGTGCGAGCCAATGCCTTCTTCATGCACGTCGGACCGGGGAAAGTACATCGTGGCCGCGCGGCGCCCCGGGAGGTCGGAGAGGGACGGGTCATCCGCGTCGTCGGCAAGAACTTTCAGATCACCGACTGCGATCTCTGGGGCTCGGGACAGGTGATCGCCGTCGATCCCCACGGCTTCGCGGGCAAGACCCGGCCGTGGTTCGGCGTGGTGGCCGGCAACCGGATCGCCTACGGCTACCAGGGGCATCTGTTCGAGAACGTCGACCGGCTCGTCTTCGAGGACAACGAACTAGTAGGCATGGGCTCGACCGCCGGCGGCAACGGCATCTCGACCTACTGGAACAACTTCGCCAAGAACGTTTTCTACGCCCGCAACCACACGCACGACGTCTACGCCATCGACCGCGAGGCCCTGACCCTCGACGGCGACGGCGGCGCGTACTTCGGCACCGTGACCGCGGAGGGCGATCGGCTCCATCTTCACGGAGATCCGGTGTTCAAGGACTACGCGCCGACGCCGCACACCGACTATCGCGGCGGCGTGGTCTACGTGCTCGACGGCACGGGGGCAGGTCAGTATCGCTACGTGACCGGGCACAGGGATCGCGAATGGGTGGTCGACCGCGCCTGGGACGTGCCCCTCGACGACACGTCGCTCGTGTCAATCGTGCCCTTCCGCGGCCGCAGCATCTTCGTGGAGAACAGGATCGAGGACGCAGGGCCGCTGCAGCTCTACGGGTCGGCGGCCGACGTCATCGTGGCCGACAACGTCACCTCGCGTGCCGACGGGCTTCTGGCCTGGGGCCTGAGCCAGCACGGCTGGGGCTGGCATCCTGTCCTTCGTTGTCAGTTCATCGACAACACTGTCACCGGCGGCAGCGGCTACGGAGCGAGAGTGGCGGGCCCCGCCTCGATCGGCGTGGCGACGACGGGCAACGATAAGGTGTATGCCGGGCCGCTGGCCCGCGCCGTGGTGATCCGGGGAAACACCCTCGACGACCAGGCGATCATCTCGCTGGACGGCACGCTCGTGGACGTCGTGGTGGAGGGAAACTCCATCGACGCGTCGCCGCAGGGAATCCGCGTCGGCAAGGATGTCGCCGGGGCCGTCGTCCGCGGCAATGCCTTCAAGGACGTCCGCGAACCGCTCACCGGGCCGGGGGCAACGCGGGTGGCGTCGCCCCGTTAGGTGCGGGTGTGGCCGGCCGCGGGCCCACTCCCGGAGCCGACGAGCGCCCGCTCGTAGGTGTTCAGCACCGCCGGAATCTGCCGTTCCGCACTGATCTCCTCGGCCCGCCGCAGCGCGCCCTCCGACAGCCGAGTGACGAGGGCGGGGTCGGCCGTGAGTCGTTCAAAGGCCTCGACCAACCCATCGACGAGCCGCTGCGGCCGCGAGGGATCGACGAGGATGCCGCAGTCGGGCGTCACCATGTCGCGCATGCCCTGGTGATCCGTGGTGACGACCGGCAGGCCGAGGGACAGAGCCTCGGCGATGGACGCCGGCCATCCCTCGAGCAACGAGGGAAACACGTAGGCGTCGCCCTCGTCGAGGACATCGAACAGCCGCTCCCGCGTCACGAATCCATGAAAGACGACCCGGCTGGCGATCCCGAGCCGCTCCGCGAGTCGCTTCCACGATGCCGTCATCACGCCCGAGCCGACGACATCGAACACCCACGGCCGACTGGAATCGAGGCTCGCGAGCGCCCGGAGTGCGAACGGCACTCCCTTGCGCGACAGATGCTGACCGGTGTAGACGAAGCGCAGCGTGTCGCCGGGCCGTCGTGCACGTCCGCGCTCGTGCTTCGCCGATCCAAACGCAGCGGCGATCACCTCGCTGTCGACACCATGCAAGCGCTTCAGTGTGTCGGCGGTGTCGCTCGCGACGGCGATCACCGAATCGGCCCGTGCGAGGGCATTCCGGAATCGTGACGAGAACCGCTTCTGGTATTCGTTGATGACGTTCCGCGACACGTGCCGTGAGCCTTCGACGGCCCCTAACGAGGCCAGCATTCCCCAGGGCACGTTCTGCGTCCCGCCCACCGGCCCCCACACGAAAGGCAGCGGCAGTTGCCAGAGATACCCAGGCTCACGAAAGCCGATCATGTTGAGCTGATGGCAGAGGTCGTAATCCCCCTCGTCGCGCACCAGCCGTTCCGCCACGGCATAGGCATCCCGCATCCAGTGCTCATACGCGGCATAGTAGAGTGGCTGGTAGTAGTTCCAGAGCCACGCCCGCACGCCCGACGACGGGGCTTCGAACCACGGCAGGAAGTGGAATCGGATGCGCGACGCGAGCGCGGGATCCTGGCGGAGCCGGGCCTCGATGGCCGCCTGGCTGCCCTCGAAATCGCCGGTGATGACCGTGATGTCATGGTGGTCGGCGAGCCGAACCGACCAGTTCCAGCCCAACCCGGGCTCAGATCCTTGGTCGGGATGGCATGCCGCGGCTACCATCAGGATTTTTCGTCGCGGCGTCATTCGAATCAGCCCCCGCGAGGGGCACCATGGTCATGCTGTCCAAGTCCCACCGTGCCACCGGTCGGCCGCGGGTCCTCGTCACGGGCGCCGGCGGCTTCATCGGCCAGCACCTAATCCACCATCTTACGGCGGCCGGCATGGAGTTGCATGGCATGGCCCGCCGCCCCGGAGACGGTGGGGTTGACGCGTGGCATGTGGGCGACTGCGGGAACCTGGGCTTCGTGGCGGAAACCATGGCCCGCGTGGCGCCCGAGTTCGTCATTCATCTGGCGAGCCGCACCCGTCCGGGCCGCGACCTGGGTGACTTCGAAGCACAGATCGCCGACACGGTGATCCCCGCCCTCACCGTCGCCCGCAGCCTGCCCGAGACGGTCCGGCTGGGCGTGTTTTTCGGGTCATGCGAGGAATACGGCAACGGCGTCCCGCCGTTTCGGGAAGACCAGAGCCCTGTCTGCTTTTCCCCCTATGGGTGGGCGAAGAACGCGGCGCGTGAGGGCGTGCTGCTCGCCGGACGCCTTCTCGGCCGGCCGGTCTGCTGGGTGCGGCCGTTTCTGACCTTCGGCCCGGGCCAACGGCCGGGCCTGCTGGTGCCGGACGTCGTGCGCGCCTGCCTCGAGGACCGCACCCTCGACCTGACCGCGGGCGAGCAGACCCGCGACCTCATCCCCGTCGATGACGTGTGCGGCATGATCCGCCGCATGCTCGACGCTCCCGAGCGTGCCCGCGGCCAGACCGTCAACCTGTGCTCCGGGCAGCCGCGAACCATCCGTTCGGTGGGGGAGACGATCCGAGGCATCGTTGGCCGCGGTGAACTCCGCTGGGGAGCACTGCCCTACCGTGCCGGTGAGGCGATGACGTTCTACGGATCGACCGAGACCTACGACCGGCTGTTCGGCCGGTACCCGCTCACCGACTTCCAACTGGCGCTGGCGGACACGGTCAGGGCGACGGCGGCATCATCGGACATGCCGCCCGCAGCATCGCGGTGAGCAACGCCGCATTGTCGGCCTGAAACTGTAGCTTCCAAGCCTCGAGCGTCGCCGCGTCAGGCCGCCAGCCGGCCGCAAGCGATGCCCCGAGTTGCTCCGCCGCCACGTCCGGCGACCGGTCGAGCAGGCGGACGAGTCCGGCGGGCAGGTCCGCGACGAAGCCGCTGCGGATGTCGGGCGCCGCCACGGCCCGACCAACGACGATGGACTTCACCAGCGCCCCCTCGACAGGCGCCGACCACAACGACGGCACAAGCGTGACCGCCGCCGACGCCACCGCGGCC
>JBJTRH010000222.1:0-3847 GCA_046076065.1 Planctomycetaceae bacterium | reverse complement strand
GATCTCGCATCCGAGCCGCTCGGCGGCCATCCTTCGGAAGCTCGCCTCGGCCATCGGGCTGCGGCACGTGTTGCCGGTGCAGACGAAGAGCACCATGAGGCTCGCGAGACGGCGCATCGTCTCCTCGCTGACGACGCCGGGACGCACCATCCGGAACGAGCTCCCGACGAGTTCCACGGTCGAGACGGGCTGCGCGTACCGCGCGCGACCGTCGTCGATCACGAGCGCGAGCCCCGGCTCGGCGCGTTCGAGCACCTCCCCGGCGGTCACGGCGGGAATGCGTCCCTCTCCCACCGTCTCCGCCAGGACGACCGGACCGGCGAGCATGCGCATGCAGTCGGACACCATCGGATGACCCGGCACGCGCACCCGCAGGCGGCCGTTCGCGACGAGTGCCGCCCGCGATGCCGCCGGCAGGCGATGGACCAGGCTCTCGGCATGGTCGTCCGGCAGGATCATGGCGACGGGTCCCGGCCAACAGCGCCGCGCCATCCGGCGTCCCACGGACGTCATCGCGGGAGCCCAGTCGAGGACCTCGTCGGCACTCTTCATCGCGAGCGTAAGCGGCGGCTCGTCCGCAGGCACCGCCGATGCCGCACGGAGCCGCTCGGCCGCCGCGGCATGCCTGGCGGCGACGGCCACGACGTAGTCGGTCTCGGTGGGAAAGGCCACCGACTGCCCCTCGGCGAGCGCCTGCACGGCCCGATGCACCACGTCGCGGGCATCCTCGGCGCGACGCAGATCGATGACCATCGGCGGCATTGGGGGGCCGGCGGCCTGGAGAGCCGAGGACCGGGGGGACGCGGGCACCGCGTGATTCCCGAGCAATTTCGCGGGAACCCATCAAAACTACAGCGGCTGGCGCGGGGGAGTCAAGGATCGTGGTCTGGGCAAGACGCGGTGGCGGGCCTGCCGACGGGACGTTTTCCGCGACCCAACCCGCGGGCTGCGGCCCGCGGCAGCGGCGGCTGTTTTCGGCTTGTGGCCGCCGCCGCCGGTCAGCTATTTCTCCGCGGCTTTCGCCGGTGTCTCCCGGCGACCGCTCCCTCCATGGCCATCCGCGTGATCATCAACGGCATCCCCGGTCGGCTGCTTTCCGCGCTGGCGACGGCGTTTGGCCTCGCGACGGCGGTCGGCTTCGCCCAGCCGGCGGCGGAGCCCCTCCCGCTGCCCCCCGTCGCCGCCGCGCCGGCCACGCCGGCCGCCGCCGATGTGATCGTGGAGGTGCGGATCGAGGGCAATCACGCCACCGACGTGTCGAAGCTGCCGAAGCTCGTCACCCGCGCCGGACAGATCTTCGACGCCCAGGCGATCGAGGAGGATGTCCGCACGCTCCACCGGTCGCGGAAGTTCGTCGACGTGCATCCCAAGTACGTTCGCGTCGCCGAGGGGATCGTGGTGGTCTTTCAGGTGGTGGAGCGGCCGATGCTCCGCTACGTGAAGTACGTCGGCAACGAGCGGGTCACCACCCGCACGCTCCGCAAGAAGGCCGAGATCGACGTGGGCGACGCCATGGATCCCTACGTGGTCGAGGAGGCCCGGCGGCGGATCGAGTCGCACTATCACGAGAAGGGCTTCGACGCCGCCCGCGTCACCACCGTCGAAGGCGACAAGCAGGGCGACAAGGGTGCGGTGTTCCTCATCGACGAGGGCCGCAATCGCAAGGCCCTGTGGACGAGCTTCGTCGGCAACACGATCGCCAGCGATGCGCGGCTGCTGACACAGATCAAGTCGAAGCCGGGCGTGCTCTGGTTCATCGGCGGCAACATCGACCGCGAGGTGGTCGAGCAGGACGTCGAGACGCTCACCGCCTACTACCGGAGCCTGGGCTTCTTTCAGGCCAAGGTGGGCCGCGAGGTGGAGGTCGTCCACGAGGGCAACCGCGACTGGACGCACCTGACGTTCGTGATCAACGAGGGGCCGCGCTACACGGTCCGCAACGTCTCCTTCATCGGCAACACGAAGTTCAAGAACGAGTTCCTCGAGCGCGACATCAAGCTCAAGGGGGGCGAGCACTTCAACCAGTCGAAGATGGACGCCGACCTGAACCTGATCCGCGACATCTACGGCGGCCGCGGCTTCGTGTTTGCCGACATTCGCGCCGATCCGCGGTTCCTGGAGGAGCCGGGTCAGCTCGACCTCGTCTACAACATCTCCGAGGGGCAGCGGTACCGCGTCGGCAAGATCAACATCCGCATCCGCGGCGACCATCCGCACACCCGGCACAGCACCGTGCTCAACCGGCTCTCGCTGCGGCCGGGCGACATCCTCGACATTCGCAAGCTCCGCGACGACGAGCGGCGGCTGAAGTCGAGCAGCCTGTTCCTCGCCGACGCGTCGAAGGGCGAGGGGCCCAAGATCGTGTTCTCGAAGCCGGAGCCGGGCGACACCCGAGTGGCCCGCGAGCCGGAGCCCGCGCGGCCGCCGGGATTCCGCGGCCAGAGCCCCGATGACCAGGGCGATGCGGTGCTGGATCTCGTGCTCGAAGGAGCGTGGAGCGCCGCGGCCGAGGAGACCGAGGCCCAGCCGCCCGCGGCCGCCGCGCCCGCCGCCATGGCAGCGCAGCCCGTGTGGCGCGGGCAGAGCCCGGCGTATCCGGTGGCGGTGCCGCCGCAGCCGTTCGCGGGTCAACCGGCCGTCGGCCAGCCGGCGGTTCCGCCCCAGGGCGCGTTCCAGGTGCCGGTCGTGCAGCAGCCCGCGCAGCCGTGGCCCGGCGTGGCCCCTCCGGCACAGCCCGCCTGGGGAGGCGCGGCGCTGGCGCCCGCGGCCCCCACGGCGATCGACTATGGCCGCACCGTCGCGCCCGCGGCCCCGGTCTACACCGTCGCTCAGCCGGTGGCCCCCGCGTTTCCCGGCGGCGTTCCGCCCGGCCAGCCGCCAATCCTCCAGCCGGCGGTCGCGGGTGGAGGGCCCTTCGGCGCCACGCCGGTGGCCCAGTTCGACCCCAATCAGCCGCCGGCATTCCAGCAGCCGGGCATGGTGCCCGACTTCGCCGCCGACCCGCTGCAGGTCTTCCCCGGCAACGAGCCCTACGTGATCGTCGACGTCGACGCGGAGGAGACGCAGACCGGCCGGCTGATGATCGGTGCCGGCGTGAACTCCAACGCCGGCCTCGTCGGCAACATCGTGGTCGACGAGCAGAACTTCGACATCCTCCGCCTGCCCCGGAGCTGGGACGACATCAAGAACGGCACGGCCTTCCGCGGCGCCGGCCAGCGGTTCCGGCTCGAGGCCGCCCCGGGCACGCAGCTGCAGCGATACATGGCCACGTTCCAGGAGCCGTACCTGTTCGACACCCGCATCGGCCTGTCCCTCTCGGCCTCCTACTTCACGCGCTACTTCTACGACTGGGCCGAGGCCCGCACGGGCGGTCGCATCGGGCTGGGCTACCAGTTCCAGTTCGCCCCGGACCTCTCGGTCAACACCGGCTTCCGTGGCGAGAGTGTCGACGTCTTCAATCCGCGGATCCTCACGCCCGCCATCAACGAGATGCTGGGCACGAACTCGGTCTACGGCTTCAGCGCCGGCCTCGTGCATGACACCCGCGACAGCCCGTTCCTGCCCACCCAGGGCCACCTGGCCACGTTCGAGTTCGAGCAGGTGATCGGCACGTTCGTCTACCCGCGCGGCATCGCGGAGGCGCGGCAGTATTTCCTGCTCAACGAGCGGCCGGACGGTTCGGGCCGCCACGTGCTGTCGATCGGCTCGGTGCTCGGGGTGTCGGGATCCAACACGCCGGCCTACGACAACTTCTTCGCGGGCGGCTACAACACGATTCGCGGCTTCGTGTTCCGCGGGGCGAGCCCCCGCCAGACCGTGGCCGGCACGACGCCCCTGCCGGGCCAGC